>NZ_BAABAT010000026.1:0-156477 GCF_039537565.1 Dactylosporangium darangshiense
GCATGTCCGTGGCCCGCGGGTACTGGAATCGGATCGCGTGCCGGATCCGCTCGAAGTCCAGACCGAAGTCGTTGGACATCATCCAGAACTGGTTCGCCGCGGCGAACTTGATGTACCGCCAGGTGTTGGTGAACAACTTCGCGAGCTCGGCCTCCTCGGGCTCGAGCCGCACGATCTGGTCGGCCAGGTTGCGGAAGAGCTTCTCCGCACGCTCGGTCGCCTCGGGCGTACGAGCGGCGACGATCTGCGGTAGCTCGAACAGCTCCGTCATGGCCTTGCCCTCAGCGATGCGCTCCGGGCAGAACGCGACGTCGGCCTTGACCCCGAGCCGCTTGATCAGCTTCTCGGTGAGCGCGGTGACGCCCGGGTGGACGGTGCTGCGCAACACGATGAGCTGCCCGTCGCGCAGGTAGTCCGCGCACCGCTCGATCGCCGCGGGGACCGCCGCGATGTTCGGGTTGAGGTGCTCGTCGACCGGGGTGCCCACGATGACGACGAGGTGCTCCGCCGACGCGACGCTCGCCGGGTCGGTGCTGGCGACGAGCCGGCCCTCGGCGACGGCGGTGGCGAGCGGTTCGGCCGCACCCTCCTCGTCGAAGGGCAGGCGTCCCTCGTTGACCACCGCGACCGCGGCCTCGTTGATGTCGTACAGGGTGACCTGCAGGCCTCGTGAAGCCAGGGCGATGCCGAGCGGCAATCCG
The DNA here is from genome assembly GCF_039537565.1 of Dactylosporangium darangshiense. Taxonomy (NCBI): domain Bacteria; kingdom Bacillati; phylum Actinomycetota; class Actinomycetes; order Micromonosporales; family Micromonosporaceae; genus Dactylosporangium; species Dactylosporangium darangshiense. Next base: position 702 of record NZ_BAABAT010000026.1, read on the forward strand.
ACCCGCCCGCACCCACCGATCACCACGACGTCGGTGGTGAAGCCTGCCGATGCACTTTCGTCTGACACGCGCTGCCCCTCCTGGAAGGCCGAGATTCGATACCGGCGCTCGGCGCGGGCCGAGCCCGCGAAGGATTATCGACGGAAGTCTTTACATGGGAAGTCGACGTACCACCAGATGTAGGTCCATCGGTGAGACTTGAGGTTCGGGTCGGCGTTGCAGGCTACCTCGGCGCCCTGCATCGCGGACTGCCAGGACGGTCCGGTGGCGCGGAACGAGGGACTGCGATAGTTCACGGCGAAAACCGAGCCGAGGAGCAGCGCAAAGCTGATCACGGCGACCGTGGCGATCCGGCCGGCTGGTGCCCATGCCCGAGTGCCGGGATTGGGTCGAATCAGAGCCAGCACAGCGACGTACAGCAGCAGGGCCGGCACGGCTACGTAGCGCGGCTCGATCCAGCCCATCGAGCCCACCTGCGCGGCAAAGTTGACCACGCTCAGGACCAACGCCACTGCGGCGAGCGCCCACGCCGGACGACTCGAACCCCGTACCGCGACGAACAGCGCGGCCAGCAGGATGACGAGGGCGGCGACCACCAGCGTCCAATGCGGGCGGATGGTGTTGAAGCCGGCCCAGTATTCGCCGAAGAAGGCGCGTGGCAGTGCGACACGCACGTATTCACTGAGGAGCCAGACCGGGTTGTAGTTCGGCACCCCGGATTCACGTTGGTTGTAGCCGGTGACAACCCCGCCGAGCTGGAGCGCCATACCGGCCGTGTATGCCAGCGCGATGAGCCGGGTCGTCCAGTCCCGCACCGCCACGACACGCAGCAGCAGCAGCGGCGCGAACAACACGTTGAGGATGCTGCTGAAGACAAGATATGTGGTGATCAGCGGTGCGGCGATCTTGCCGGTGTGCGTGGTGGGCCGCCAGAAGCAGAGCCAGAACATCGCGTACAGGCCCGGGAAGTGCAGCGTCGCCAGATCCACCTGCATCTGGCTCTGTCCGACCGGGATGAGCAGTACGGGCGCCGCGATCATGAGCCGCAGCCATTTGTTTTCGAAGAACGTCCGGCTGCCGAAGTACGCCACGAACGCGAAGCAGGACAGCATGATCGCGGCGAGGATCGTCATCGCGGCCGGCATATACGCCAGCGGGAACAGATCCGCCACCTCGGTCAGCGTCCGGGGGCCGATGTGCCAGTAGCCGTTGTGCGGGCGGAAGACGGTGTGCTTCCACGATTCGTTGATCGACTGGTCGAGGAACAGCGCGGCGTCTTCGATCCACACCGTGTCGAACGGTCCGTGTCCGCCGACCCGGCCCAGCGAACCGGCCACGGCCGCGACAGCGGCGAGTGCTCCCAGCCACCAGCGGGTCGGCGTGGAGCGGGCCGGTGTTGGGAAGAGCGTCGCGAGCAGGGTAGGAATGCGGCCACCGGCGCGGGGTTGGGGAGTGTCGCCGAGTTGCTCTGCTGATTCGGTGGCGCTGACTGTCACTGTTGGTCCCTTTCTCGCGCACGACGCCGCCGGGAGCCCATCACGGGCCCGGCCGAGTCAGGCGATCCAGCCGCTGTTGAGGTAGTGGATCGTGACGGCGCCCTGCACGGTGAGCGCCAGGTAGAAGTAGGCGTGCGCGAGGTATCGCCGTTGGGCTACTCGGGCCAGCAAGATGAACGCCGGGAAGATCTCCAGCACATGCCGGGAGGCCGATGGCAGGCGGCCGGTGGGCTCGGGCCCGGTCGGGAAGCTCACGATGAACAACCACTGCATGATGCCCAGCAGCGGGAGGGCCAGCAGGTGCCTGGGGAGCTTCCATGGCCCGACGAAGGACAGCGTCAGGAGCGCTCCTGTCAGGAGCACCGCCCCCAGGTTCAGCACGTTCACCTGGTTGACGGAGATCGGCGTGGTCGCGACCCCGTGGATCGTGTCCCCGATCGACACCCACGGACCGGCGAAGTGCCGGCCCCAGTTCGCTTGGGCGTGGCTGAACAGCAGCGCGTCGCCGTAGACGTGCTGCGTGTAGGCCGCGTAGGCGACCAGCCCCATCGGCACCAGTCCGATCGCCAGCACGTCCCAGCGGAACCGTCGTAGCTTGAACTCGTGCTGGCGCAGGTATTCGTAGGCGAACGGCACGGCGAGCAGAACCCCGGAGGCGCGGGTGCCCGACGCCAGCGCGGCGAAGACACCGGCGATCCACCAGTGCCCAGTTCGCAGTGCGTAGACGCAGGTGATGGAGAAGAACAGGATCAGCCCCGAGGGGTACGGCGCGACCAGGAAGAACGCGGTCGGGAACACGACCAGCACCGCCATCGCCCGGTTCGCGGTCCGCTCGTCGAACTCCCGGCTGACCAAGCGGTGCAGCATGACCAGCATGCCCAGCAGCGCGAGGCTGGAGACGACCAGCCCGGCGAAGACCGGTGGCCCCGGCACCACCCAATCGAACCAGCGGACCAGCAGACCGTAGAGCGGGAAGAACGCCCCGATGCGAGTGTCCTGCGGGGTGTACATCCCGTCGTAGCCGTCAGTGGCGATGATGCGGTAGAAGCCCCAGTCCCACTGCCCCCAGGCGCCGACCAGCACCTTCCAGCTGGTCGGCGTGGGCTTGAGCAGATGCGCGAAGTACGTGAGCAGCATCGCGTTGCACATGCACAGCAGCCAGGTGCTGGCGCCGGCGAACAGTGACCCGCCGTACCAACCGCGGACGATGGCCAGTCGGCCCGGCGTGCCGGCCGATGGCTCCACGGGCACGACCGGGATCTCGGACGTGTCAGTCACCCGTGCGTGCCTGCCGGTCGAAACGCTGGCGCGGGGGGCCTCGCCGAGGACGGTGGTGTCGGGGGTGGGTCGTGTCACGCGCGAAGTGTATGAAACACGAGGCCGCCATGCTCTCCCGGTCGGTCGGTGAACCTGTCCGGCCGGGACGTCGGCGAAGTGGATGCCACGGACGACACCGCGCACGCGAGGTGGTCGAAGCAGTAGGGCCGCGGGGATCACCGCGCTGTGCGGGAGGTGATCTCCTGGGCGCCGGCGACCGACAGCTGACGGAACTTCACGGCTTGCGGGCCACAGTCACAAACTCGTTGTAGGTGAAGACCTTCCCGGTCGGGCGCGGGAACGGGAACGAGTATTGCCGGTCCAGGGTAAGTCCCAGATCGGTGCAGATCTTGCCGACTTCGTCGAAGCCCGAGAACCTGACATGAGTGGCATCGCTGGCGAAGCCCCGCTCCTGCGGCGTGATGAAGACGGCACGCCCGCCCGAGCGAAGGAACGGCAGGTAGGAGGCGATGATCTCCTTGGCCTGGTCTTCCTCGACGTGTTCGATCAAATGCGCGCCGAGGATCGCGTCGAAGCGCCCGGGAGTGGCGTATTCGGACTTGAAGAAGTCCTCGATGGTGAACGCGGTGAGGCCGGCCGCCCGGCAAGCCGCGATCGAGGTGGCGTTGTGGTCCACGCCCACGCCGTTACCGTCAAGGTGCGAGAGGTTGCGGCCGATGCCGCAGCCGACGTCGAGCGTGAAGCCCAGGTCGAGCCGGCGGATGTTCCACCGGTACGGGGCCTGCACGTTCAGTGCCCGTTTCCAACCGGCACCACTGAGGCGCTGCAGACGGTCGGTGTAGTCGACGCCTTCGGTCTTGCCGCCGGAGGCCTTCAAGGTCTCACTCACCGTGTCACCTTCTCAGACCACTTCACCCGGGGCAAGTAACCCGATTCACCCGGCACATCGAGCCGGATGAAGCGCTCCGCTCAGGAAGACCAGTCTGCGGTCGGCGAGTGACCGCCGGTGAGCATCGTCGATGAAGGCCGGCCTGGATATCACCGACGCGGCGGCGGTCCGCGTGGTGGCCGACAGCCACCACGGTTGGCCGCGCTCGCGGCGCTCGGCTACATGAACGAACCGTTGCGCAGGCGGCAACTCCAGGAGATGGTGCTGCCGCTCGGGTATTTTCCGACGCTCGCTCGCCGTTACAGTGGCGGCGTCCATCGGCATCGCGTCCGGCGTCAGCGTGGTGCTCCTCCTCGGCACCGTGTTCCTGTTGCTCCTGTGCGTGCACCTGAGCTGGGAAGTCAGCCCCCTCGAGGAAGAGACCAGGACTCTCGCGGAAGACATGGCGCTGATTCGCACCGAGCGGGAGTGCAGTGATGATCAACGGTAAGCGCGTCCTCATCATCATCCCGGCATGGAACGAGTCGGGCTCGATCGCGGAGGTCGTCGCGGAGGTCAAAGGCGAACTGCCCGGGGTGTCCGTGATCGTGGTCGACGACGGCTCCACTGACGACACCTCGGCGCGGGCCGCGTCCGCCGGCGCGATCGTCGCGCGACTGCCGTACAACCTGGGCGTCGGCGGCGCCATGCGGGCCGGCTACCGGTATGCCCGTGATCACGGTTTCGACGTGGCCATCCAGGTGGATGCCGACGGTCAGCACGACCCGCGGTACATTCCGAAGCTCGTGGACGCGCTCGACGACAACGATCTCGTCATTGGCGCCCGTTTTGCCGGCGAGGGTGGATATGCGGTCAAGGGGCCCCGGAAGTGGGCGATGAGGCTGCTGTCGTTGGTGATCTCCCGGCTGGCCCGCACCCGGCTCACCGACACCACGTCGGGGCACCGCGCGTGCAACCGCCGGCTCATCGAGCTGTTCGCCAACTGGTATCCGGCCGAGTATCTCGGCGACACCATCGAAGTCCTGGTGCGGACGGCCCGGATGAAGTACAAGATCACTCAGATTCCGGTAGCCATGCGGCCACGCATGGCAGGCACCCCGAGCAACTCGCCCCTCAAGGCATCGATCTACCTCGGCCGTGCCGGCATCGTCCTGCTGCTTGCGTTGATCCGCGCCTGACTCTCTCAAGGAGCCCCTCCCTTGACCGCCGTCACCTCCGGTAGCAACACCGTCACGACCAGCCCGGCACCGACCCGGCGTTCGCGGGCGCCGCTAGGCTGGCTGGCCGCGTTCGCGCTGGCCTGGCTGCTGCCGCTGGCAACCCATCTGATCCACGCCGACATCCTGCTGCTCGTCCTGGTCGTGGGGGGTCTGGCCAGCCTGCAGCGGGGCACGGCCGGATGGTTCGACCGGTTGGTGGTCAGCCTGGCCCAGCTGTTCCCGGCGGTTTGCGTGGCCGGACTGTTGTTTTCGGTCTGGCCCTGGCACCTGCACCCGGTGGCGGTCGGTGGGTTCGCCCTGACTGTCCTGGTGTTGCTGTCGCTGCTCACCGGCCGCCGACCGGCGCGGCCCGGTCGCTGGCGAGCGCGGGACTGGGTGCTGGCCGTCGGCTTCGGTGCTGCGACGGCGCTGGCCCTGGAGCCGTTCGTGCTGCGCGACCTGGGTGGCCGGCTCGGCATGCTGATCCCCGGCGAGGACATGTCCCGGCATTTCCTGCTGTTCGACATGATCGGCCGGGTCGGTGGCTACGCCTTCCTCAACCCGCAGGAGTCGCTGCGGTATGCGCCGGCCGATCTCGCTGAGGGCATCCGGAACTATCCGCAAGGTACCCACTTCACCTTCGTCGTGCTGGACCACTTCATCCGCTCGTCGGACACGGCGGCGGTCGATGGCACGGTCTCGATGAACGTGATGGTCTGGCTCTGCGTGGCCGCCTTCGTGTTCCTCATGCTGGCGGTGCTGTGGGGTGCGCGCCGGGTCGCCGGAACCGGCGCGAGCCCGGTCCGACTGCTTGCCACGGTCGGATTGATCGCCGCCTGGCTGTTCTTCGGTGACCCGGTGTCGGTGCTGGCTCGCGGATTCCCGAACGAACTGGTAGGCCTCGCCCTCGCGGCACTGCTGACCGCGCTGGTCGCCCGCCCGCTGGCCAGTTACGGTGAGCAACTCGCCACGATGGCGCTCCTACTGGTCGGCGTCTCGTTCAGCTACCACCTCTTCCTGCCGTACTCGGTGGTCATGGTCGGCATCTGGGGATGGCGGGAACGGCTCTGGCGCCGTCCGGTGGCATGGCTGGTCGCGGTGCTCATCGCGGCTCCGGTGCTGTTGACCCCTCTGCTCAACGCGAAGGCGGCCAGTGGCTACCAGCTCACCCTGCCCGGCACCGCTCAGGTCACCGACCGGCCGGCGACGCTGGTGCTCATCGCGTTGGCGCTGCTCTGCCTGGCCCGGCGAGGCGGCCTGCGGGCACCGGGAAACCGGAATGCGGCGCTGGGTGTCGTGGTCGCGGGTGCGATGGCGGCGGCTGTCGCCACATACCAACTGATCACCATCGGCCGCACCATCTACTACTTCGAGAAGACCCTGCACCTGGTCATCATCGTGGCGCTGGTCGGTCTTGGCGGGCTGGCCCGCATGCTGCCGCGCCGCACGGTGCCCGCCTTCGCCGTGGTGCTGCCACTGGTCATCGCGCTGATCGTGGCCGGTGGCCGTTGGCACGACCGGCCCTTCAGCAACGGGCTGCGGCTGGCGGCCGCGCTCGAGCGAGGCTCACCCGATGGCGCGCGTGATGCGATTCTGATGACTCGAATGTTTCCGGACGGCGGCGGCATGATGAATGTCGACCTCATGAGTTCGCCGTATCGAAACTGGTACGCGTCGACCTACGCATCCGTGATGCAACGCAACTACCGGTACGCGCAAGTCTGGTACCTGTGGCAGGACCCGCTGCGAACGCCGAAGACGCTCGAATCTCTGGAAACCCTGGTGCGGGACAGCCCGGTACCGATCCGATTTTTTGTTTTCGATCCCCAGGCCAGCTTCCTCGTGCTGGATCCGGACCACCCGGTCCGGGCGTCGGCGCAGCCTGGCGTCAGCCGATCGGCATACGGTGACCCCCGGGCCAAATCGAACATTGAGGCAGCCGAGTATTTGGCGGCCAAGTACCCGGACAAGGTGCACATCGTGCACGCCGTTCCGCCCAACCGGTGACACGGTCGTGTCGGTGTTGCCGGGCCATGGCCGCCCCCCGGCGCGGCCTGCGGCCGGATCGCCCGGGAAGCCGTCCAGAGCCGGCCCGGGCCGACATCCCGACCCGACACTTTCACGCAAACCAGGCACGAGCCTTCCACGCAAACCAGGACACGAGCCGACGAAGCCCACCAACCCAATTGTGGTAGCGTTGGCCGCTCCGAGCGGTGCAAGCCTGGCCGGTGGCGAGCCACAATCCGCGACATGTCGAGGGGACGATGGTAAGTCAGCACGCTGACGCCGCGGCGGCGAAGCCTTCGCAGCAGGACCCAGCCCAGGTGATCGTGAGCCCGTCGGACGGGCCCACATCAACGGCATTACGAACCGGGCAGGACCCGAGTTCCGATCAGCCCGCGGTCGAGTCGGATACCGCTCGCCGGAAGCTCAGCGGGCGGTGGGTCGTCATCGCCGTCATCGTTGGCTACCTCTTGCAGGTCGGCTGGCGGGTGTGGTTGTCGCGGCACCTCAACGTTCCCGCCGCCCACGCTGACGAGGACGGCTACCTGGTGGCCGCCCGCGTGCTGGCCGGTGGCGCCGGTGGTGAGACCACAGACAACGAGACGTTCCGGCGCATGGGCTATCCGATGCTCATCTCCCCGGTGTACTGGTTCACCCAGGACACCTTCACGGTGTACCGCAGCGTGCTCGTCATCAACGCCGTGCTCAACGCGCTGGTCTTCCCCCTGCTGTATCTCTACGCCCGGCGGACCCTCGCGCTGTCGGCGCGTACGGCGCTCGGCGGAGCCTTCGTCGCCGCGGCGATGCCGGCAGTCGTCTTCTACTCGCAGTTCGCGCTGACCGACTCCGTGCTCGGCACCATGGTCATCGCCTGGCTCGTGCTGGCCCACACCTGGCTGGCCGGCACCACGGCCCGCGTGCGGGTGCTCGGCGCACTGGGTTCCGGCGCGATGGCCGGCCTGCTGTTCGTCACCCACATCCGCGGCACCATGGTGGTGCTGGTCCACGTCCTGCTGATCATCACAGTGCTGCTCCTGCGGCGCAGCGGCTGGGCGACCACCCTCGCCGCGATCGCCGGTGCCGGCGTCGTGATGACCCTCGACCCGATCCTGAAAGCCGTCAGCGCCAACGCGATCGACACCGCCGGCAACAGCCCGACGAACACCACCATCAAGGCGTTCACCACGTTGAGTGGCCTGGGCCGGCTGTTGGGCACCGCCGACGGCCAGCTCTGGTATCTGTGTGTCGGCACGTTCGGCCTCGGCGCGATCGGCATCATCACGGCGGTGCTGCCGCTGACCCGCTTGCGGGCGCTGCGGGTCGAGCTCACCGACGCATCCTCCGCGGCCCGCCGGATCATCGTGACCGCGACGCTGTTCACCACGCTGCTCATCGCGCTGACCAGCTCGGCCGCGCTGCCGCCCGGCGACAACCGGATCAACTACTACGCCTACGCGCGCTACATCCACATGCTGTTCCCGCTTTGGCTGCTGATCGGCCTGACCGCGCTGCTGTCGGCCAAGACCCGCCGCCAGGCCCTGACGCTCGGCGGTTACGCCGCCGCGTTCACACTGCTCACCGGTGCGGTCGTGTCGATCCGGACCCGCGTGCACGGCTACGGCAGGTTCCTCAGCTTCGACTCGCCGGAACTGTCCTTCATGGGCTGGAAATGGGATCACATCGCGGTCACCAAGCCCACCATTGTCGCGGTGGTCCTCCTGGCCGGGATCGTCGTGCTTCTCCGGCGTCCTCGCTGGGGCTTGCCGCTGGCAATGGCCGGCATCGGGCTGGTGGTCGCCGCCAACATGGTGGTCGCGACGCAGAAGATCAGCACGGCGATGGAGGTCAACCAGTACCGTCCCGGCACGCCGCTCATCGTCCGTGACGGTTACGTCCACGAAGGTGATCGGGTCGCGTTCGCGAAACAGCAGGTCGTCTGGTTCCTCCAGTACAACCACATGCGCGAGATCTACTGGACTCCGCTGCTCATCTGGGACCAGACGGTGGACCCGACCCCACCGAGCGGTGCGAACGTTGTCATCGCGCCATATGACCCGCCGGAGAGCGCCAAGCTCGAGACTTGGGACGGCCAGCGGTACGGCTTCCGGCTCGTGGTGAGCGATCCGAACCAGCGATGGGCTCTCTGGCGCAAGGGTTAACGTTTCTTGAACGGATCGGTCTTCCGTAGCAGGTCGGCGACTCGTAAACTCTGCCGGGCTCGGTGATCGGGATGTCACTCAACTCGGTGGGCGACGGTCGATCCGGACGTTAGGTCGAAGAATCAGGAGCAATCCCTATGGACACGTCGATTGCGTTGTGTGGGGGAGCGCTCCGGTGACCGCGCCGGTATTCGAGGAGGGCAGGCGAGCGTCTTCCGAACCGTCGGACCACGATGGCCGACCCGGCGCACGTCAGGTGCCGGGCCGGGATCAGGCTGGTCGAGCGTCGGCCGGCCGCGGCCGGCTCCTGCGGGTGCGGATCGGACTGGTCGGTGTCATCGCCGCATGGGCCGTCCCGGTCGCGACCCACCTGGTCGGGTTCGACGTGGTGCTGCCGGTGCTCGTCTGGGTCGGTACGGCATCGCTGCTTCGCGCCGGCCGGACCTTGCTCGACCGGCTGATGATCGCGTTCGCCGTGCTCAGTGGCGGGGTCAGCCTCGCCGCGCTGCTGTTCTCGGTCTGGCCATGGGGTCTCGAGCCGGTGCCGGTGGCCGGGACGGCGCTCACTACGTTGGTCCTGATCGCGGTCATCACGGGGCGCCGGCCCAAGTTGCCGGCCCGGATCGACCCGTCTGATGTGGTCCTGGCCGGTGCCTCGATCCTGGCGGCGGTGCTGGTCCTGCGACCGCTCGCGCCGAGCCCGACCGCCGCGTTGAAGGTGCTCGCGCTCGGCGAGGACGCCGCTCGGCACTTCGGCATCTACGACAACATCTACCGCACCGGTGGCCTGCTTGCGTTCCACCAATCGGAGATGGCGGTGCCGCTCCAGTCGGGCTTCGCCACCTATCCGCAGGGCGCGCATTTTACGTTCGTGCTCGTCAACAACTTCGTCCACTCCGGCTCGAGCTATGGCACGCCGCTCACCCGCTTGCACAACTTCGCGTTGTTGTATGGCTTGACCCTCGCGCTGAGCATCGCCTGCGTCATGTGGGCCGCCCGGTGGGTGGGCGGGCAGCGGTTGCGTGGGTGGGCCTTTCTGCCCGTGGCCGCGATCGTCACCGGCTTCCTGTTCTTCGGCGACGGCATCCCCATCTTCACACACGGTTTTGTCAGCGAGATCGCTGCCTTCGGGCCGTTCGCCCTGCTCATCGCGGTGCTGGCACGTCCGTTGAGCGATCCGCGCGAGCAGATCGTGACGGCCGCGGCACTGCTGTGCACCGTGTCCATGACCTACTACCTGTTCCTGCTCAGCACGTCGGTGGTCGTGGTGATCTGGGCCATCGGCTACCGCCGCCACCTGCTGAGGTACTGGCGCTGGACGCTCGGCGCGATCCTCGTCGGCGGCCCGGTCGCGCTGTTCGCGCCCCTGATCAACCTGCGCCAGGCAAACTCGGTCACGCAGCTGACCCGCGATGGCGGCGTCCAGCCGATGAATGTCGTGCTGCTGACGGTACTGCTGGCCGCAGTCCTGCTTGGGCTGGTCATCCGCCGGACCGCCCGGAGCAGCCCGGCCTGGCGGATGATGCTGGTCTGGGTGGTGACCAGCGTGGCATACGCCGCGGCGCTCTTCGCGGCCACCACCGGCGGCGCCACCCGGTATTACTACGAGAAGTCACTGCACGAGCTGCTGATGGTGCTGCTGGTCGGCGCGGGCGCGACGGTGATGCTGGTGCCGGGGGCGATCCGGGCGCCGAAGCGGCGGCGCCAGCGTTGGCTGGCCGGGCTCGCGCCTTCCGCGGTTGCCGCGGCGGCCCTGCTCGTCGGCGCGATCTTCTTCGGCGGGCCGACGGGCCACGGGTTCCGGTATCCGCCCAACGGCCGGAGCTGGGGGGAGTCATACGCTCGCGACCTTAACAACTTCGTCGCACCGGCGAAGGCCATCGTCGCCACCTACGACAAGCTGCCGCACAACGACGGCTACGTGACGGTGCTGTACGTCAACGGCCGTTACGACGCGCTGACCACCTACAACGGGACGTTGTGGCTCTCCGTGCTCTACAACAACCATGGGCGAGCGTGGCGGGACACCCTCTGGGTTCTGCCGACGCCGACCAAGAGCCAGGCGGAGTTGGAGCAGTTCATTCGGGACAGCCCCGACCCGGTGCGGTTCGTCACCAACGCGCCGTTGGTGTCAGCGGCGGTCGCGCATGTCCGGCAAACCGACCCGAGCGTTCGGGTCGAGGTCGTGCCGATCACGTATCCGTAGCGGTCGGTAGAACAGCACCAGGAGCGGCCCGGAAATCCGCGACGCTGCTCCTGGTATCGAGAAATGTGCGCAGCTCCGTCCTCCGTCCGCAGGCAGCGGGGGTTTGGCGGGCGGCCGACGGCTCGCTAGATTGTCCCGGCCAGCCCCCGTCCGGTAAGGAGCCAGCGTTGGCGTCGATGACCTATGACGAGTTCCGTGCGCTCCGGCGGTTTCCGGCGCTCGACGGGCTGCGCGCCATCGCCGCACTGATGGTGGTGATGTTCCACTTCGGGGGTACCGACTGGCGTTGGCTGTCCGGCCACAGTGGGGTGCACATCTTCTTCGTGCTCTCCGGCTTCCTGATCACTACGCTCGCTCTGCGCGAGGAGGAGCGGTCGGGCCGCATCTCGTTCGCCGATTTCTACGTGCGCCGGCTGTTCCGCATCGTGCCGGTCTACCTTGTGGTGCTCATCGCCATGGCGGTCTACTTCGCACCACCCGGACAGCCGATCGGTGACCTGCACGGCGGGATGCCCTACTACCTGACATTCATGAACGAGTTCAGTGCGTCCGGAACCTTCACCATCTCCTGGACGCTGGGGATCGAGCAGAAGTTCTACCTGTTGTGGCCGCTGGCCGCATTCGCCGCAGGGGCCGTCTCGCTCGGTCGGCGGCTCGGGGTGACGTTCGGGCTCATCGCCGCCGCCGCGGTGGCCGCGGCGCTCAGTCGTGACCTGTTCATCCACTACATCCCGATCCTGCTCGGCTGTCTCCTGGCGATCCTGGCGCACCATCCGCGGGGGTTCGCGATCATTCGACCCCTCACACACCCGATTGTCGGCACCGCGCTCGCCCTCGGGTTCGTCGGGGCCCAGCTTGCGCTCGGCCCGGCCTACCGCACCTTCGGCGAGGTCAAGGTCATCCCGTGGTACGCGCTGTGCGTCGTCCTGGTGCTGCCCGGCCTGCTCGCCCGCTCGCCCGGCACCTGGCTGCTGTCGACGCGGGTGCTGGGCTTCATCGGGGAGCGGTCCTACTCGCTGTACCTGGTGCAGGTGCTGGCCGGCGCCGCGGTGCTGTGGCTGGTGAAGGTCGGCAACCAGCTACTCGGCACCGGGTTCGTGCTGGACTACGGCAACGTCAGGGCGTTCCTCGTCGCGCTCGTCGCGCTGGCGATGGCCGATGTGCTCTACCGCTTGGTCGAGCAGCCGTTCATCAGGCTCGGTCGGCGGATCATCACCTGGCGGCGAGCTCGTCTGGAGGCGAGCGCCAGGCACCGCCAGGCGCCGACGGCCACCCCGGCCGACCTCGGTATGGCGGAGCCGACCCCGACCCCGCCGCAGAGTCCGTCGCGGGGCCGCCCGTAGAGGTCGCCGACCTGCAAGTCGAGCCCCTTCGGCTGTGTCATCGTCACCGATCAACGACCGGTGCCCGCTGCCCTCCAGCGTGCGACGAGCCCCACGGCGAGGTTGACGGCCCCGGCGACGAGGAAGAACGCGCCGATGAAGCCGAACTTCGAGCGATCATCCTCCGGCTGGCCGCCAGCAGGAAACATCCGCCGGCGAGCCAGGTCAGCGCCAATATCCCGACCAAGCCGCGGATCGAACGCGGCTTCCTCCTGGCTCGCATCGCCTCACGGTAGGTCGTCTGTACAAGGCGCGGTGAGATGTTCACCCGCTGCATGTCCGTTGTAGAGCGCCGTCGGTCCTTGACGACACCCGACACGTCGAGTGTCGATCGCCGACACAGCTTGTGCGGACGGGCGCTCGGCTCGTCCGGCGACCGGAACGGGGGCCGGCAGCGGTGGATTGGTGTAAACGTTCCTGGCGGTACCGTCGATCGGCGGTGCTCGCGGCCGCCCTGCTCGGGGCCGTGGTGAGCCTTGCCGGGCCGGCGCGGCCGGCGGCGGCGGCGAGCTACGTGCCGATTTCAGGGGCCGGCTCGACCTGGTCCTATAACGCCATCCATGCCTGGATCGGCAACGTCGCGCAGTTCGGCATGCGCGTCGACTACGAGCGGTCCGGTTCCACCACCGGCCGGGCCAAGTTCAGGCAGGGCGTCGTCGACTGGGCCGCGTCGGATATCCCGTACGGCGTCCAGGACGGTGTGGAGGCCGACCCGCCGCCGCAGCGCGGCTTCGCGTACATGCCGGACACCGCCGGTGGTACGGCCTTCATGTACAACCTCAACGTCGGCGGTCACCGGGTGACCAACCTGCGGCTGTCCGGGGAGAACATCGCCAAGATATTCACCGGCGTCCTGACGCGGTGGGACGACCCGGCGATCGCCGCCGACAACCCCGGCCTGAGCCTGCCGGCCATCGCCATCGTGCCGGTGGTCCGCACCGACGGATCGGGCTCCACCGCCCAGTTCACCAAATGGATGACGGCGACCGAAGGACAGTACTGGACGGCGTACTGCGCCGCGGTCGGGCGCAGCCCGTGCACCCCGACCTCCGCGTACCCCGTGCTGAACGGCTCCGCAATGGTCGGGCAGCCCGGCGACCTGGGGGTCTCCGGCTACGTGGCCCAGGCGGGGGCGAACGGCGCGATCGGCTTCGTCGAGTACTCCAGCGCGATCCAGGCCGGCTTCCCGGTCGCCAAGATGCTCAACGCCGCGGGCTACTACACCGAACCCACCGCGGGCCATGTCGCCGTGTCGCTGCTCCAGGCGAAGATCAACATGGACCCGAGCAATCGGGCCACCTATCTCACCCAGGATCTGTCCGACGTCTACACGAACCCGGACCCGCGCACGTACGAGCTGTCCTCCTACTCGTACATGATTCTGCCGACCACCACGGAGTACGGCTTCACCAGCGCCAAGGGCTTCACTCTCGGCGATTTCGGCAAGTACGCGCTGTGCCAAGGGCAGACCCAGGTCAACGCGCTGGGCTACTCGGCGCTGCCGATCAACCTGGTGCTGGCCGGCTTCGAGCAGCTGCGCAACGTCCCCGGGGCGCAGGTGCCCACCACGACCGTGGACACCATCCGAACCTGCAACAACCCGACGTTCTCGACCGACGGCAGCAACACGCTGGCCACCAACGATCCGCAGCCGCAGGCATGCGACCGGCAGGGGCCGACCCAATGCGCCAGCGGTACCGGCGTCAGCACCTCGACCTCGATCACCGGCCCGCAGCTGGTGGTCGTGCCGGTCGGTGGCAACGTGACGCTGACTGCCGCGGTCACGCCGGCCACGGCGGCCGGCAACGTCCAGTTCGTCGACAACCGCGTGCCGCTCGCGCCGCCGGTGCCCGTGCTGAACGGCACCGCCCAGTTCTCCACGACGGGCCTCGGCGCCGGAACCCACCTCATCACCGCCACCTTCGCGCCGTACGACACCGGCGCGTTCCTGCCGTCGACCTCGAGCGCGGTCACCGTCAACGTCGACGAAACCGTTGTGGCGGACGAGACGCTCAACGTGAACGTCCCGAACTCCGAGGGCGTGTTCACGATGACGGTGAGCACCACGCCGGTGCAGATGGGCACCGCCGCGCTCAGGGCCGACCACACCTTCGAGTCGACCGGTGAGCTCAGCTCGGTGACGATCCACGACGAGCGCGACCAGAGCCGGCCCGGCTGGAGCGTCTCCGGCCAGCTCGGCGACTTCACCGACGGCGTCCACACGTTCAGCGGCGGCTACCTCGGCTGGGCACCGACGGTCACGACGCAGAACCCGGCCCACGATGTGACCGCCGGTCCGGCCCTGCCCTCCGGCACTCCCCCGGGCCTCGCGGCCGGCAGCGTCCTGGCGACCGCGCCGGCGGCGGGAGGCCTGGGCACCAGCACGCTCGGCGCCACCATCGACCTGAAGATTCCGTCGAGAACCCAGCCCGGCCTGTACTCCGCCACGCTGACCATCACCGCGATCACCACGGCCTGATCCGGAGCTCCGGCGACCGAGGACGGGAACGATCGACGCGAAACGCCGACTTCATCCACGATGACCGAACGTCCACTTGCGACACGGTGCGCGTGCTCGTACTCTCCCCCCGAGGTCGCCGCCCTATCAAGCCGGCGAATCGGGGGAACCAGCATGCGCCTGTTGCGCTCTGTCACGTCGAGTGCGCGCCCGTGATGCTGTCACCGGACGATCCGGGCAGTTCGGCGGGCGGGCCGCCCGGCCGCCGCCACCATCTGGGGACGTTCTTCGCGACGTGATGAACGCGTGTGTCTGGTCTACAGAACATCGAGGGAGGACGGGAGTGGCACTCCCAAGAACCAAAGGGCGGGCGTACCGCGCCGGTACGGTGGCAGCGACGGTGTTGCTCGTTGCCACATTGTCCGATGCCGGTGCGTTCGCCGCGCCGGTGCCGACCGGAGACATCCGGCCGGCGGGCACGGCGAGCGTGGTCGCGGACAGTTACGTGGTGGTCCTCAAGGACTCGCCGTCGGTACAGCAGCAGGGCGTCGACGCCGCCGCCCGGGCACTTACCGGCAGATACGGCGGGAAACTGGGGCACCTCTACCACAAGGCGCTGCACGGTTTCGAGATCTCGCTGAGCAAGGCCGCGGCCGAGCGGCTCGCCGCGGACGCCGCCGTTGAGTACGTGCAGCAAAACGGGGTCTATCGGGCCTCCGGAATCCAGACGAATCCGCCGTCGTGGGGGCTGGACCGAGTCGACCAGGGCGCTCTGCCGCTGGACGGCTCATACACGTACCCGAACACGGCCTCGAACGTGCATGCGTACATCATCGACTCGGGCATTCGCCTGACCCACGCGGACTTCGGTGGCCGCGCTGCCACCGGCTACGACGCGATCACTCCGGGCGGCACCGCCGACGACTGCTACGGCCACGGCACGCACGTCGCCGGCACCGTCGGCGGCTCGTCCTACGGCACGGCGAAGGGCGTCCAGCTGGTCGCGGTGCGTGTTCTCGGCTGCAACGGCAGCGGCACCACCGCGCAGGTGGCAGCGGGTATCGACTGGGTGACGGCCAACGCGGTCAAGCCGGCGGTGGCGAACATGAGCCTTGGTGGCGGCGCGGATCCCACGCTCGACAGCGCGCTGAACACCTCGATCAGCTCCGGCGTCACGTACGCCGTCGCCGCCGGCAACGGCGACGACTTCGGCAACCCGCTGAACGCTTGCAACTTCTCTCCGGCCCGGGTTGCCGCGGCGATCACGGTCGGCGCCACGGACAGCTCCGACAACCGGGCGTACTTCTCGAACTACGGCTCGTGCCTCGATATCTTCGCACCGGGCGTCGGCATCACGTCGGCCTGGAACACCAGCAACACGGCATCGAAGACCATCGACGGCACCTCGATGGCGACGCCGCACGTGACGGGCGCGGCCGCGCTCGTGGCGGCGGCCAACCCGAGCTGGACACCACAGCAGATCCGCGACTATCTCGTCAACAACGCCACCAACGGTGTCGTGGTGGACCCCGGCACCGGCTCGCCCAACAAGCTGCTCCGCGTCGTGAACACCGCGCCGTCCAACGACTTCTCAATGGCGGCCTCGCCCGCGTCCGCTTCGGTGAAGCCGGGTGGCGCGACCACCACGACGGTGAACACCGCGACCACGTCGGGCAGCGCGCAGACCATGACGCTCTCGGCAAGCGGCCTGCCCAGCGGCGCCAGCGCGTCGTTCAGTCCAGCGTCGATCACCTCGGGCGGCTCGTCGACGGTGTCGATCAGCACCAGCGCATCCACGCCGTCGGGCACATATGCCGTAACCATCGTCGGTACCGGCAGCGCGGTGACACGCACAACGAGGTTCCTGCTCAGCGTGAACTCGGCTGAAGGTTCGTATTTTCCGCTCACCCCCAGCCGTATCCTCGACACCCGCGAGGGCAACGGCGCACCCAAAGCACCTCTGGGACCGAACCAGACCCTGCACCTGCAGGTGACCGGCCGCGGCGGTGTACCTGCGACCGGAGTCTCGGCGGTCGTGCTCAACGTGACCGTCACGGGTCCGACCTCGGCGGGATACCTCACCGTCTTCCCGACCGGCGTCACCCGGCCCACGGCGTCCAACCTGAACTTCACCGCCGGCTGGACCGGCGCCAACTCGGTCACCGTTCCGGTGGGCACCGACGGCAAGGTCGACATCTACAACCCCGCCGGCAACGTGAGCGTCATCGCGGACGTGGTCGGCTACTACGCGACCGCGGCGCACCCCACGACCGGTGGGGATTTCTGGTTGAACACCCCCACGCGGGTCGTCGACACCCGCAGCGACGGTTTCGGACCGCTTGACCCGTTCTACGCCGTCTTCGTGCCGCTCGACTACGGCATCGACCTCAACTCCCACGTCAAGGCACTGGCAGTCAACGTCACCGCGGTCGACGGGTCGGCCGGCGGCTACCTGACGGCGTGGAGCGGGACAGACCCGCGCCCGACCGCTTCCACGGTCAACTTCGGGCCCCACGTCGCCGTGCCCAATTTCGCGGTCGTCCCGACCACACTGTGCACCATCAGCCCCGACTGCGCCGGGCTACCGCAGATCGCCGTCTACAACGGCTCCGGCGGCACGACACACGTCATCGTCGACGTCTTCGGCTTCTACGACGACGGCTTCACCGGGCAGGGCATGCGCTTCCACCCGATCACGCCCACCCGGATCGCCGACACCCGTACCGGCCTTGGCGCCACCCGGCTCCAACCGAACAGCAACACGGTCATCCAGGCGCCGGACACGGTGACCAATCAGCAGTCCCCCGCGATCGTCGCCAACGTGACGGGCGTGGATCCATCGAACTCGACCTTCCTGACCCTGTACGCCTACGGTGACAGCCGACCCACCGTCAGCAACCTCAACCTGTCAGCGCATGAGGTGCGGCCCAACGTGGCTTACATCGCGCTGGGCGACGGCGGCAAATACGTCGTCTACAACCCGGCATGGACGGTTGACGTGGTCATCGACGTCGCCGGCACGTTCCAGCTACAGGGGAGCTCGGCCCTGCAAGCCAGCGGATCCGCAGGCGGACCGAAGCTCGACGGGAACGGGCCGAAACCGGCCGGCTCATACCGGCTCCAGCTCGGATAACACCTTCTGACCCGTTCCAACCGGTCCGCAAGCACCGGCGCACAAACCGACGGCGCCATCGGGGATGAGACCCCGGTGGCGCCGTCGCGTCATGTCTATGCGATCTACAACGCCGCTGCAACGCAGGCGAAGGACCTTCGCGGGTGCCTCGGATCGCCACGTACCGTGCGAACTGGACGGTATTGGCAACTGAATACCTGGTGAATGTCGACCACGAAAACAAATGTGGCAATGATTCGATACGAACAGTCCCTTGTGGAGGAATGTGCATAATGGTTACCGTACAACTGTTCTGCGCATCGCTGCGCCAACAACGGGGAGTCACATGCGTCTCACGCGAACAGTAGGCTGCGTGCTCGGAGCCGTAGCGCTCACCGCGGCCATCATGCCGGCTCAGGCCAACGCGGCCCCGGCACAGGTCAAGGCCGCCGCCGTGGATCCGGCCACGCCTGAAGGCACCTATTTCCCGCTCTCTCCCAGCCGTATCCTCGACACTCGCGAGGGCAACGGCGCACCCAAGGCACCTCTGGGACCGAACCAGACCCTGCACCTGCAGGTGACCGGTCGCGGCGGTGTACCCACGACCGGCGCCTCGACGGTCGTGCTCAACGTGACGGCGACCGGCCCCAGCTCGTCGGGCTACCTCACCGTCTTCCCGACCGGGGTGGAGCGGCCGACCGCGTCCAACCTCAACTTCACTCCCGGCTGGACCGGCGCCAACGCGGTCACGGTTCCGCTGGGCACCAACGGCCAGGTCGACATCTTCAACCCGGCCGGCAACGTGAGCGTCATCGTCGACGTGGTCGGCTACTACGCCACCGCCACCGCTCCCGTAAAGGGCGGCAACTTCCGGCAGACCATCCCGGGCCGCGTGATGGACACCCGCACTGACGGCTTCGGCCCGGCCGACCCGCTCTCGCCGGTCTGGGTGGCCGTCACCTTCGGCAACGGTTCGAACGACAGCCACGTGCGTGCCTTCGCAGTGAACATCACCGCTGTCAACGGCAAGCTCGGCGGCTACCTCACGGCGTGGAACGGGGTCGGCACGCAGCCGCTCGCATCCACGCTCAACTTCGGCAAGACCGTGGCCGTGCCCAACTTCGCCGTCGTTCCCACCGCCCCGTGCGACTGGGACGGCTGCGGAGGCTCGCCGATGATCGGCATCTACAACGGCTCCGGTGGCACCACCGACATCATCGTGGACATCTTCGGCTACTACGACGACAGCACGCTCGGCGGTCTTCGGTTCCACCCGATGACGCCGACCCGGATCACCGACACCCGCGAGGCCGGTCAGCACGCGCTCGGGCCGGCGAGCACCACGGTCTTCCCGGCCGCGTCGGCCACCGATGCAAACACCTTCCTGCTCGTTTCGAACGTGACCGGCGTCGACCCGTCGAACTCGACCTACCTGACCCTGTGGTCGGGCGAGGGTGACAGGCCGCTGGTCAGCAACCTCAACCTTCTCCCGCACGAGGTGCGCGCGAACGCCGCGTACGTCGGCATCGACAACAACTTCAACTACAGCGTCTTCAATCCGGCGAACACGGTCCACATGGTGATGGACGTGACGGGCACCTTCGAGCTCCCCGTCGCCGCGCCGGCCGGCCTGGCCGCTTCGGCGGTCGGTGGACCGACGGTGTCCGGACAGACGCACCGCAACTAGTACCAGGCAACGCACTACAGCAAGGAATGTTGGACCCGCACGACCTCGGCGGCGTCACCGGAGCACCACGCTCCGGTGGCGCCGTCGCCGTCAACCCAGCCCGAGTGACAGGGCCGGACAATGCCCCGTCTTCAAGCCATCCACACGCCTTGCCTACGACGGTGGCGTGCATCATTATCTTGATTTGAAACGCCGGGCTATTGCCCGGCGTTCAGCGCGATCGACGGGGATAGCATGCGGACAATTCGCGGCGTCGTAATCGGCGCCCTCGCAGTCCTCCTTTCATCCATCGGAATAACCGACCCCGCCCATGCTGCGGCCGCCGCGGCGCCCGCAGCTCCGTACACGGCCTTCACGATGCACTTCGAGGGCTGGGGCTACATCGACGGGAGCTTCTCCTACGAGGGATCCCGCAACACGCTCGAGGTGTATCAGCAGAACGCGAACGGCTATGCGCTGGTGATGCGCGGCTTCAATGGCAGCCACTGGCACGACTTCAACGTGTCGCCGCCGACCGGCACCCGGTTCGCCGCCGGGCAGTCGTACCCGACCACGACGGGCTTCTCGCCGCTGCCGTCGACGACGCTGCTCAATGTCAGCGGCGACGGGCAGGGCTGCGGGGGAACGGGCACGCTGAACGTCTCCCAGGCGGACTACGACGACGCGACGGGGAAGTTCACCGCCTTCGCGGCGAGCTACTCGATCGCCTGCTCGGGCAACGCGGTGGCCAAGGGTGAGATCCGCTTCCAGTCCAGCACCGGCTACAAGGCCACCGACAGCTGGGAGTACCGGCTGCAGTTCGGGCAGCAGCCCGCGGGCTCAGCGGGCACGCCGCAGGACGTCACCGTCGAGGTGAATGGAACGGAGCCGACCACCTTCGGCGCGGCCTCGCTCTCCGGCGCGAACCCGACGGCGTTCCAGATCTCGGCGAACACCTGCTCGGGCAACACCCTCTCCTACGGCGAGACCTGCAAGCTGACCGTCACGCCGAAGGCGACGGCGCTCGGCGATCAAACGGCGCTGCTGACCTTGGCCGAGAACTCGTTCGCGGGCAAGGTCGTCCGGCTGCTGTCGCTGACCGGCTTCGATGCGCGCGACGCCACGGCGTCGCCGCCGTACTTCGACTTCGGCCAGGTCCCGGCGTACGACACGTCGGCGCCGAAGACGGTGACCCTGACCGGATCCGGCATCTCGCCGATCACCTTCGGCACGGCGTCGATCACCGGCACCAACGCGGCCTGGTTCAAGGTCACCAACGACGGCTGCTCCAACAAGACGCTGGCCAACGGGCAGACCTGCTCGATCACCGCGCTCGCGCGGCCGACGGCGGGCAACCCGGGCGGAGCGGTGATCTCCCTGCCCGACAACAGCACCGCCGGTTCGACGCAGATCTCTCTGGGCGTCAACGGGTTCAACAGCGACCGCGGCACCTACTATCCGATGTCGCCCTACCGCATCATGGACACCCGTTCCGGTCAGGGCGCGCCGAAGGGTGCGGTCGGCAACGGTGGCGTGGTGAGCTTGCAGGTCACCGGTGCGGGTGGGGTGCCCACGGACGCTTCGACGGTCGTGTTGAACGTGACCGTGACCGAGCCCACTGCCGGGGGGTACGTCACGGTCTACCCGACCGGTGTGGCCCGCCCGACGGCGTCTTCGCTCAACTACGCCAAGGGGTGGACCGGGGCGAACTCGGTGACGGTGAAGGTCGGCGCGAACGGCAGGGTGGATCTGTACAACGCGGGTGGCCCGACGCAGCTGATCGCGGATGTGTTCGGCTATTACACGCAGGGCCACGACTGCTGTTCGGGTTATATGGGCGGGCAGTATCACCCGTTGGCTCAGCCGGTCCGGTTGACCGATACCCGGGATTGGGGGATCGGTCGGGTCCCGGCCGGGTACTACATCAACTCTGTCGCGTCCTGGAACACCACGATCGATCCGCATGTGCGGGCGTTCGCGGTCAACGTGACGGCGACCCAGCCGACCGGTGGCGGGTATCTGACGGCCTGGAACGGTTATTCGGGGAGTTTGCCGAACACGTCGACGCTGAACTACACGCCGAACGCTACGGTGCCGAACTTTGCGGTGGTGCCGACCACGCCGTGCGGTGACTGTGGCAGTGCTACGGGGTTGCCGTCGATCGGTGTGTATACCAGCACCAACGCGCACATCATCGTCGACATCGTCGGCTACTACGACGACGGTTCGCTGCCGGGCGGGTTGCGGTTCACCCCGATCGTGCCGACCCGGATCGCGGACACCCGTAGCGGGCAGGGCTGGCCGTCGCGGCTCGGGCCGGGGGCTACGGCGTCGATCGCGGCACCGGGCTCTATCGCGAGCGTTGACACGTGGGCGTTGGCGACGAACGTGACCGCGGTGCTGCCGACCTCGGCCACGTATGTGACGGTGTGGCCGTCCGGGGCCGGGAGGCCGGGCACGTCCAACCTGAACCCGACGGCGGGCTCGATCGTGCCGAACGCGGTGCAGACCATGATCGGCGCGGACGACAAGTTCAACGTCTTCAACGCCGGCGGCTACTGCGACGTGGTCGTGGACGTCGTCGGAACCTTCTACCAGTACCCGCCCTCGACACCATCCGGCTGGAGTACCTCCGCGCCGGTGACCCCGACGGCGCAGTCACCGACACAGGCCAAACAGCTCTAACACGTCAGACGGCTCCAGCAAACACGAGGTCTCCGGTAGGCAGCTACCGGAGACCTCGCCCTTTGCACGGGCCCGCTCTCCACCTGCGAGGAGGCCGTCCACCGGGGTAGCCCGATCTGTGTGATCCGGGGTGACCGGGGTACCCAGTACGTCGAGCAGCGCATGAGTCAGGAGGCACTGCGATGTCCGTACAGCTCAATCACACGATCGTCGCGGCCCGCGACAAGGAGACGTCCGCGGCGTTTCTGGCGACGATGTTGGGGGTGCCGGTGGGTCCCCGCTTCGGCCCGTTCATCCCGGTCGAGGTGAGCAACGGCGTCACCTTGGACTTCATCGACGCCGGCGGCGAGCCCATCGCCTCTCAGCACTACGCGTTTCTGGTCTCGGAAGGCGAGTTCGACGCCATCTTCGGCCGGATTCGGGAGGTCGGGGTCGACTACTACGCCGATCCACACCACGACCGGCCGCGGCAGATCAACCACCGCGACGGCGGTCGTGGTGTGTACTTCGACGACCCGAACGGGCACAACCTGGAGATCCTCACGCGCCCGTACGGCAGCGGCGCGGCGTGATCGAACGCGGACTGAGACTCCGGCCGGCGCCCTGAGCCGAAGATGCTGGAGGCAACCGGGTGGTGGTCAGTTGGGTTCGGGGACGCGGAGCTTGATGCAGTGCCTGGGCGGGTTGACGGCCCGGATGGACCAGGTGCAGCCCTGGCCCCATGCCGTTCCGGTGACATTCGTGACCGGCAGGTTGTCGATGAGGTCGTACTGGGAACAGAAGGACAGGCTCGACGCCGGGGTGGCGTTGAGCAGGGTGCCCGAAGCGCAGGCGGGCTCGAAGACTGTCACCCAGGACTTGATCCAGCGCTGTCCCTCCGGCGAGTCGTCCCAGCCGAAGTAGTCGAAGTCGACGTCACCGATGGTGATCCAGGCGCCCCAGTCCTCGCCGCCGTCGTAGTGCTCGCTGGCGTTGTAGTAATGCCAGCGCGCACCGTTGCCCTCGGTGCGGATGAACTCGTCGGTGTAGGACGAGGGCACATCGATGACATTGCAGTTGGTCTTGTTGTTGTGGGACGTGGAGTCGCGGCACAGCACTGCCGTTACGGCGGTGGTCGAGGTCGGCAGCCCGGTGACCTGCACGGTGGTGCCGCTGCCGCAGGACCAGTGCTCGGTGGTGGCGGCCGCGGTCCATTTGACGTAGGCGCACTTGCCGTCGGCCACGGTGTCGGTGATGTTCAGGACGAATGCGCGCGTCCCAAGCGCGTCCCAGCCGTTCGCCACCAGCTTCGCGCCCGGAACGTCCAGCGTGACCTGGATGCTGGTGCCGCCGGTGTACTTCCAGGAGCCGGACCAGCCGGTGCCGGAGGGAATGGCGAACGCGGCCTGGGGTGCGATCGCCACTGCCGCCACAACGGTGGCCGCGACGACGAGGGCTCGAGTCAATCTCATAGCCGGCGAGTCTGCGCAGCGCCGAGGTTGCATGCCCGTGACTGTCGTTGTTACGACCGGATCGCGGGGTGGCGGTGGCGCGTGAAATGTTGAGACATCCGGGAACCCGGGCCACGCAGCGGACAGGTATGAGCGTGGAATTGCCAACGCGGGGACAACTTCGTGCCGGAGAGCCGGTGGCCTTCGGCCTGCTCTTCGACGCCTACGCGGGGATCGTGTACCGGCACGCGGTGCAACGGACCGGAGATTGGGCCACGGCGGAGGAAGTTGTCTCGTTGACGTTCCTCGAGGCGTGGCGGCTGCGGGAGCGGCTGCTGCCCGAGGGCGGAAGCCCGCTCCCGTGGCTGCTCGGCATCGCCACGAACGTGCTGCGCAACATGTCCCGGGCGGCGCGCCGGCATCGCGAGGCCTTGCAGCGGCTGCCGGCACCGGCGACGCCGGACCTCACGGCCGAGCGCCATCGGCGGCTGCGGGAACACTTCATGCAGGAGCTCACCCAGCCGCGCACCGCGACCCGGGCCGGCTCGCGTGCGGCAGCCGGGCGCCGGCGTTCGCGACCGATGCTCGCGCTGGCGGCCGGGATCGTGGCCGTGGGGCTGGCGGCCGCCGGGACGATGCTGGCCCTGGACTCGACGCCGGAGACCAGGCCCGCACCGATCCTCGTGGTCCAGCAGGGCGACAGTGGGGCCGTGCGGGGGCTGCTCGACCGTATCGCGCTCGCCGCCGGCGTGCGGCCGGCGGTCACTGTCGGCACCGGCCAGTTCCTGTACATCAAGAGCAACGTGTCGTTCATGGTGATCGAGGTCGGCGCCGCGACCAAGGTCCGTCTTCAGGCGGTGCACACCCGTGAGATCTGGTTGGCGCAGGACCCGAAGCGGTCCGGCCTGCTGAAGGAGAACGGGAGGACCACGACCCTCGACCCCGGCGGGCCGACGAACGAGCAGCTGGTCGGTGCGCTGCCGGCCGATCCCTCCGCGCTGCTGGCCAAGGTGTACGCGGACACGAAGGGACAGGGCAACGGGCCGGACCAGGAGGCGTTCGTGCACATCGGCGACCTCCTGTTCGAGTCCCTGCCGAGCCCGCAGGTGAGCGCCGCGCTGTACAGGGCGGCGGCGTTGGTCCCGGGCGTGGTGGAGATCGACGACGCGGTCGATGCCATCGGCCGGCACGGGGTCGCCATCGCGCGCACCGACGAGAAGACCGGCGTGCGCAGCGAATGGATCTTCGATCCCGCCACCTACGCGTACCTCGGTCAGCGCAGCTACACCGTTCGCGACGTCGACGGGATACCGGCCGGCACGGTCACCGGCATCACCGCCGTCATGGAGCGTGCAGTCGTGGACGGGGCCGGACGGACGAAGTGAGCCGTCAGGCCAGGCGGCGCAGGCGTCCGGCCGCCAGCCACAGCAGCAGCGCCGCCAGCGCGACGAAGATGCCGGCCTCCACGTACTGGAACGGCCAGAACCGGTCCGCGGGTTGATAGCTGACCCAGTTGTGCACCCCGTCCGGGCAGCCCGTCCGGGTGCCGCAGACCATCCAGCCGTTGTGCAGCAGCGTGCGGCCGTCAGCGGTGCGTGCCTGATCGGCCAGCAGCCAGTTGCCCGCGGTGACGTTGTCGTCGGCGCCGGCGGCGAGCGGCAGGTCGGCGGTGACGGGCGCGCGGTAGTTCGGGCGGGCCAGCGTCACGACCGCGGTGTGCACGGCGATGTACAACACCAGCAGCGTCGCCACCGTCGGCTGCAGCCGCCGCCAGAACGTGCCGATGGCGAGGCCCAGCGCCACGGCGAACAGCGTGTAGGCGACCGGGACGACGCCGGCGATGTCGAAGGCCGGGAACGCGAACCGCTCGCCGTATGCGCGGGCGACCGGCTCGACCCACCAGTTCAGCAGGGCGGCGTAGGCGGCGCCGACGACGAGCGTGAAGCCCAGGACCAGCGAGAGCTTCACGGCGAACCAGCGGGTGCGGCTGATGCCCTGCGTCCACGCCAGCCGGTGCGTGCCCTGGTCGACCTCCGCCGCGACCAACGGCGCGCCCCAGAACAGCCCGACGAGCAGCGGCAGCGCCATGAACAGCGCGATGATGACGACGTAGGCCTGGTACTCGGCCGCGAACGACGCCACCGCGGGGCACTGCATGCCCGGGGGCAGGAGCACGCCGGTGCCGGCCTCGCGCGCGCAGGCGGCCACGTCCCGGTCGTACGCGTGATGCATCGACAGCCCGGTCGGGATCAGGAACGCGGCCAGCGCCGCCAGCCCGAGCAGCGTGAACAGCGCGGCGCGACGGTGCTGTCGCCAGGTGAGCCAGATCATGACAGCCTCCGCAGGCGTGCGAGGGCGAGCAGCACCAAGGCGGCCGCGCCGGTCAGGTAGAGAGCCGACTCGATGTACTGGAAGGACCAGAAGCGATCCGCCGGCTGGTACCGCACCCAGTTCTGCGCGCCCGCATCGCACTCCTCGTCGGGCCGGTCCTTGTCGCAGCGCTGCTCGGCGTTCGGGTGGATGACCCGGCCGTCCGCGGTGCGCACGGCCGCGTCCAGCAGCCACCCGCCGCTGAGCTGGTTGTAGTGCTCGGGCGCGCTCGCCGCGACGGAGACCTCGCGGGCCGGGCGGTAGTCGGGCCGGGCGAAGACCGTCACCGCGATCCGGACGCCGAGGAACACGACCAGCAGGACGCCCATGGTGGGCAGGACCTTGCGCCGGTACGCCCCGGCGGCAAAGCCCAGCGCCACCGCGAACAGTGTGTAGGCGACCGCGGCCGGCCCGGCGAGGTCGAAGACGGGGAACTCGAACCGGTCGCCGAGCGCGGTGGCGAGGGGCCCCAGCCACCACGACAGCAGGGCCGTGCAGGCACCGGCGGCGAGGCCCGCGAAGCCCAGCACCAGCCCGAACTTGGTCAGCGCCCAGCGGGTCCGGCCGACGCCCTGCGTCCAGGCCAGCCGGTGGGTCTGCTGCTCGAGCTCCCGGGCGACCAGCGGCGCGCCCCAGAACAGCCCGATGACGGCCGGCGCGAAGAGCAGCAGCGTGGCGACGATGCGGTACGCCGAATAGCGATCGGCGAACACGCCGGCCTGCTGCCGGCAGGATTCGTTCGCTGGCACGAGCACGCCGGTGCCCAGCCCGTGCAGGCACGCCGCGACGTCCCGGTCGAACGCGCGGTGCATGGACAGGCCCGTCGGCACCGTGAACGCGGCCAGCGCGGCGAGCGCGAGCAGCGTGAACAACGCCTCCCGCCGGTGCTGGCGCCAGGTCAGCCAGATCATGCGGCCCGCTCCAGCTGCGCGGCCCGCCCGGCGCCGGCGTTGGCGAGGTAGGCGAGCACCAGGTCCTCCAGCGACACGTCCTGCACGGTCCACTGTGGAGGGACAACCTCCGCGCCGGAGCGGACCAGCAGCGTGCTCTGCCGGTCGGTGTGGCTCTCCCGGATCACCTCGCCCGGTGTGCCGGCGCCGCGCGGCCCGATGAGCACGCGGTGCGCCTCGAGCAGCTCGTCGACCGGGCCGGCCAGCTGGACGTGCGCGGTCTGCAGCACGATCAGGTAGTCGCAGATCCGCTCCAGGTCGGCGAGCAGGTGCGAGGAGAGCACCACCGTCGTGCCCGACTCGGCGACGCCGCCCATGAGCGCCTGCAGGAACTCGCGGCGCGACAGCGGGTCGAGGCTGGCCACCGGCTCGTCGAGCAGCAGCACCTTCGGCCGCTTGGCGATGGCGAGGGTGAGCGCGACCTGGGCGCGCTGCCCGCCGGAGAGCGTGCCGACCGCCTGGTCGAGGGGGATGCGCAGCTGGGCCAGGCGCTCGCGGGCCAGGGCGGTGTCGAAGCGGCGGTTGAGCCGGGCGCCGAAGGTGATCAGGTCGGCGCCGGTGAAGTCCTTGTACAGCGGGGTGTCCTGCGCCACGAAGCCGATATCGGCCAGCAGGGCGGTGTTGTCGCGCGGTACGGCGCCGAACACGCGGACCTCGCCCTCGTCGGGGCGCAGCAGGCCGACGGCGAGGTGCAGCAGGGTGCTCTTCCCCGCGCCGTTGGGCCCGACGAGGGCCGCGATCCGCCCGGCCGGGATCTGCAGGGTGCAGTCGCGCAGGGCCCACTTCTTGCGGTACCGCTTGCCGAGACGATCGGCCTGAATCGCGATGTCGTCCATCGGTGTCCTCACGCCCTCACTTCCGGTGTGTTGCGCATCGTTGTCTCGATCAGCGCCGTGACGTCGTCGGCGCTGAGCCCGGCCGCGCGGGCCCGCTCGAGCCAGGCGACGAGCTCCTCGCGCAGCTCAGCCTGGTTGTCCAGCGACGGGCCGGCGAGCGTGCCGACCAGGAACGTGCCGACGCCGGGCCGGCCCTCGGCCAGGCCCTCGAGCTCCAGCTCGCGGTAGGCCTTGAGCACGGTGTTGGGGTTGATCGCCAGCGCCTGCGCCACCTCGCGCACCTTCGGCAGCTGGTCGCCCGGGCGCGCCAGGCCGACCCGCAGGGCCTGCCGGACCTGCTGGACGAGCTGCATGTAGGTGGCGACCTTGGAGCGGCCGTCCAGCACGAACTCGATCACCGTTGCCGACTCTCTCTATTGTCCTACGACAGTAAGACAGGATGTCCGCAACGCTGACCGCTGTCAATCGGCGGCCGAGGATCGAGTTGTTGAAATGTCGCGTCACCCGCCGAATCGCCTCCGGGAAGGGCGCCGGGCCCCGGTGCCCTTCCTACGTTGGAACCGTGAGCGGAGATCGGCTGGCCGGGCAGCGCGTCGTCCTGCTCGGCGGCAGCGCCGGCATCGGGCTCGAGACGGCTCGCCAGGCCCGCGCCGAGGGCGCCGCGGTCGTGCTCGTCGGGCGCAACCCGGACCGCCTCGCCGACGCGGCCGCCGAGGTCGACGCCGACGGCACCGCCGCCTTCGACGCCACCGATCCCGCGGCGCTGCAGCGGTTCTTCGCCGAACAGGGCCAGGTCGACCAGGTGTTGGTCACGGCCGGCGGCAACTACTACGCGCGCCTGGCCGACCTCGACCTCGACCGGGCGCGCCGCCTGGTGGAGGAGCACCTCTGGCTGCCGCTGCACCTGGCGCGCACGGTGATCGGGCGGCTGCGGCCGCCGGGCGCGCTGCTGTTCATGGGCGGCACCGGCGGCCGGCGGCCCGGGCCCGGCATGCTGCTGCCGGGCGCGTTGACCGCGGCGACGCCTTCGCTGGTCGCCAACCTCGCGATCGAGCTCGCGCCGATCCGGGTCAACGTCATCGCCGCCGGCTTCGTCGACACCGAACTGTCGGCCCGGCTCCTCGGCGGCGACCTCGACCGGCGCCGCGCCGAGCTGCGCGCCAACCTGCCGATCGGGCGCGTCGTCGGGCCGTCCGACGTCGCCGCGCTGGCCGTGCACCTCATGATCAACACCGCGCTCACCGGCGCGACATACGACATCGACGGTGGCCAGCAGCTCGTCTAGACCAGCTCGGCAGCCGGATCGGCACAACGCACGGTTGTGGCTCGCCGCTGTCGCCGTTGTTTGATCAGTGTTCCGCGGCCCTGATTTGATCGCGGCATGTCGCGAGGGTTCCGTTTGCTATGGGCGTCGTACGCGGTCAGTGCCTACGGCTCGGGCCTCGGGTTCGGCGCGCTGCCGCTGCTCGCCGTGCTCGTGCTGCACGCACCGCCGGCGCAGGTGTCGCTGCTGTCCGCCGTGGGGCCGGCCGTCGGCGCGCTGCTCGCGGTGCCGCTCGGGCCGTGGGTGGAGTACCGCCGCAAACGCCCGGTGATGATCGCCATGGACGTCGCCAGGTTCGCGGCCATGATGACGATCCCGATCGCGTACGCCCTCGGGCGGCTCTCGTTCGCACAACTGCTGGTCGTGTCGGCGGCCGTCGCCGCGGCCAAGATCGCCTTCAACGCGGCCAGCGGCGCCTACCTGAAGTCGCTCGTGCGCCCGGACGAGCTGCTGGTGGCCAACGCGCGGTTCGAGTCCACGCTGTGGAGCTCCATCGCCGTCGGTCCGCCGCTGGGCGGCGCGGCGATCGGCGTCTTCGGGCCGGTCACCACCGTGGTCGCCGACGCGCTGAGCTACCTGCTCTCGGCGCTGGGCATCGTGGCGATCGGCAGCCGGGGGGAGGCGCCCCGGCGTACCGGAGCGGGAAGGATGCGGGCCGGAGAGCTGCTCGACGGCTGGCGGCACATCCTGACCCACCCGGGCCTGCGGGCGCTCTTCGCCAACCAGATGCTCGTCGGCGGGCTCATCATGGCCACCGAGCCGCTGCTGGCCGTGCTCCTGCTGCGCCAGCTCGGGTTCCCGCCCTGGCAGTTCGGCCTCGCCTTCGCCGTGCCGTGCCTGGGCGGGCTCGTCGGCTCGCGCCTGGCCGGGCGCGTGGTGGCCCGCTACGGGCGGAACCGGATCATCCGCATCGTCGGCGCGCTGCGCGCGGTCTGGCTGATCGGCCTCGCGTTCGTCGGCCCCGGCCTCGCCGGCCTCGCGACGGTCATGGCCGTCGAGTTCGCGATCATCATCAGCATGAGCCTGTACAACCCGGTGCTCGCCACCTACCGGCTCGAACAGACCCCACCCGAGCGGGTCGCACGCACCCTGTCGGCGTGGTCCATCAGCAGCGGCGTGTCCATCGCCGCCTGCACCGCACTCGGCGGCCTGCTCGCCGACCTCGCCGGCCCGCGCGCCGCCATCGCGGTCGCCGGCCTGCTCATCATCGCCAGCCCCCTGCTGCTGCCCCGCCGCCTCGAACGGGACGGCGCGCCCGTGACATCGATGACTACCATGGCGCGGTGAAGCCTCGCGCCCTGCGAAACGCGCTCATGGCGTTCTACCTGATCGTGATCCTGGCGATGGCGTGGCTGGCCGGCTATCCAGCACCGGGTCAACGACCTGCGCGGCATCGGCGACTCCGCCTACCTGACCGTCGACGTCCCGCGCTCGAGCGGCAGCGGCTCCGCGGCGGCCCAGGTGACGGTCCTGCGGGGCGACATCATCGCGACGGTGATGTACTCCGCATCGCCGTCCAGCGACGAGCTGGTCGCATCCGCCGCCGTCCGAGTGGCGCGGGAGCTCGTGAAGGCGGTCCGATGAAGAGCCGGGTGAGCGTCGGGGTGATGGTGGTGCTGCTCGGCGTCGTGTCGGTCCTCTTCGTCGCCGGTGCGCTCATGCCGTGGTACTACTCGCGCCCGCGCGCGATACCGGACTCGCCGGCGACTGCGGTACCGGAGCTGACCGCCGCGCCCTTCGGATCCACGGCGCCGGTCGTGCACCCCCCGCGCACCGCACGCCGTCGGGCACGCCCCTGGCCGGCGCGGTGTTCGCGCCCTCCGACGAGGTGCGCGAGATGCGCCTCGACGGCGTGCCGATCACCTTCGTCACACCGCGCTCGTGGGGCTGCCTGTCCGCGACCGTCGACATCCGGGCCACGGCCTGGCGGTGCATCGACGAGCAGGCCGGTGCCGGCCGGCCGCAGGTCGACATCATCGTGCGCCAGTGCGCGGCCGCCTGCACCGCCGCCGAGCGGGCCGAGGTCGACGGCGAGCTGACCGTCGCCCCGGCCTACACGGTGCGGGACCCGGCAACGGGGATCGCCGAGCGCACCGCCGACGGCAAGTACACGCTGACGCTCAACCGCGTCTTCTCCACCAGCTGGGTGCTTGTTGTGCAGGCGGAGGCGCAGTCGCAGCCCGGCGACAAGGCCGTGGTGCAGAAGATCGTCAACGACATGTACGTCCAGACCGCGTAGCGGCTACGCCCAGCTGGGCAGGACCCCGGGGCCGGCGACGATGAGCAGGAAGCAGAGCCCGGTCGTGATGGCTACTCGCAAGATCCCTCGCATGGTTCGGAACCTAGTTGGATCGGCGGTGATGCATCGCTCACCTTTCTGGAGGAGATGGCGGCGGGCGGCGGCTCACCTTTCGGCCAGCGCCTCCGTCGGGGACAGGCGGGAGGCGCGGATCGCCGGGTAGAGGCCGGCGAGGCCGCCGATCACCAGCGTCGCCGCGGTGCCGCCCGCGGCCGCCCACAGGGGCAGCACCGGCGTCCAGTGCTGTGCCGCGGCGTAGGCGGCCGTCGTGGCCGCCCCCAGCAGGGCGCCGCCGGCCCCGCCGAGGGCCGACAGCAGCAGCGACTCGGCCAGGAACTGCGTGCGGATCTGCGCCCGGGTGGCGCCCAGCGCCCGGCGCAGGCCGATCTCGCCGCGGCGCTCCAGCACCGAGATGACCATCGTGTTGGCCACCCCGACGCCGCCGACGAGCAGCGCCACCGCGCCCAGGGCCAGCAGGAGGCGGGTGAAGGCCTCGCCCGCGGCCTGCTTGGCGGCCAGCGCGTCAGACGGGCGCGACACCTGGACCTCGTTGGGGGACTCGGGGTTGGCGGTCGGGCCCAGCGCGTTGCGGACGGCGTCGATGCGGGACTCCTCGGCGCGGGTATAGATGGTGGTGGGGTGGCCGTCGAAGCCCAGCTCCCGCTCGGCGACCGGCCAGCCGACCAGGGCCGCGGTGTCCAGCTCCGGCGCCAGCGGGGCCGGCTCGAGGATGCCCACGACCGTGAACCAGCGATCGCCCAGCAGGACCCGGGTGTCGGGGCCGGCCCGGCCGATGCCGAGGCGTTCGGCCGCGACGGACCCCAGGACCGTTGCCGGGTAGTCGCCGGTGGCCGCGTTGAGCCAGGCGCCGTTGCGCACCCGCGCGCCGACCACGCTCGGCAGGTCGAGGCGGGCGGCGTAACCGGCAAGGCCGTTGGTCTGGGTGACCGGGATCTTGCCCGTGCGGTACACCTTCGCGTCCCCGATCCGCCCGATCGCCGATTGCGCCTGGACGGCCGGAATGCGCCCGACCATCGACTCGGCGGTGTCCGGCAGCTGCGCCTGCCCGCCGACGAGCTTGGTGCCGGGCGCGACGGTCAGCAGGTTGGTGCCCAGCGCGTCGAGCGTGCGGTCCAGCTCGGCCCGCGACGAGGAGGAGATGCCGACCACGGCGACCATCGACGCGATGCCGATGGCGATGCCGAGCGCGGACAGGAACGCCCGCATGGGCCGCGTGCGCAGTCCGACCAGGCCGACCTTGACGACGTCGCCGGGCCACAGCCGGGCCGGGCGCGGGGGCCTCACCGCCCCTCCCCGGCGCTGTCGTCGACGATCCGGCCGTCGCGCATGGCGATGCGCCGCGGCAGGCCGCCCGCGATCTCCCGGTCGTGGGTGATGATGACGACGGTGGTGCCGGCGGCGTTGAGCTCCCGCAGCAGCGTCATCACGGTCGCCCCCGAGGCCGAGTCCAGCGCGCCGGTCGGCTCGTCGGCCAGCAGCAGCGGCGGATCGCCGGCCACCGCCCGGGCGATCGCGACGCGCTGGCGCTCGCCGCCGGAGAGCTGGTGCGGCCGGTGCCCGACGCGGTGTGCGAGGCCGACCCGCTCGAGCGCGGCCGCGGCCCGGCGGCGGCGCTCACGCGGGCGCAGGCCCGTGTACAGCAGCCCGTCGGCGACGTTGTCCAGCGCGGTGACGCCGGCGGCGAGGTGGAACTGCTGGAAGACGAAGCCGATGCTGCGCGCCCGCAGCGCGGCGAGCTCGGCGTCGCGCAGCCGGGACACGTCGAAGCCGTCGATGTCCACCCGGCCGGACGTCGGGCGGTCGAGCGTGCCGGCCAGGTTCAGCATCGTGGACTTGCCCGAGCCCGACGGGCCGACGATGCCGACGAGCTCGCCGGCCTCGATGCGCATCGAGACGTCCGCGAGGGCGGGGACCGACCCGCCGTACACCTTGCCGACCCCGCTCATCGCGATCACTTCGGCATCCCGACGGCCGTGCCCGGCGCGACGCCGTCGCCGGAGATCTCGACCCAGCCCTCGGAGAACAGGCCGGTGCGCACCTGGACGTAGCGCGCCGCGCCGTCCTGCACGACCTCCACGCCGTAGCCGCCCTCGGGCAGGCTGACCAGGGCCGCGATCGGCACGGCGAGCACGTCGCGGCGCTCGGCCGCGGTGAAGGTGACGTCGACGGAGGCCAGCGCGTATGCGGCCGCCTTCTGCTGGTCGTCCAGCGAGACGGTGACCTCGACCTTGGTGGTCGCGTCCTCGCCCTGCCCGCCCGGCCTGATGACGGTCGTGACCTTGCCGATGTGGCCGGTGACGGTCGAGTCGTCCGGCAGCGTGACCACGACGGCCGCACCCGACTGGGCCATGCGCTGGTCCTCGGGGTCGAGCTCGACCGTGACGGCCTTCGCCGTGCCGGTGTAGGTGAGGACCCGCTGCCCGGGCGCGGCGGGCTCGCCGGCCGACGCCTCGAGCGCCGTGATGCGCACGGCCTCGGGCGCGAACACGACCCGGCCGAGCTCCACCACCCCGGTCTCGTCGAGCCCCAGGTCCTCCTGCCAGCGCTCGACGGCGGCGGCGGTGGCCGAGGTGTACTCGGCGTCGACGGTGAAGCCGGTGTACCCCATCGCCTTGAGGTTCTCCTCGAGCTGGCGCACGTCGACTCCCTCGGTGCCGGTGGCCAGGCGGCGCCAGGCCGGCGTCGCGCCGTACAGCAGCGTCACCGGCTGGTCGTTCACCCGGTACAGCGCGGCGCCCCGCTCCACCCGCGCGCCGCTGTCGGGCAGGTAGGTGATCGTGCCGGGCAGCCGCCCGGTGACGGTGGTCGAGGCGCCGAAGCCCAGCTGCCCGTCCTCGGTGCGGGTGTCCTTGAGCGTGCGGCGGCTCACCTGCGCGGTGTTGGGCGGCAGCGCCGCCTTGGCCGTCTCGCCCGGCGCGCCGCGCTCGCCGAGGCCGAACCAGGCGCCCGCGCCCGCGCCGGCCGCGAGGATCGTCAGCACCGCCGCGAGGTTCGCGCGGCGGCTCATCCGCGGCCCCCGGCGAGCGTCGACTGGCACTGCTGCTGGGCCTTGTCGAAGTCGGGGTCCTCGGCGACCGAGCGGTCGATGCGCACGCCGACCTGGCCGGGCTCCGGGTCCGGGAACGCCTCGACACCGTTGTCCCGCATGCACTTGGCGAAGGCGCGGTTGCGCTCGTCGCTCTGCGCGTCGCCGCGGCCGTTCTCGGGCATCGGGTTGTACTGCCGGCAAGCCTCCATCGCCTTGTTCATCTTCTCCTCGCCGCCGGGCCCGCCGGTCATCCGGATCATCGGGCCCTTCCCCGGCTCCGGGTCGGGCATGTCGATGCCGTGCTCGCGCATGCATTGCGCGAACTTCACGCCCATCTCGTTGCGCCCCAGGCTCGCCGACGCGGCCGGCGCGGCCGTCTCGCCCTTGGGAGAGCCGCAGCCGGCGGCACTCAGCGCCAGCACCACGAGCACCACGGCCAGTCTTCTCATCGCATTTGCTCCCTCTCGAGGTCGGGTGGACGGAAGGGAGCCTTCGCGACGGCGCGTTTCGCGGTCGTCTGCCGGCGCAAACGCCCGGGAAACACGCGGGTCGGGGATGATGGCAGGGTGCGGCTGCTGGTGGTGGAGGACGAGCCGATGCTGGCCGGCGCGATCGCGGAGTGGCTGCGCGAGGAGGCGCACGCCGTCGACGTCGCCGGCGACGGCGAAGCGGCGCTGGAGCGCATCGCCGTGCACGACTACGACGTGGTGGTGCTCGACCGGTCGCTGCCGCTCGTGCACGGCGACGACGTGTGCCGGCGGATCGTGGAGTCCGGCTCGGGCGCGCGGGTGCTCATGCTGACCGCCGCCGCGGAGGTGACCGACCGGGTCGCGGGGCTCTCGCTCGGCGCCGACGACTACCTCACCAAGCCGTTCGCGTTCCCTGAGCTGGCCGCGCGGGTGCAGTCCCTCGGCCGTCGCGCCCGTCCAGCGGTACCGCCCGTGCTGCGCCGCGCCGGCATCACCCTCGACCCGGCGCTGCACCGCGTGTTCCGCGACGGCGCCTACGTGCCCCTGTCGAAGAAGGAGTTCGGTGTGCTGGCGGAGCTGCTGCGGGCCGACGGCGCGCCCGTCTCGGCGGAGTTCCTGCTGGAGAAGGTGTGGGACGAGCACGCCGACCCGTTCACGCCGGCGGTACGCCTGACGATCCTCAAGCTGCGGCGCAAGCTCGGCGACCCGCCGGTCATCGAGACGGTCACGGCGGTCGGGTATCGCATCCCATGAGCCTGCGCATCCGCCTGACGCTGCTGTACACCGGCCTGTTCCTGGTCGCCGGCACGGTGCTGCTCGGCACCACCTACGTGCTCTTCGACCAGCAGCTGGCGGGCATGCGCTCGAGCGTGATGCTCAGCAGCGGCCCCGAGCCGAGCGCCTCCGCCGCGCCCCGGCTGCCCAACGCCGAGCAGGCGCTGCACGAGGCGGAAGCCCAGCGCCGGCAGCTGCGCGATGCGGCCGGCAGCTCGCTGCTCATGCAGGGCGCCATCGCCCTCGGCGTGGTCGGCGCGGCCGCCGCGGGCTTCGGCTGGCTGGTCGCCGGCCGGGTCCTCGCCCCGCTGCAGCAGGTCACCGCGACGGCCCGGCGCATCGCCGCGGCACCGGCGGCCGGGCGCGGGCTGCACGAGCGCATCGAGCTCGAGGGCCCGGCCGACGAGGTCCGGGAGCTCGCGAACGCGTTCGACACCATGCTGGAGCGGCTGGACCGTTCCTTCGACGGCCAGCGCCGCTTCATCGCCAACGCCTCGCACGAGCTGCGCACGCCGCTCACCGTCGGCCGCGCGCTGGTGGAGCTGGCCGTGAACCGGCGCACCGCGTCGGCCGACACGCGCAGGCTCGGCGAGGACCTGCTGCAGATCAACGAGCGGCACGAGCGGCTCATCACCGGCCTGCTGCTGCTGGCCACCTCCGAGAACGCGCTGACCGAGCCCCGCCCGGCCGACCTGGCCGACGTCGCCGCATACGTGCTCGCCCAGTGCGCCGACGCGGCCGAGGCGGCCGGCGTGCGGCTGGAGGAGGAGCTGGCGGAGGCCTCGACGAGCGGCGACGCGCTGCTGCTGGAGCGCCTCGTGCACAACCTCGTGGAGAACGGGATCCGGTACAACACCGGCCCGGACGGCTGGGTCCGGGTGTGCACCCGCGCGGGCGCGGACGGGCGGGTCGAGCTGGAGGTGAGCAACACCGGGCCGGCGGTGGCGCCCTACGAGGTGCCGGCGCTGTTCGAGCCATTCCACCGGCGGACCGGGGAGCGGCGGGTGACGGGCGGCGGCGCGGGCCTCGGGCTGTCCATCGTGCGCTCGGTGGCCGCCACCCACGGCGGGACCGCTGTCGCGCGGCCACGCGCGGGCGGCGGCCTGGTCGTCACCGTCGAGCTGCCGGCCGCTTAAACGACCGGCTGCTTGAACGACCGGCTGCTTGAACGACCGGCTGCTTGAACGACCGGCTGCTTAACGGCCGGCCGCGTAACAGAAAGCCGCATCGCGTCGTAGTCGAACGTGACCGCGAACGGCCTGAGGTACTCCCGGGCGGTGCTGTTAGGTTCGGTCGGTGAGCTTCTCCTCGCACGCGACCACGTTCGCCGGACTGCCCGTCGTGGAGCTGGAGGCCGGCGAGCCGCTGCCCGACGTCGACGGACCGGTCGCCTGGCGCTACTCGTTCTGGGACTACGACGATGACGACGAGGAGGGGCTCAGCGAGGCG
Source organism: Dactylosporangium darangshiense (assembly GCF_039537565.1). NCBI lineage: Bacteria > Bacillati > Actinomycetota > Actinomycetes > Micromonosporales > Micromonosporaceae > Dactylosporangium > Dactylosporangium darangshiense. Next base: position 38,187 of record NZ_BAABAT010000026.1, read on the forward strand.
TTCGCCGCGGAGTTCGAGCGGCTGCTCGGGGGCATCGACGCCGCGGCCGTGCGCGCGCTCGTGATCGGCTCGTGGGGCTACGCGGCCTTCGCCGACGCGCCGATCGCACAGCTGTGCGCCGCCGCCGACCGGCTCACCTCGCTGGAGGCGCTGTTCCTCGGCGACATCACCAGCGAGGAGTGCGAGGCGTCCTGGATCCGCCAGGGCGACATCACGCCGCTGCTGGAGGCGTATCCGCGGCTGCGGACGCTGCGCGTGCGCGGCAGCGCGGGGCTTGGCCTCTCTCCGGTGCGCCACGAGCACCTGCGCTCGCTCGCGTTCGAGTCCGGCGGGCTGCCGGCCGAGGTGGTGCGCGCGGTCCTCGACAGCGAGCTGCCACAGCTCGAGCACCTCGAGCTGTGGCTGGGCGTGCGCAACTACGGCGGCGACATCACCGTCGCCGACCTCGAGGCGCTGCTGGCCGGCGGCCGGTTCCCGGCGCTGCGCCGCCTGGGGCTGCGCAACGCCGAGATCGCCGGCCGGATCGCCGCGGCGCTGGCCGGTGCGCCGGTCGTCGGCCGCCTCGAGGAGCTGGACCTGTCCCTCGGCGTGCTCGACGACGGCGGCGCCGAGGCGCTGCTGGCCGGGCAGCCGCTGACCCACCTGCGCCGCCTCGACCTGCACCACAACTTCCTGTCGCCGCAGTTCGCGGCCCGGGTCGTCGAGGAACTGCCCGGCGTCGACGTCGACGTCTCGCAGCAGCAGGCCGAGGAGCGGTGGGGGCGGTACACCGCCGTCGCCGAGTAGCTCAGCCCCAGTTCTGCGGTGCCTGCTGGCGGGTCGTGGCGTTGATCCGGTTGAAGAAGTTGGTCGTGGCGATCCACAGCACGATCGCGGACAGCTCCGCCTCGCTGAAGTGCTTCGCCGCCGCGTCCCAGATGTCGTCCGGCACCGCGTCGGCCTTGTCGGCCAGCCGGGTCGCGGCCTCGGCCAGGGCCAGGGCGGAGCGCTCGGCGTCGGTGAAGTACGGCGTCTCGCGCCACGCGGCGACGGCGAAGAGCCGGTCGTCGGTCTCGCCGGCCTTGCGCATGGCGCGGGCGCCGGCGTCCACGCACGGGCTGCAGCCGTTGATCTGGCTGGCGCGCAGGTGCACCAGCTCCAGCGTGGCGTTCGGCACGCCGGCCGAGTGCGCCGACTTGTACAGCAGGTTGACCGCCTGCTGGAGTTCCGGCGAGACCGCGGTGTTGGTGATCCGAGCCTGCATGGTTGTCTCCCTCGTTTGCGCTGTCACATCGCAGCGGTTTGCTTCGTCGCTGGTATGACGACCCCTCACGGGGACATGTGACTAATGTGGTGTAGGCCACAATTCGGACGAAAGGTAGGAGCTCATGCGCGAGGGCGAGGACCGGCTGGCGGAGCGGTTCGAGGCGCTGCGGCCGCGGCTGCGCTCGGTAGCGCAACGGATGCTGGGCTCGGCCACCGAGGCCGACGACGCCGTGCAGGAGGCGTGGCTGCGGCTCAACCGCACGGACGCGGACGAGCTGGACAACCTCGGCGCGTGGCTCACCACCGTCGTCGGGCGGATCTGCCTGGACATGCTGCGCTCGCGCACCAACCGCCGCGAGGAGCCGCTGGAGCTGCGCGCCGAGCAGGAGGTGGGCGGCGAGCGCGACCCGGAGCAGGAGGCGCTGCTGGCCGACTCGATGGGCGTGGCGCTGCTGGTCGTACTGGAGACGCTGACCCCGACCGAGCGGCTGGCGTTCGTCCTGCACGACATGTTCGCGGTGTCGTTCGACGACATCGCGGTCGTCGTGGGGCGCAGCCCGGCCGCGGCCCGCCAGCTGGCCAGCCGCGCACGCCGGCGGGTGCAGGCCGGGGGCGCCGACGTCGACGGAGCCGACGGCGGCATGCAGCGACGGCGGGAGATCGTCGAGGCGTTCCTCGCCGCCTCCCGCGGCGGCGATCTGGCCACGCTGCTGAAGCTGCTCGACCCCGACGTGGTCGTGCGCGCCGACGCGACCGCGGCCCGGATGGGCTCGGCGGGCGAGTCCCGCGGCGCCGAGGTGGTGGCCGCGTTCTTCAACGGCCGCGCGCAGGGCGCACGCCCGGCCGACATCGACGGCGCGAACGGCGCGGTCGTCATCGTGGACGGCCGGCAGCTGCTCACGCTGACGTTCACCATCAGCGACGGCCGCATCGTCGCCATCGACGTGGTCGCCGACCCCGACGAGATCGGGCGCATGGAGATCGTCCGCCATGACTGACCCGCGAGCGCTGACCTAGCCGGGGCGTTGGCCCCACGCGGAGATCATCGGCGAGGTCGCGACGTCCAGGCGGCCCGCGTCGAGGTTGGCCAGGTGTGCGTCGATCTCCTCGTCGGTGGCCAGCCCCGCGGCGGTGAGCCGGGCGCGGATCTGCTCCACCGTCGCCCGCTCCAGTCGGGCGCAGGCCGGCCCGGTGACCGGGAAGTACGCGTCGGCGGCGACGCCGGTCAGGCCGGCCGCGCGCAGCCGGCGCGGCAGCGTGCGGCCGTAGGCGAGGTCCACGCCCCGCTCGGCCATGAGCGCCCGGAAGTCGTGCTTGAGCTTGTTGGCCAGCCGCTGCGCCGGGCCCGACTCGTCCGGGCAGGCCAGCGGCTGCAGCGCCGGGTCGGCCTCCTCCAGCAGCAGCCACCCGCCGGGGCGCAGCGCCGACACCATCGCCGCCAGCGCCTCGTCGCGGCGCGGGACGTGCACGAGCACCAGCCGGGCGTGGATCAGGTCGAAGCCCTCACCCGGCGGCCGCTCCTCGCCGACGTCGTGGCGGAGCACCTCGAAGCCGGCCCCGGCGGGCAGCCAGGACACGTCGAGGTCGGTGGCCAGCACGCGCCCGGCCGGCCCGACTCGCTGCGCGAGCCGGGCCGGGACGCTCGGGCCGCCGGCGCCGACCTCCCAGCAGTGCCAGCCGGGGGCCACGCCGAGCGCGTCGAAGTGGCGGAACGTCGAGGGGTCGAACAGCTCGGACAGGGCGCCGAAGCGTGCGCCGGCCTCGGCCTGGGCGTTGGAGAGCAGGTATCCGCCCTCGCTCGCCGTGTCCCGCTCCATGGCGCCCAACGTATCGGACGTCAGTTCGCGGGCACCACGTCGGCGGGGCGCTGCGCGGTGACGGCGAGGCCGTAGTCGGACAGCTCCAGCGTGGTGGTGAACTCGCCCTTGTCGAGCCGGCCCTTCGCGGTGCTCTCCCAGGTGCCGGCGATCGCGATCCGGGCGATGCGCCCGTTGGCGTCGAGCGTCACGTCGCCGTCCTGCACGATCTTGTCGGTCGCCGACTGCTGCACGATCCGGAAGTGCAGCGTGCCGTCGGGGTTCTGCGAGATCGTCGCGTTCGCGGCCTGCAGCGCCCGGAACAGGCTCGCCGGGTCCGCCGTGGTCGAGCCGAGCACGGCCTGCTCGGACAGGTCGTAGGACAGGCGGTCGTACCGGCCCGGGTACTGCGCGTAGCGGCCGTACCGCTCGTGCTCGCCCTCCGGCTCGTGGCCCGGGATGCGCTCGGTGCCGATGTACCGCGTGCCGTCGATCAGCAGCTCGGTGAGCACGCCGGCCTCCTGGGTGCTGCGGAGGTACCCGGTGTCGGTCCGCGGGTCGAAGGCGCCCTCGTAGACGAGCGGCTGGGCGCCCTTGGCCCCGCTGGAGAGCCGGATCCGGTAGCTGATGTCGTCGCTGGCCGCGGCCGCGGCGGCGAGCCGGAGCGACGGGGTCTGCGCCTGCGCGACGGACGGCGGCGCGGCCTTCGGCGCCGGGTCGTTCGCGCCGCCGCCCCCGCCGAGCGTCAGGCCCGCGGCCAGGACGCCGGCGAGCCCGGCGACGCCCAACGCGTATCCGGCCCGGACCGTCGCCGCGCGCCGCCGGTGGTTGCGGGTGGCCCGCCCGAGCACGTCGCCGCTCAGGGCGAGCCCGGCCGTGTGCTCGCGCATGCCGGCGCTGAGCTGCTCCTCGAGGTCGGTGGTCATCGATCGGCTCCGTTCGTGACGGTTGCGGTGGAAGGCATGAGGTCCCAGGCGGCGGTGAGCTCGCGAAGGCGGGACAACCCCCGCGAGGCGGTGGACTTGACCGTGCCGACACTGCAGCCGAGCACGTCGGCGGCCTCGGCCTCGGTGAGCTGCTCCCAGTACCGCAGCACGAGCACAGCGCGCTGCCGGGGCGGGAGCTGGGCCAGCGCGGCGACCAGCGCCTGGCGCAGCGCGAGCGCGTCGGCGGCGTCGGGCTGCCCGGCCGGCTCGACGGTCGCGAACACCTCCGGCCGCCGCCGGCGCCGCCGCCAGTCGTCGACCGCCAGGTTGTACATCGTGCGGCGCAGGTACCCCTCGCGGTCCTCGCGCACCCGCCCCCACGAGCGCATCAGCTTCTCCAGGGCGGCCTGCAGCAGGTCCTCGCCCGCCGCGCGGCTGCCGGTCAGCAGCACGGCGGTGGCGAGCAAGGCATGGCCGCGCTCGGCGACCAGTGCACTCAGACCGTCAAAGTCGCGTCTCCACAGCACGGGCTCTCCTTTCGTCCTCGGCCTCGGTTTCGTCTTTGCCAAGGACGACGGCCCGCTGTGAAAGGTTGAGTCAAACGTAAAGGCGCCCGTCCGCTACCAGTACGGCGCTGCCGGAGATCTCGACGCGCTCGACCTCCCCGCCGGCCATCGTGGCGCGGGCGCGGATCGTCGACGGCCGGCCCATCTCGACGCCCTGCCGGACGGTGATCGTCGCGCCGAGCGGCACCCGCCCGTGCCGCCCCAGGTGCAGGGCGAGCGGTCCGGCCGCGGAGCCCGTGCCGGCGTCCTCCGTCACCCCGTACGCCGGCGAGAACATGCGGGCGCGCCACACGAGCGGGTCGCCGGTCGGCGCGAAGCAGTTCGCGGCCAGGTCGTCGTGCTCGGCCAGGGCGCGCAGGTCCACCCGCAGCGCGGACAGCTCATCCACCGAGCCGAGGCCGACGAACGCATGGCGGGGCCCGTTGCGGTATACCTCGATCGGCAGCACCGACGCGGACACCCCGAGGGCGTCCAGCAGCTCGCCGGCCCGCTCGTAGTCCCGCCACACCGGGATCGGCTGGAGCATCCGCGCGGTGCGCACCCGTCCGCCGCCGCTCTCGCCGGTGAACGAGAACGGCACCACACCCATGCCGGTCTCCATGCGCAGCTCGCCCCCACGCACGCCCGGATGCCCGGTCGCGGCCAGCACGGCCGCGGTGCCGAAGGTCGGATGCCCCGCGAACGGCAGCTCCCCGACCGGCGTGAAGATGCGCACCCGCACGTCGCCGCCGGCGGTCGGCGGAAAGACGAAGGTGGTTTCGGACAGGTTCATCTCGCGCGCGATGCGCTGCATCCGTCCGGCGGACAGCCCATCCGCCTCCGGCACGACCGCGAGGGGGTTGCCTTCCAGCGCGGTGTCGGTGAACACGTCGGCGATCACATACCCGTACACGGCGCCAGGCTAGGCCCCCGGGCGAGAGCCCCTCGACTACTCGAGCGAGTAGGCACCCGCCGCGATGTCCTCGAGCAGCGCCGGTCCGGACGGCGACCAGCCGAGCAGGGCGCGGGTGCGCTCGCTCGACGCGGTGATGCTCATCCCGAAGCGTCGGCCGACGAAGCCGAAGTGCGCCTCGGCGTCCTCGGGCGCCACCGGCGCCGCCGGCACGCCGAGCGCGCGCCCGATGGCTTCGGCAATGGCCCGGGCGGGGACGGCCTCCTCGGCGACGGCGTGCAGCCGGGACCCCGCGGGCGCGGACTCGAGCCCGAGCCGCACGAGCCGGGCCGCGTCGCTGCGGTGCACGGCCGACCACGCGGTGGCGCCGTCGCCGACGTAGGCGGAGACGCCGTGACGGCGGGCGGCGGACACAAGCTGGGCGACGAAGCCGTGGTCGGCGGCCCCGTGCACGGTCGGGGCGAACCGGACGACCACGACCCGCACGCCGCGGCCGGCGTACTCCAGCGCGAGGTTCTCGCTGCCACCGCGCAGCGAGTCCGGGCCGACCGCCGGCGACGCGTCGGTCTCCACGGCCGGGCGGCCCGACACCACCCCGGTGAGCCCGGAGGCGAGCAGGAACGCGCGGCCGCGGCCGGCGAGGGCGCTCCCGATGGCCTCGACCGCCGCGCGTTCGGCCCGGTTCGTCTCGGCGGGATTGCCGAAGTCGTGCTTGTTGGCCAGGTGTAGCACCGCGTCGGCCGCGGCCGACCCGCGCCGCAGGGCGTCGAGGTCGTCGATGTCCCCGTCCAGCGCGGTGGCGCCCTTCGCTTCGAGCGACCGCGCGGACGCCTCCGAGCGCGCCAGCCCGACGACCTCGTGGCCGACCGCCAGCAACTCGTCCACGGCGGTGGATCCGATCCAGCCGGTGGCCCCCGTAACAAACACCCTCAAGTCTCTGCTCCTCAGAACGCGGCGGCCGCGGCGGCGGACTCGGCCGCGGCGGCGCTGCCCCGGTCCCGTGCCAGGTCGGCGGCGAACGTCCGGCCCTCGCCGGCCGGCACCCGCCGCACAAGATCGTCGCACAGTCTGCCACCCGCCTCGCCGCTTGACTTCCGCGACATCTTGTGTGGCCGCTGCTAAGTTCGCAGGCGTGGATCTTCTGACCGACGCCGTCGCGACGCTGGACGCCCGCGGCGTCCTCGAGCCCCTGGCCGAGCTGATCCGGCAGGTCTATCGGCGTGCGGCGGAGCGGCACGAGCCGGACCTCGGCGACGACGCGATGAGCTTCGGTACCACCGTCTGGCGCAACCTCACCAACCTCGGCGCCGCGCGGTTCACCGGCCGGTCGGGCCTCGACGCCCGCATCGAGGACAACTCGCTGGAGATCCTGGCCGGCGGCTACATCCTGCGGTTGTACTCGCTGCACGGCGGCGTCGACACCAGCGTCGAGTCGATCCGGTGGGAGGGCAGCGACGCACGGCTCGGCGGCGCCGTCGAGAACAGCGCCGACCGGCAGCTCGCCCTCGACGACGAGGAGCAGTTCCCGGAGGTTTTTTCCGGTTTGGTACCGCGGAAGCGCCACCTGCGCATCGCGCACGCCGGCGACATCGACACCGGCGAGGCGGTCGCCTACCTCGGCCTGCCCCGCGACAACCGCACCGGCGGCTCGCCCTGGTTCGAGGTGCGGCTGTGGTTCGGCGAGCCGGCCCGCGCCCTCGCCGGCGCACGGCGCACGGGGGCGTCGGCCGACGGTGCGCCCCGCCACGACGAGCTGCCGATCCCGGAGCTGGACCTGCAGCTGCTCGGCCGCCCGGCCGGCCCGCGCGCAATCAACCCTGCATGAGCGGTACGGAGCGAAGCAGACTGGTCGCTCATCATGGACACAGGTTCAGCTCATGCCGCTGCCGGAGCGAAGCGGACGTGACGGCATGAGCGGGCACCGGGCCGGGACGCCGGCCCTGGCCGTCGCGGCGTTCCAGCCCAACGCCCTGACGCTGGCCCGGCGGTGGCGGCGGCTGTCCAAGCGGCAGCTGGCCGCGGCGACCGAGGTGACGGCGGCGGCCATCACGCAGTACGAGCTCGGCCAGGCCCGCCCCTCCGCGGGCGTGCTCGGCCGGATGGCCCTCGCGCTGAGCCTGCCGCCGCAGTTCTTCGCCGCCGGCATTCCGGCGCCGGCCACGCCCGGCCACGCCCACTTCCGCAGCCTGCGCGCGACCACGCAGGCCGAGCGGGACCAGGCGCTCGCGTTCGGCGAGATCGCCTGGCGGGTGGTCGACGCCGTCGAGCGCTACGTGCGCCTGCCCGAGCTGCGCCTGCCCCAGCTCGACCTGCCGGAGCCCGCAACGGGCGGCGACATCGAGGCGGCCGCGTCGGCCGCGCGGGCGGCGTTCGGGCTGGGCGCGGAGCCGATACCGCACGTGACCCGGCTGCTGGAGGCGCACGGGGTCATCGTGCTCACGCTGCCCGACGTGTCCGACCGGGTCGACGCGTTCTCGCACTGGTACGGTCACCGCCCTTTCGTCTTCGCCAGCACCATGAAGAACGACAAGGCGCGCTCGCGGATGGACGCCGCGCACGAGCTGGCACACCTGCTGCTGCACCACGACGCGGAGCCCGGCAGCCAGGTGCTCGAGCGGCAGGCGACCGCGTTCGCGTCGTGCTTCCTGGCGCCGGCCGAGGCGCTGTGCGAGGAGCTGCCCGCCCGGCTCGACTTCGACCGGCTGCACGAGCTCAAGCGGCGGTGGGGGATGTCGCTCAAGGCGCTGGTGTACCGCGGACACGCCATGGGTGTCTACCGGGACCACACCTACCGGCGCGGCATGAGCCTGCTCGCCGAGTGGGGCTACCCCGAGCCGGGCGACCTCGGCCCGCCCGAGTCGCCGTCGGCCGTCGGCCAGGCCTTCGGGCTGATGGCCGCGCGGGGCATCGGCCTGGACGAGCTTGCCGCGCGCGTCTGCATGCCGGTCCCGCTGCTGCAGACGGTCATCAACGCGGGCTGAGGCGCGGCCGGGACCCGGCCGCGCCTCAGTGTCCGGTGTTGCCGGCTACGCCGCGATCGACCAGAGCTGGCAGGTGTTGTTGAGCCACATCCAGAGCTGGACCCGGGTGCCGTTGGCGGTGCCGCAGTTCTGGTCGTCGAGGACCATGCCGCTGTTCTCGACGACGAGCTCGTAGCGGCCGTTGCCGGCCGGGATGACCGCCCACTGCTGGCAGGTGTTGCCCAGCGACTGCCACAGGTCGGTCTCCGTGCCCAGGGCCAGGCCGCAGTTGACCGCGTCCAGGACCTTGCCGGCGTTGACGTTGGTGACCGTCCACTTGTTCGCGCCGACGCTGTTGAAGCGCCACTGCTGGCAGGTGTTGCCCAGCGACTGCCACACGTCGAGGCGGGTGCCGTTGGCCGTGCCGCAGTTGATCGCGTCGAGGACCTTGCCGCTGGCGAGGTTGGTGAGGCGGTACGTCGCGCCGTTCACCGGGAACGTGACGCTCTTGCTGTAGCCGACCGAGACGATGTTCGACTGCACGGAGTTCTCCGTGGCGTCGCTCGGGTAGCCGCTGGTCATGACGCCCTCGAAGAAGGAGCCGACCGAGCCGTTGCTGTTGTCGCCGCCGATGCCGAGGATGATCGCGCCCTGCTTCGTCATCGGCTTGTACCCGGACTGGGTGGGCAGTCCACCGTTGTACCGGGTCGCGAGGCCGCCGGACTGCGCGTCGCCGTCCTTGATCGCGTACGTCGAGGTGCCGTTGTTCTTGGTCATGGCCGTCACGAAGGCGCTGGCGCGGCCGGTGTTCGCCGTGTTGGAGCCGTTGCCGCCGGCGAACAGGCCGTTCTCCAGGTCGGCCATGACCTTCGGGTTGGAACCGCTGCACGGCGAGAACCAGCACAGCGTGCCGAAGTAGATCGCGTCCATGTCGCCGTTGCCGGTGTCGTTGTTGTTCGTCTCGGCGTTGCCGTAGTCGAAGCAGCACCGGTTGTTGACGTGCGTGCCCTCGGTGACCATGTACATGCCCTCGGGCTGGCTGCCGGTGGCCACGCCGTTCGTGGCGTTGTTGCGGTAGCCGTTGCCGGCCGAGATGTACACGCCGTAGACCTTGTGCCCGCCCGCCGACACCGGCAGCGCGGCGGCGTTCGCACCCTGGTCGGCGGTCGGGTTGGCGCCGCCGCCGGGCGCGATCGTCAGGTCGTTGTGGCGCGAGGTCTGGTCGTAGATGCGCACGATCGTGCAGTACGTGCCGGAGCAGAACGAGTCCTGCGCGGCGGCGTTGGCGTAGCCGCCGGCGCTGAGCACGCCGATGTTCGACGTCGCGCCGTCGGACCAGCGCCGGACCTGGTACAGCGAGCCGTTGTACGACCCGAACAGCGCGCGGGTGGTGCTGTGCGCGGCGACGCAGGGCGTGCCGCCGTTGGCGTAGATGTCGCAGGACAGCGTGCCGGCGGCCTGCGCCGTGCCGGGCAGGGCGATCAGCGCGGCGGCGGTGAGCACCGCGGCGGCGGCGCCCGCAAGGGAGGACCGAAAACCCATGGTTGTGCCTTTCCGGGGGTGTACACCGAGAAGGACGTTGGCGGTGCCCTGCTCGGCGACTGTTAACGCTCACAATTTGCGGCGGACAAGGCTTGCGAGCTCGAAGCGGCGGCGCGACGTCGTGGGGTGGGACGTCGCGTGACACGAGTGTTATCGCTCACATCGATGATGTCAAGCATGTCGCTGCGCCCGGACGGCCCATTGCGGGCCGGCCGGGCGGGGTGGGCAAGGCGGGTCGGGCGGGGCGGGCTCAGCCCGCGCGGCGGTGCAGGCCGCGGTGCCGGCGGCGAAGGTTCGCCAGGGTCACCAGCAGGGCGCCGGCCAGGATGACGAACAGGCCGGAGAAGGCGTAGGTGCCGGCCATCGGGCCGGTCACCGGCATCGGGCCGCCCGAGCCGCCGGAGGCGCCGGGGGTCGGGGTGCCGGCGCCGGGAGTTGCCGAGACCGACGGGGACGGGCCGGTCGGGTGGCCGACGATGACGAAGGCCTGGCACTCGGCGGCGTTGCCGGCGGTGTCGCGGCCGCGGTACGTCAGGGTGTACCGGCGGCCGGAGCCCGTGTCGGTGGCGCGCAGTTGGCCGGTGGTGTCGGCGGTGCCGGTGGCGAAGCCGGCGATGTCGTCGGCGGCCGTGTCCGACTGGTTGCTCGTCACGGAGGTCAGCGTGAAGCCGGCCGTGCCCGACAGCGCGTCCTCGACCTTCACGGTGGCCGTGATCGTGACCAGGCGGCCGTCGGCCGGGTCGAGGGTGGCGGGGCTCGCCGAGCAGGTGACCTTGGGCGGGGTGGCGTCGAGGTTGAAGCCGATGACGCCGGAGGAGTCCTCGCCGACGCCGCGGTTGGGCAACGGGGCCTTGTCCGTGGCCACGCAGTCCACGATGTGCTCGCCGTCGCCGGTGACCTTCAGGGTGCGGCTCGCGGTGTTGCCGCTGATGGTCAGCGGGCCCTGCGTCAGCGTGCCGGACGAGTCGCGGCAGTCGAGCGCGGACACGCCGGACGGGTCGGTGGCGGTGACCGTGCCGCTGACCGGGCCGGTGAAGAAGCCCTCGGGGCCGCCCGGCGGGGCCGGGAACGTCGTCTTGACCACCGGCGCGTCCTGGTCGCCCGGCTCCGGGGACAGGACGATCTCGTCGACGGCGGCGAGCAGCGCGGCGGGGACGCCGCCGCTGCGGGAGTCGAAGGTCTTGCCGCCGGTGCCGTCGGCGAGGGCGGTGAAGAACGTGGTGGCGCTGGAGCTGCCGCCGACGAGGATCGGGTAGACGACTGCGGGGTCGACCTCGAGGGCGTGCTGTACCACCTTGGCGAGCGTCAGCGACGAGTGCGCCTCCGGGTCGTGTCCGGGCGCGTCGCCCATCACGACGACGACCTTCTTGACGCCGGGGCGCCACGGGAAGCCGATCGCCCGGTCGACGCCGGAGTACACGTCCTCGGGGATGTCGCAGCCGCCGGAGACCTTGGCCGGCAGCTTGCCCAGCGCGTTGATGATCGTATTTCCGTCGTTGCTGAACTCGAGGTCGGTCTGCGCGTCGTAGCTGCCGGCGCAGCCCGAGGAGTCGACGTCCTTGTAGTCGACGAGCCCGACGCGGAAGTCGGTCGGGCGGCTCGATGTGCCGGCGCCGGCGAGCAGGTCGACGAGTTGGCCGGCGGCGCCGACGGTGGCGTTGATGTACGGCGACATGCTGCTCGTCGTGTCGATGGCGAAGACCAGGTCGATGGAGGTCACGTCCTGCGTCATCGCCATGATGATGCGGTTGGCCTTGTCGTTGCCGTAGGTCGTGCGCAGCAGCGCCCGGAAGTCGCGCCACTGCCGGACCGTCTCGGCGATCGCGGCCGACACCGCCTTCTGCTCGTTCTTCAGCACCTGGCCGCGGACCGTGCCCGGATTCGTCGCGAAGCCGCTGTTGTCGATGACCGCCTTGTCCTTGTTCAGGCAGGCGTGGCGGATCCGGCTGTTGAACGGCGTGCAGTAGTCGGTGCCGAGCGAGTAGTAGCCGGTGGTGAACTTGGCCGGCAGCGAGCTCAGGTCGATCGGCCCGTAGACCGTGAGGTTCAGGAACGGCGCCTGGTCGGTCCGGTTGAGCCCCGGCGGGTTCGTCTCCGAGATCGGCTCGTCCGGGTCGCTCTCGTCCGCCCAGTTGCTGTGCGAGTAGAAGTCCTGCGCGCCGTGCAGCGCCCGCCCGAACCCCTCCAGCGCGCTGCACTTGGCGATGTCGGTGTACGTGTGGTCGAACGAGCAGCCGCCGTGCAGCTGCGCCTGCTTCGGCACCAGGTTGCCGCCGGCGTCGAGCATCTTGCCGGCGGCGTCGATGCCCTTGCCGAACTCCAGGCGCAGGTGCTCGATGCAGGCGGCGAGCGCGGCCGTTGCCTGCTGCCGGGTCTGCGGGTAGCCGGGCTTGTCGAGGTAGTCGGCGTCGTCGCAGTGCGCGGAGGAGTCGAGGACCTGGTCCCGGTCGGGCGCGCCGACCGCGCCGAACGTGCCGAGGTGCCCGGCGAGCTGGCTCAGCGAGCGGGGCTCGAAGCAGTCGCCGGTGGAGCGCTGCTTGGGCGCGCAGCCCAGCGCCAGGCGCGTGATGCGCTCGTGCTCCCAGTTCTGCCCGAGCGTCCCGATCGTTCCGAATGCGCTCGCGGGCTGCGGCCCGGCCACCACCGTCATCGTCGCCGCCACCAGCGCCAGCACCACCGCAGCGGCACGCGCCCGAACCTGGCCTGCCCTCATCGACGCGCCCCTCCGGCCGGTGACGGGAGGTCGCACGCCCGTCCACAGTGGACCACTACGGAATCCGAGCCGAAGTATTCACGGGCGGTGACGTCGGCGAATCCGCCGACCGGATGGAGCGCACCATCGAGGCGCCGACCCGTTCCGGTGAAGCCAGGTGGCCGAGCGCCTCATTTCTCCGCCGTTCGGGCCACATCGCGGCCGGGCGTCCAGGTGAACCCGGCCGTAGCGTCGATGCGATCCGCGTTCGGGCGTGCGTATGCTCCGCTGGTGCAGCCAGCGGATCTTCCCGGGTACCGCCTGGGCGTCGACTTCGGCACGTCCAACACGGTGGCGGTCGTACAGGCGGCCGGCGTGCGCGCGCGGCCCGTGCTCTTCGACGGGTTCCCGCTGCTGCCCTCCTCGGTCTGCGTTGCGGCCGACGGCGGCGGTAACCCGGGCGGGCTGCTCGTCGGGCGCGAGGCGGTGCACGCCGCGCGGGTGCACCCCGAGCTGTTCGAGCCGCACCCGAAGCGGCGCATCGACGACGGGGAGATCCTGCTCGGCGACCGCGCGTACCCGGTCGCGCACACCATCGCGGCCGTGCTCGCCCGCGTGCGCGCGGAGGCGGTGCGCACGATGGGTGCCGCGCCGGCCGCCACCGTGCTGACCTGCCCGGCGGCGTGGGGGACGGTCCGGCGCCAGGTGCTGCTCGACGCGGCCGCGGCGGCCGGCCTGGGCACGCCGACGCTCGTGCCGGAGCCCGTCGCCGCCGCCACGTACTTCGTCAACGCCCTCGACCTGCGCCTGCCGGCAGGCGCGAACGTCGTCGTGTACGACTTCGGCGGCGGCACGTTCGACGCCTCGGTGGTGCGGCGCACCCCGAACGGCTGGGAGGTCGTTGCCAGCGAAGGGCTGCCGGACGCCGGCGGCCTGGACGTCGACGCGGCGCTGGTCGGCTACATTTCCGCGGCGTACAGCCGCAGCCACCCGGCCGAGGTCCAGCGCCTCGAGCAGCCCGCGAACGCGGGCGACCGGCGGGCCAACCGGCTGCTCTGGGACGACGTGCGCAACGCCAAGGAGGTGCTGTCGCGCGCCACGACGACGTACGTGCACCTGCCGCTCATCGAGGACGACACCCCGATCGGGCGCGAGCAGCTCGAGCGCCTGGCCCGGCCGATCCTCGACCGCACCGTGACCCTGACCCGCACCGTGACCGCCGGCGCACCGCCGGCCGCGGTGTTCCTGGTCGGCGGTTCCAGCCGCGTGCCGCTCGTGGCCACGCTGCTGCACCGCGCGCTGGGCGTCGCGCCGACGGCGATCGAGCAGCCGGAGATCGTGGTCGCGCAGGGCAGCGTCGAGGCCCTGCACCCACCGGTGGCCGCTGCGGTACCCGTACAGCCGGCCCCGGTCCAGGTCTTCCCGGCCGCGCCGATCTCGGCTCAGCCGGCCATGCCGGTCTCCGCACAGCCCGCGATGCCGGTCTCGGCGTTCCCCGTGGCGCCGGTGTCCCCCTACGCGGCACCGCCGATGTCGGCACCGCCCGTCGCCCCGTTCTCCCCGGCCGGGCCGTTCCCGCCGCCGTTCGCACCGCAGATGGGCCCGCAGATGGGCCCGCCGTACGCGCCGCCCGTTGCGATCGCGCCGCCGATGCCGCCCGGCGCGCCGCCGTCGCGCGCACCGGGCATCGTCACCGCGGTGATCGCCGTCGTCGTGGCGGCCGCCTTCCTCTACGTGCCGCAGCTGCACTTCGCCAACCTGTTCCTGGGCTCGTGGCTGGCGCACCAGTGGAGCACGGTGTTCCTCGCGCCGGCCGGCATCGCGTGGTACGCCTCCGTCTTCGGGCCGCCGTCGGCCGCCCGGTTCACCTTCGGCCGGATCGCCGCCAACGCGGGCGTGTTCACCGGGTTCATGCTCGTCGAGCTGTTCCTGGTCAGCCTGCTGCCGTTCGGCGCAGCCTTCGTGTGGCTGCAGATCGTCGTGCTGGTGCTGGCGGCCGGCTTCTGCACGTACCGGCTGATCGGCAAACCGCCGAAGGACAGCCCATCGGTGCTCAGCGGCTCCGCCGTGCTCGGGGCGCTCGCCGCGGCCACCATCGGGTCCTTCGGCCAGGTGGCGATCTTCGGCGGTTTTGCCCGGCCGGACTTCTACCTGCTGCCGATCCTGTTCGGCGCGCTGTTCATCGTCGGCTTCGGTACCGTCGTCGGGCTGCTCGCCCGCGCTCCCCGCGGGGCCCGCAGGACGGCGGGCTGGCTGTTGATGATCGGGGCTCTGGCCGCGGTGTACGACGGGCTGCATTTCTACTTCGCGTGGTTCTGAGGCCCCGTCCGTCAGAAGCTGACGTGAAGATGCCGCCGCGCGTGCCGCCACCGCCGCTCAAGCCGAGCGAAGCCCGGTCCCTCGAGGAGACCGGCGTCATCACGAAGGTCACGACCGGGACCGACCGGCACGCGCTGCTCGGTTTGCGGGTGCTGCTGCTCACGGCGGTGCCCGCCGGAATCGTGACCATGGTCCGGGTCGTGCTGCACGGCGACCGTGGCGTCACCGCGGTCGTCGGGCCGCTGCTGGTGCTCGCGGCGGGAGCCGGGGCGCACCGGATGTACCGCAACTGGCGGGCGAACCGCGGCAAGCGCGACCAGCAGCTCATGCCGGCCGCCGGTGACGTGGAGGTCCGGCGCCTGCGGGTGCGGACGCTCGAGGGGTCCGACTCGGACTGGATGCTCTTCGGCCGGCCGCGCGGCGGCGACCTCGCCACCGGCGACATCGCGCAGCTGCGCGGTCGCCGGCGGCGCGACGGCCGGGCGGTGACCCGCCGGGTGACCCTGCTGGCCACCCCGAGCGGGCCGCCGGTGAGGGTGGTCACGGGCCGCAAGCCGCTGCGGTTTCTGCTGGCCCGGTTCGTGAGCCAGGCCGGCTACACGCTCGCCGGCCTGCTCGTCGTCTGGACGTTGCTGGTACTGCTGGGCGTGTTCGACTGACGGCTCAGTCCGAGAGCACGACCACGCGGCGCCCGGCGTGCTGCGGACCGCTCATCGTCGACGTGGGCGGGCGCCCGGCCGGCACCGCCCGCTCGCGGCCCCAGGTGCGAATCTCGTCGATCTGCTCCGGGTTGGTCCGGCTGAGCGGCATCGTGTTGGCGAACGCCTCGACGACGAACTCCGGTCGCAGCTCGGCGCCGGCGTTGAGGTGCAGCTCGGCGCCGACGTCGTGCAGCGCCGACTCGATGTCGGAGCCGGCGAACCCGTCGGACAGCCCGACGAGCTTGTCGAGCAGCTCGGCGGTGGGCTCGCGTTGCACGTACCGCTGGTAGTACAGCTGGATGATCTCCTGCCGGTCGTCGGAGTCGGGCAGATCCACGAAGAACAGCTCGTCGAAGCGGCCCTTGCGCAGCAGCTCGGGCGGCAGTGAGCGCACGTCGTTGGACGTGGCCACGACGAAGACCCGCGAACGGGACTCCTGCAGCCAGTAGAGGAACTGCCCGACGAGCCGCCGCCCGACGCCGGTGCTGTCGTTCTGCCCCGCGAGGCCCTTCTCGATCTCGTCGATCCACAGCACGCACGGCGCGATCCGGTCGGCGGCGTCGAGGGCCTCGCGCAGGCGGCCCTCGGACTGGCCGACGTACTGGCCCAGCATCGCGGCCAGATCCAGCCGGTACAGCGGCAGCCGCCACTGCCCCGCGATCGCCTTCGCCGACAGGGACTTGCCGCAGCCGGGCACGCCGACGAGGAGCACACCGCGCGGCGGGCGGAGCTTGGTGCCGCGCAGGTCGGACTTCATGAGCTGGTGCTTGCGGTCCAGCCAGGCGCGCAGGCTCGTCATGCCGCCCACCTGCTGGCTGTCCGGCGCGACCTCGACCCGCTCCAGGCCGGCGAGGTCGCCGAAGTGCTTGTCCTTGAAGCGCGCGAGATGCTCGACGTCGTCACGCTGCACCGAACCCTTGGTCACGATCGTGGCGAGCACGTTGATCGCCGTGCCCTCCGGCACGCCCACGAGGAACTCGGCGGCGCGGCGGGCGTCCTGCTCGTTCCACTCGATCGGCACGACGCCGCGGTGGTCGGTCAGGAAGGCGTGGATGACGTCGTACATCTCCGACGCATCCGGCAGGCTCAGGGTGATGCTCATCCCGAGGCGCTGCAGCCCGCTCCACAGCGGGTTGTCGGTGATGAGGATGATGCTGCCGGCGTTGGCGTCGGCGAGCCGGGCGAGCTCGGCCACGTGCCGGCTGGCCGAGTTGTCGTCGGAGAGGTCGTCGGGGTCGACGAAGACGACGGTGCTCTGCGGCCGGTTGGCGAACTGGGTCGCGGCGAAGTCCATCGCGCCGGGCCACGACCGGTCGTCGGAGGTCGGCGCGTTGGTGCGCAGGTCCCGCGTGCCGGTCGCCCGGGTGTAGATCCACAACGGCAGGTTGCCGCGCCGCGGGTTCGCCGCCATCTCTCGGACCAGGCGCAGCGCCCGGTCCTGCTCGATGCTGCGGATGCTGATGAGCGGGACCCGGGCGGAGATGTAGCTTTCCAGGTCGGCGCGCGACTCGGCGAAGTTGGACACGGTCGGTGGCTCCTTCGTGAGGGTGGTCAGGGCCGGATGACCCGCCGCCGCGTGGCGGACGCGCCGAGCCAGGCGTCGGGCTGGGGCTGCGCCGTCGCCGCGGGTGCGGCGGTGACGGCGGTCAGGGAGTTTTCGCGGATGGTGCGCAGCCGCGCGTCGACCTGCGACTGCGGCACCCTGGCGCGCCGCATCCCGTCGACCTGCCGCTCGAGCTGCTCCTGCGCGGACTTGATCGAGCTGTCGACGATCGCGACGAGCTGGTCGCGAAGGTCGGCCGGCAGCGCCGGGTGCGCGGCCAGCCGGCGCACGGTGTCCAGGCCGGCCCGCGCCTGCATGAGGGTCCGCGCGACGGTGAACTCGTCGCGGGCGACGCCGAGGCCGGCCGTGAGCGCGCGCGCCCAGTCCTTGAGCCGCAGCGAGATGGCCTCGGTGAGCCGGTTGCCGAGGCGCTCCCAGCCGTCGGGTGGAAGGTCGGCCTGGGCGAGCGCGGGCAGCCCGGCCGGGTCGACCGGCGCGCCGGTCGACCACTGTTCGAGGAAGGCGGCCCATCGCGCGTACGGGCCGCCGTCGCCCCACATCAGGACTGCCGGTGGTGTCGGCGGACGAGGATCTCGCCGGGCGGCAGCGGCTCCCACGGCGGCAAGCCGCTCACCAGCCGGCGGGCCCGCTCCGTGGCCCGCGACTGCGGCTCCGCGGGCTGCTGGGCCCACGGCGCGGCGGGCGGTTCGGCCGGCGCGGCCTGCGCCTGCTGGGGCGTGGGCTGCATCGGTACCGGAATGATGCGTCTCGGTGTGGTCACTGGATGCCTCCGGTCACGTCGCGTCGCGTGTACGGGGTCGCCGCGTTGGCGGCCTGGCCGAGGTCGGCGATGAGCGCCATGACCTCCGGTTCGAGCCGGTCGGCGGCCTGGTATCGGCTCATCCAGTCGGTCAGCTCCGCGCTCGCGCCGCGCAGCTGCAGGATCGAGTCGTGCTTGGCGCGTTCGATGTACGTGATGAGCTCCCGCCGCCGCTGCTCGATCTGCTGCGACTGCATGTACAGCGCGGCGAACCAGGCGCCGCCCACGAGCAGCGCGATGAGCGCGCCCGGCCAGCCGATGCAGGCGGTGAGCACGACCAGCAGCACGACGGTGACGGCGATCGGCGCGATGCACTTGCGGCCCCAGCCGAACGTGAGGCCGTCGATGACCGGGCGGGTCGCCTTGTCCCAGTGCGCGGCGAGAGAAGCCTCGAGCTCGGCCAGCGGTCGCATGAACGAGCCGCTCCACGGGGGCAGGGTGAACGCGGTGGCGCCGGCGTTGTGGTTGCCGGCGAAGACCGCGGTGACGTCGGGCGGCAGCGCGGCGCGATAGTCGCGGCAGAACTGCCCGTGCGCCCGGGAGATCCAGTCCGCGCAGGAGGCGACGGCGAGCCGCTGGGTCGAGCGGGACACGCCGATCGCCGCCGGGTTGAGCGCCGACTGGGTCTGGATCGTGAGGAAGTCCAGCTTGGTCTCGAGCGCGGCGGCGTCGACGTTGACGGCCCGCTTGGACAGGTCGAGGTCGCCGTTGTTGCTGATGACGGCGAGGTTGAAGGCCAGCTCCCGGCGCAGCGGCAGCTCGTCGTTGTCGTACTCGGCGACGAGCCGGTCGAGGATGTCGTCGACGGCGTCCTCGATCCGGTCGGGCGGCACGATCTCCTCGGCCAGCAGCGCCCGGTAGTGGTCGATGAAGGCCTGGTGCGACTCGGCCGCGGCCAGGATGCGCTCCATCGGCACCCACTGCGGGCTGACCTGCGCCAGGCGGGGGAACCGCGGCTGCGGCGCCGGCGGCGCGACGTGCGCGTCGACCTCGTGCCGCCAGCGGGTCACCTGCGCTTCCTGCTTGCCCTCGTCGACGAGCAGCTGCTCGCGCCAGCGGGACAGGAACTCACCGACGATCGCGATGCCGGACGCGCCGAACGCGCCCTGCGCGATCGCCTCGAGGATGACGGCGAAGTTGCGCCCGAGGGCGTTGGGGTCCTGTGCGGCGAGGTAGTGCCGCAGCCAGCGGCTCGCGCTGTCGAGGCGGTTCTGCCTGCGCAGCACCAGCGCCATGAACAGCGACGTGTGGCCGGGCGAGCGGCGGAACGCCTCCTCGACCGCCCGGTCGCACAGCGACTGGTCGTCGGCCGACCAGGCGGCCAGCGCGACGAGGACCGGCGCCAGCCAGTACCGCGGCGTCTGCACCATCAGCTGCTCGCCGACGCTGCGGATGGTCTCCTCGGAGATCAGGCCGACGTCGAAGGCCTGCAGCATGCCGACGGCCGTGCGCCGCACCACCTTGTGGTGGCCGAACTCGTGCTCCAGCCGCCCGTTGAGCACACCGACGCGGGTCTCGGCCCGCTGCACGTTGGCGGTGAGCTCGTGCTGCTTGACGAACGTGATGAAGTCGGCGCGCAGCTGGGCCAGCTCGCTGCGGGCCTCCTGCTGCTCCTGGCCGACGATCATGACCTGCTGCGAGACCTGGGCCACGTTCTGGTCCAGGTTGACGATCATGTTCTGTACCTGGTTCACCTGACTGCGCAGGTGCAAATCCACATCGGACATTTCGAGGCATCCCTACGGAGTTAGGCGACCACGGAGCCGTCGTTGCGGACCGGCACGATCGTGCCGCTGATGTAGACCTCGACGTAGGCGTACGCACCGGTGCGCACGAGCATCCGCGCCTTGCCGAACGGGTCCGGGACCGGATCGTTCGGGGCGTAGTGCTCGACGATCGCCTGGCCGAGGTCGAGACGGTGATCGACGTACGGCGGGCCGAGATAGCACTGGGCGAGACAGCCCAGCGGGAGGTCTCCGACCTCTTCGATGTACGTGTCGCTGAGCCACTTGGCCAGCTGCGCGCGCTGCGCGGGGTCCACGGTCGCGTCGATCTGGTGTATCGCCCGCAGGAACCCTGCGTGCCGAGGCCGCCGCAGCTGTGCGGCGTTGCCGGTGGTGGTGCGGGCACGGTTCGCCGCCGCGGGGTTCATCTGCAGCGGCTGCACCGTGTTGTCGCTCGCGACCACGCGTCGTCGTTGCCTGAAGTCCATCAACCTGCCCTTCGCCCGGATGCCCTCCTCTGACGGACGGCTCGCGCCCGGCCCGCGCTCGAGCCGTCCGATCGACCCCGATCGGGTGATCGCCGGTCCGTCAGAGCACACCGACGCGAGAGGAGGGGGTACCCCGATGCGTGGCTTCCTGCTGTGGGTGGCGAGCATGATCGTCGGCCTGGCGACCTGTCTGGTCGCGCTGGGCTTCTGGACCCAACCGCAGACACACCAGCCGATGTGGCCCGGCTTCGTGATCTGGGCCGTGGCGTTCCTGGCCGGCATGCTGATCAGTGCGCCGTACTTCCTGAACCCGACGACGGTCGGCGGCTGGTCGATCACGCTGCCCTGGCCGCTCGCGATGATGCTGTGGATCTTCCTGGCCATCCGCTGGATCGGCCGCATGATCCTCTACGGCGCCTGGCTGCTGCTGTTCCTGCTGTGGCCGAAGCGGCGCCCGGCCGGCCCGTCGCCGTTCAGCCGGACGCCGTCGGGCTCCTCCGGGGGCGGCCCGGGCGCGCCGGGCCGGGCCGCGCTGGACCGGGCGCCCCAGTCGGCGTCGCCGGGGTCGTGGCGCGCCGACCCGACCGGCCGCTACGCCCAGCGCTACTGGGACGGCGCCCGCTGGACCGCCCACGTGATGAACGGCTCGCACAGCGCCATCGACCCGCCCTGATTGCACGGGTCGGGGGATGACATCCGTCATGCGGGCGCGATGACTCGTGGCAGCGGGACCGCAGGCCGCGCGGCCATAGCTTCATTGGCATGACCGAGAAGAACATGAACCGCGCTCAGGCCGTCGTCTTCGGTATCGCCGCGCTGCACGTCGTGGCGATCGCGGTCGCGCTGCTGCGGCACGCGGCCGGCGGGGCCGACCTCGTGCCGGCGGCGCTCGTGCCGCACCTCGTGCTCGCGGTGCTGCTGCCCGTGCGGGCGCTCAAGCTGCGCACCGGCCGGCCGAAGGCGCGCGTCGTGCTGACGCTCGTGCTGGCCGTCCAGCTGGTCGCCGCCGTCGCCGGGGTGCCGGGGTACGACGCGTGGGCCCTCGCGATCCAGGCGTGCTCAGTCGCGCTCGAGGTCGCCGCGCTCGCCCTGCTCTGGGTTCCGGGTCGCCAGCAGGTAGCCCTGGGGCGTTGACTCGCCGGCGGCAGGTGCTCGCTCGCCGCGGAACAGCAATGCAAAGCCACCGGCCGCCAGCAGCTCGACGAGGTCGTCGGGTTGCTGGCGGTACCACGTCACCTCCAGGCCCATCTCCTGCACGACCACCGGGCAGTACGCCTCGTCGCCGATCTGGAAGGCCAGCATGAGCACGCCGCCGGGGCGCAGGGCGCGGTGGAACTCCGCCAGGGCGCGCGGGCGCTCCGGCCACGGCACGTGGATGAGCGAGTAGCTGGACAGCAGGCCGGCCAGGGCGGCGTCGGGGACGTCCAGGCGCAGCATCGAGCCCTCGGCGAAGCGCAGATCCGGGTTTGCCGCGCGGGCGTGGGCGATCATCGCGGGGGACAGGTCGACGCCGAACACGTCCAGGCCCAGGTCCGCGAGGTGCCGGGTGAGGACGCCGGCGCCGCAGCCGACGTCGGCGACCGGGCCGGGCTCCCGCAGTACCAGATCCGCGAATGCTCGTAACAGCGCCCGCTCGAAGGGCCGGTCCTCGACCGACGAGTTCAGGTGCCCGAAATGGGTGACCGAGAGCCGGTCGTAGGCGTCGCGCGTGCCGGCCTCGAAGTCCACCCCGGGACTCTACGACGGCGCCCGATCGGATGTAAGACAGCACCACCCGTCACCGGCTGTTACGCTCCCATGTCCGGAAAACCCTAATGGGAGGATCTTTCATCGTGCGACGGCTACTGTCCGTGGTGCTCCTGGCCACTGTCCTGAGCACCTCCGCGGCGTGTGCCCAGTCCGACGACAAATCCGACAGCGCGGCGCCGACCGGCGCCGCCACCGGCTCGCCGAGCCCGACGACGGACGTGAAGGCCAGCACCAGGACGGTGTGCGACAAGGCCAAGGCGCTGGTCACCGCCGAAACCGTCAAGCCGATCGGCGAGCAGATCGGCATCATGATCGCGGCCCGGCAGTCGAAGAACAAGGCGGCCGAGACCGCGGCGATGGCGAAGGCCAAGGAGCTCGCCGACGCCCTCGCGCAGAAGCTGCACGACCTCAAGACCGAGGCCGCCGACCCGAAGCTGCAGGCGGCGCTGGGCAAGGCCGCCGACGGCATCGCCTTGTTCGGCTCGCCGGACTACCTGGCGAAGATCAACTCGATCGACGACATGAACAAGCTCACTGCCGACATCGCCGCCGCCGGCCAGGACTTCGAGGCCGCCTGCAACGCCTGACGCCGGGCGCGCTCGTCGGGGGTGATTTGCCGCGCTCGATTTGGCGGGCTGTGGCAGGCTTCCGGGGGTGGTAGATCCATCGGGTGTCGCCACCCTCGACGAGCTCGCGGGCCTGCTGCGCGACCTGCGCCGCCGGCAGGCGCGGCGGGTGCACAGCTCGCCGCTGACCTTCGGCGAGCTCGCCGCGCGCACCGGCTGGCCGCACGCGGCGATCGGGGCCTACTTCGCCGGCCGGGCGCTGCCGCCGGCCGAGCGCCTCGACGCCCTGCTGCGGCTGCTCGGCGCGAGCCCGGCCGAGTGCGGCGCCGTCGCCGCCGCGCGATCGCGCATCGCCGAGCACAACGGCGCCGCGGCGCCCGCCTTCGCCGCCTCCTTCGGCCTTGATGAGCTTTCGCTGCCCGCCGGTCCCGCCGGATTCGCCGGGCGGGCCGGTGCCATCGCCCGGCTGGACCGGCTGCTGCCCGGCGCGCGGGCCGTGGTCGTCGGCGGCGCACCCGGCGCCGGCAAGACCGCCCTCGCCGTCCACTATGGACACCGAGTCGCCGACCGCTTCCCGGACGGCGCCGTCTTCGTGTCCCTGCGCGGCTCCGACCCCTCCGGCCAGCCGCTGCCCGCCGTCGAGGCGCTGCGGATGCTGCTCGCCGCGCTCGGCGTGGCACCGGCCGACATGCCGATGGGCGTGGCGGCGCGCGCGGGGATGTACCGCAGCCTCACCGCCCGCCGCGGCGTGCTCCTCGTGCTCGACGACGCCGCCGGGCCGGCCCAGGTCAGGCCCCTGCTGCCCGCCGCGGGGGACAGCGTTGCGCTGGTCACCGGTCGCGGCGGGCCGGCGTTCGCGGCGCGGCTCGACGAGCCCGCGCTCTGGCTCGCCGCGCTGGACCGCACCGAGGCCCGGGCCGTGCTCGCCGGGCGGATCGGCGCCGAGCGCACCGCCGCCGAGCCCGCCGCCGTCGACCGCATCATCACCGCGTGCGGGCGGCTGCCGATGGCGCTGTCCGTGGCCTCCGCGCGCGCCGCACTGCACCCGGAGCTGTCGCTGGGCGCCGCGGCCGACGCGCTCGAGGATTCGTCGGCGTTCGCCTGGTCGTACGGGCTGCTCTCCCCGCCCGCACGGCGGCTGTTCCGCGGCTTCGGCGCGCACCCGGGCGCGGACCTCACCGCGGCCGACGCCGCCGTCCTGGGTGGACCGTCCGATGTGGACGCGCTGGCCGAGCTGGCCCGGGCGCAGCTCGTCGTCGAGCACCGCCCCGGGCGCTACGCGATGCACGCCCTGCTGCGCGAGCACGCCGCCGGGCGCACGTCCGACGCCGAGCGGGCCGAGCTGCACGACCGGCTCGTCGCGCACTACGCCGGCCTCGCGACGCTCGCCGCCGCGCCGGCGCTGCCGGTGCTCGCGCTGGCCATGCAACGGGGGCGCTACCGCGAGGCGTGGCGCATCGCCGACGCCGTCGACGGCCCCCTGGACGCGGCCGGGCGCTGGGACGACCGCATCGCCGTGCAGGAGACCGCGATCCGCGCCGCGGAGCGGCTCGGCGACCCGGCGATGCTGGCCCGGGCGCAGCGGGCGCAGTCCGCGGCCTACCTGCGCACCGGGCAGCACGAGGCGGCGCTGCGCCGGCTGCGCGAGGCCGCCGACTGCTTCCACGCGCAGGGCGAGCCGGCGGCGGCGGCCCGCTGCCGGCAGGACCTGGCCGCGGTGCTCGAGTCGATCGCCCGTTTCCCCGAGGCGATCGTCCACGACGAACTGGCGCTGGCCCTGTTCCGCCGGGCCGGCGACCGGGCCGGGCGCGCCGCCTCGCACGCGCAGGCCGCCTGGCACTACGCGCAGGCCGGCCGGGGCGCGGAGGCGGTCGCGCACGGCGAGGCGGCGCTGGAGCTGCGTGCCGGGCTCGGCGACCCGCACGAGCAGGCCGTGGCGCAGGCCCACCTGGGCCGGGTGCACGCGGTGCTCGGCGACTACGAGCGCGCGGTGGCGCACTACCGCGAGGCCCTCGAGCGTTTCACCGCGCTGGGCGACCGGCTCGACGAGGCCGAGACCGCGACGCGGCTCGGCGACGCGCTGGAGGGCGCGCCCTCGATCGGCCTGTGGCGGCGCGCGCTGGCCATCTACGAGCGCCTGGACCACCCGGCCGCGGCCACCGTGGCGGCGCGGCTCGGGTTCTAGCACCGGGGGTCGAAGGACTTCCCGCGGCATGCCGAGCGGGCGGCGAGCGGGTTTAATCGCGGTATGACCTCCGAAACACCCGGCTGGGACGCCATCGATGCCGCGCTGGAACGGCGGTACCCGGGGGTCGAGCCCCGCCACCTCGCCACGATCCTGAAGTGGTCGCTCGGTGGCCCCGACCCGCTCGACGGCATCAGCTTCTATCCCCGCCTGGAGCCGGTCCCGCACTGGCACGCGGTCTCGTACGGCATGAGCGAGCTCTACGACAAGCAGTCCGACAACCCCGACGAGTCCGGGTGGGGCTTCGAGTTCACCTTCCGCATCCGCCGCGACCCGGCCGAGGCCGAGCCGCCCGTCTGGGCCGCGAACTTCCTGCAGAACCTGGCGCGGTACGTCTTTCAGTCCGGCAACTGGTTCGAGCCGAACCACCACATGGATCTCAACGGCCCGATCGCGCTGGACCGCCCGACGCTCATCCGCGCGGTCGCGTTCGCCGAGGACCCGGAGCTCGGCACGATCGAGACGCCCAACGGCACGGTGCAGTTCCTGCAGGTCGTCGGGATCACCTCGGACGAGTACGCGGCGACGCAGGCCTGGAGCGTCCGCGACTTCCTCGCCCTGCTCGCCCGGCGCATCCCTCTGCTCGTCACCGACCTGGACCGCCGCTCGATGATCGACGACCCGGAGGTGGCCGAGGCGGTCGAGGAGGGCCGCCGGGTCGACGGGTCGTCCACCGCGGCGCTGGCCGTTGCCGAGTTCGGCTGGCGCCCGGACGGCGACCTGATCCGTCTCGTGTTCGGCGCCCACGTCGTGCCCTCGGTCGCGCAGACGCTGCGCGGGCGCCTGCCCTTCGGCCGCACGCTGCGCCTGGACGGCCCCGAGAGCAGCGCCGAGTTCTCGTCCGGCAGTTTTTCCGTCGGCACGGCGGAGGGCGCCGAGGATCACCTTTTCGTCGTGCTCACCGACGAGGCCCTGGACGGCCTGCTGCAGGTCCTGGTGCCCGTCGCCGGCGTCCGGGCGGCGGCCCGGGCCGAGCCGCTGGTGGTCGAGATCGTCCCCTCGCAGATCAAGGACCGTGACGGCAACGTCGTGCGGACGATCGGGTAGCGCTCGTAAGTTGGGATCGTGACGTACAACGCCGATCCATCGCGTTATGAGCAGATGCAGTACCGACGCAGCGGGCGCAGCGGCTTGAAGCTGCCGGCCGTCTCCCTCGGGCTGTGGCACAACTTCGGACACGGCAGGCCGCTCGAGGGTCACCGCGCTCTCGTGCGGCGCGCCTTCGACCTCGGCATTACGCACTTCGACCTGGCCAACAACTACGGACCGCCCTACGGCTCGGCGGAGGAGAACTTCGGCCGGATCATGGCGAGCGACCTTCGCCCGTACCGCGACGAGCTCGTCATCTCCACCAAGGCCGGCTACGACATGTGGCCGGGGCCCTACGGCGAGTGGGGCTCGCGCAAGTACCTGCTGGCCAGCCTCGACCAGAGCCTCGCGCGGATGGGGCTGGACTACGTCGACATCTTCTACTCGCACCGCTTCGACCCCGAGACTCCGCTGGAGGAGACGATGGGCGCGCTGGACGCGGCGGTGCGCCAGGGCAAGGCGCTCTACGTCGGCGTCTCCTCCTACTCGCCCGCCAAGACCGCCGAGGCGGCGGCGATCCTGCGGCGGCTCGGCACGCCCGCGCTGATCCACCAGCCGTCGTACTCGATGCTCAACCGCTGGATCGAGGACGCCCTGCTCGACGTGCTCGAGCGGGAGGGGATCGGGTGCATCACCTTCTCGCCGCTGGCGCAGGGGATGCTGACCGACCGTTACCTGCAGGGGGTACCACAGGGATCCCGGGCGAGCGAGAACAGCTCGCTGTCGCCGAAGTGGCTCACCGAGGACAACCTCGCCAAGATCCGTGCGCTGCACGAGATCGCGGCCGGCCGCGGCCAGAGCCTGGCGCAGATGGCGCTGGCGTGGACGCTGCGCGACCCGCGGGTGACCTCGACGTTGATCGGGGTGAGCAGCATCGAGCAGCTGGAGGACAACGTCGCGGCGCTGTCCGGCCTGGAGTTCACCACCGACGAGCTCGCCGCGATCGACGCGCACGCGACGGAGTCCGGCATCAACCTGTGGGCGCGATCCAGCGCCGAGTGACTTTTCTTTGTTGGGTTTGTCGCCCAGCCCCCGGCTTCGGCCGGGGGCTTTTTTGCGCATTGACAGGTGGCGTTGCGAGTCCTAACGTTCTCACGCAACAGCGATGTTAACCACAGTTAGTTCGCCTGTTGCATGAGCTCCGGCACCGGGGTGCTGGGTCGAGCCTCCCCGCCCTGGTGCCGGCCTTCACGGAAAGGATCGCGATGCGCACGACGTCCCTGATCCTGAGCTCGGTCACGGCCACCGCCCTGGCCGTCACCGCCGGCGCTCTGGCCTACGCCAACAGCGCCCCGCCGCCGGCGCCCGACGTACCACCCGGCATCGCGCCGGTCGTCTTCGACGCGATGCAGCGCGACCTGCACATCACCCCCTTGCAGGCCCGCAACCGCCTCAACAACGAGAGCCGCGCCGCCGCCGTGCAGCAGGTCCTGCGCCGCACCCTCGGCGCCGCCTACGCCGGCACCTGGCTCTCCGGCGACGCCGAGGCGAGCACGATCACCGTCGCGCTCACCGACCCGGCCGGCGTCTCCTCGGTGCGGGCGCTCGGCGCAGTCCCGCGCCTGGTCGGGCGCGGCGAGGCCCAACTCGACCGGGTCGTCGCCGCGCTCGACCGCACCGCCGCACCGGGCGCCGTCAAGGGTTGGTACGCCGACATCGCCACCAACCAGGTCGTCGTCCTCAGCGCCACCGGCGCCGACGAGGGCTTCCTCACCCGCGCGTCCGTCGACCGCGCCGCCGTGCGGGTCGAGCGGACGACGGAGAACCCGCGCCCGTACATCGACGTGATCGGCGGCAACGCCTACTACATCGGCAGCGGCACCCGCTGCTCGGTCGGCTTCTCGGTGTCCGGCGGCTTCGTCTCGGCCGGCCACTGCGGCACCGCCGGCGCCCGCACGAGCCAGCCTTCGGGCACGTTCCGCGGCTCGAGCTTCCCCGGCAACGACTACTCGTGGGTCCAGGTCGACGCCGGCAACACCCCACGCGGCCTGGTCAACAACTACAGCGGCGGCACGGTCGCGGTCGCCGGCTCGACCGAGGCCGCCGTCGGCGCGTCGGTCTGCCGCTCCGGCTCGACCACGGGCTGGCGCTGCGGCACGATCCAGCAGAAGAACGCCTCGGTGACGTACTCGCAGGGCACGGTGACGGGCCTGGTCCGCTCCAACGCCTGCGCCGAGCCGGGCGACTCGGGCGGCTCGTGGCTCTCGGGCAGCCAGGCACAGGGCGTGACCTCGGGCGGCTCGGGCAACTGCACGTCGGGCGGCACCATGTACTACCAGCCCGTCAACGAGATCCTGCAGGCGTACGGCCTGACGCTGCTCACCACGGGTGGCCCCAACCCCACCCCGACAGCGACGGGCACCACCACGCCGCCACAGGGCGGCACGTGGGCCCCGAATACCGCTTACGCGACGGGCGCGACCGTCACCTACGGCGGCTCGACGTACCGCTGTCTGCAGGGCCACACCTCGCAGGTCGGGTGGGAGCCGCCCAACGTTCCGGCGCTCTGGGCCGCGGCCTGAGCGCCCTCTGAACCTGAATCGAGGGAGGGGTAAAAAGCACGGGCCCGGCAACTGGCAACCGGGCCCGTTCACCTCCCCGCCGTTGGTTTGAGCCGCATTTGATCCGATAAGTCGGGCGCTGGCGCGCCACGACTTATCGGATTTTTCGCCTGACGGGGTATAAGTCCGATTCAGCGTGGAGAGAGAATGCCGGCCACCCACGACCAGCGAGCCAGGGATCGATCCGCATTTGTCGGGGACAGGGTATAAATCCGACAAGTCGTGGCGCGCCAGCGCCCGACTTGTCGTGATTGCGCACGCCGGAGCGGTGGGAGCGCGCGCCGGAGCGGCGGGTGCGTACGCCGCGGCAGTGGGAGTGCGGCTAGGCGGCGGCGAGTTGTGCGGCGAAGCCGGCGAGTAGGGACTCCACGGCGAAGGTGAAACGCGCCGCGTCGTCCGTGCCGGCGGCCGTGCGCACTGACTCGAGTAGCAGTGGGTACCGCGACTCGTCCAGCCCGGCAAGCCAATCCGGCGAACCGGCGCCCGACGCCGACGAGATGCCGACCTCCGCGCCCGTGTGGCCGAGCACGAACAACGTCAGCGAGTTCAGGGCGTCCACCGCCATGCCCAGCGGGAACCCCGCCCACCGCAACATCCGCAGTCCCGTCTCGACCGAGTCCAGGGTCGCCGGGGTGACCGCCGGGCGCACGACCGCCGGCAGCACGCCCGGATGCAGCAGCAGCACGCGGCGCAGGTCGTGCGCGTAGGTGCGCAGGTACGTGCGCCAGTCGCCTCGCGGGGAGGCCGGCGGCGAGGCGGCCGTGAACACGCGCTCCACCATGCCGTCGATCAGGGCGTCCTTGTTCGGCACGTAGTGGTACAGCGTCATCGCCTCCACGCCCAGCCGCGCGCCCAGCGCTCGCATCGTCAAGGACGGCAGGCCGGCCTCGTCGACGAGGTCCAGGGCGGCGTCGAGCACCTGCTCGCGGGTCAGGCCGGCGCGCTCGCCGCGCTGTCGTTTCGGTGGCACGGAGTACACCTTGACGCATCTTACGTCGTAAGTCTAATCTGGGCGCCGAGCGAAACTTACGACGTAAGATTGAGGAGCGAAGCGCGATGGACGCGAACAAGCAGGTTGTGGACGGCTTCTTCCGGGCCGTGACCGAGCGGCGGATCGGCGACTGGGGCGACTACATGGCCGCCGACGCCATCGACCACAACAAGATCATCTTCGGCGAGGAGGACGAGCCGGGCGCGGCGTTCGAGGGGTTCCGCCAGCAGCTCGAGGCGTTCGGCGAGGGCGGCATATTCCCCCAGCAGCTCGTCGCCGAGGGTGACACTGTGGTGGCCCGGGTGCTGGTCCGCGGCACGCACACCGGCTATCACCCGCGCATGCCGGAGCCGACCGGGCGGTCGTGCGAGGTCGAGCAGATCTGGATCCTGACCCTGCGCGACGGCAGGATCTCCGAGATCCGCGCCGTCAGCGACCGGCTCGGGATGTTCCTCCAGCTGGGGTGGGACTGGCCGAAGGCCGACTAGTTGCGGCCGTGCGCCCCGGCCAGGGTGCTGATCACGATGCTCAGCGCGATGAATGCCAGCACGCCGAAGACCGCCTGCCAGGCGCGGCGGTGGCCGAAGTTGATGGTCCAGCCCAGGCCGAGGCGCTTGGGCACGATCAGGTTGGGATTGTCCGGGTTCGCGTAGATGAAGCCGTGCCAGCCCGGGTCCTCACGCCCGGGGCGGGCGCTGATCGGCTCGCCGCGGCGGTTGATGGGGATCACGACGACGGCCAGCGCCACGACCGCGACGAAGAGCGCGACCGCGAGCAACTGGGCGAGCACCGTATGGGTCATCCCTCGAGTTTCTCACTCGGCACGTCCAGGTGCGAGAGGCGCGAGGAGAGGAAGGAGCGCTCGGGCTCGTTGCCGGCGAGCTCGACGGCCGTCGCGTACGCCGCCCGGGCCTCGGCGGCGCGCCCCGCCCGCCGCAGAAGGTCGGCCCGGACGGCATGGAACACGTGGTACCGCTGCAGGCTCAGGCCCTCGATCAACCGCAGCCCGGCGTCGGGCCCGTCGAGCTCGGCCACCGCGACTGCGCGGTTGAGCTCGACGACCGGCGCCGGCGCAATGGCCATGAGCTGGTCGTACAGGCGGACGATCTGCACCCAGTCGGTGTCGCGCGCCCGCGGCGCGTCGGTGTGCACGGCGTTGATCGCCGCCTGGATCTGGTACGGCCCGGGCCGGTTGCGCCGCAGGCAGTCCCGCACCAGGCGGTGGCCCTCGTCGACCAGTGCGCGATCCCAGAGGCCGCGGTCCTGCTCCGGCAGCGGCACCAGCGCGCCGTGCTCGTCGACGCGGGCCGGCCGGCGTGCGGCGGCCAGCAGCATGAGGGCCAGCAGGCCGGTGACCTCCGGCTCGTCGGGCATGAGGCGGCGCAGCAGGCGGCCGAGGCGGATCGCCTCGGCGCACAGGTCGTCGCGGACGAGGCCGGGGCCGGAGCTTGCGGAGTAGCCCTCGTTGAAGATGAGGTACACCACCGCGAGCACCGACGACAGCCGCTCCGGCAGGTCGGCGTCGCGCGGCACGCGGTACGGGATGCCGGCGTCGCGGATCTTGCTCTTGGCCCGCACGATGCGCTGCGCGAGCGTCGGCTCGGGCACCAGCAGGGCGCGGGCGATCTCCGGCGTGCTCAGCCCGCCGAGCAGCCGCAGCGTGAGCGCCACCTGCGCGTGTCGGGCGAGCGCCGGGTGGCAGCACGTGAAGATGAGCCGCAGCCGGTCGTCGAACTCGCCCTGTCGTACGTCGTAGATCAACTCGGCCTCCGCGTGCTTCTGGGCGCGTTTGGCGTCCCGCCGCAGCCGGTCGATCGCGTGGTTGCGCGCGGTCGTGATGATCCAGCCCGCCGGGCTGGGCGGCGGCCGGCCGTCGGGCCAGCTCTGCAACGCGGCCGCGAACGCCTCCTGGACCGCCTCCTCGGCGAGGTCGATGTCGCCGAAGCTGCGGACCAGGACGGCGACCGCGCGGCCGTACTCCTCGCGGAAGACCCGCTCGACCGGGCGGCTCATCGGAACGGGCGCACCTCGATCGGTAGCGACGTGGCCGCCACCGCGCGGCGGGCCCACGACAGCGCCTCGTCCAGGTCCTCGCACTGCAGGATCAGGAACCCGCCGAGGTGCTCCTTGCCCTCCGCGTACGGCCCGTCGCTGATGAGCACGTCGTCGCCCTTGGGCCGCAGGGTGGTCGCGGTGCCTGGCGGGTAAAGGCCCCCGTTGAACACCCACACCCCGGCGTCCTTGACGGCCCGGTCCAGCTCCTCGACCCGCGCGATGATCTTCGCCATCTCGTCGGCCGACGGCGGCTCGCCCGTGCTCGGCTCGACGACGCTCAACAGGTACTGCTTCATGGTCATCTCCCTCTCGGCATACTTGATACCTCCCATACGAACGTGAGTCACCGGATTCGACACTTCCGGAAGGGAATCGACGTGAGCGAGACGCTGGAGTTCCAGGCCGAGACCCGGCAGCTGTTGCAGCTGATGGTGCACTCGATCTACTCCAACAAGGACATCTTCCTGCGTGAGCTGATCTCCAACGCCTCTGACGCGCTGGACAAGCTGCGCCTCGAATCGCTGATCGACAAGGAGCTCGACGTCGACGCGAGCGATCTGCACATCGCGATCGAGATCGACAAGGATCAGCGCACGCTCACCGTCCGCGACAACGGCGTCGGCATGTCCCACGAGGAGGTCGTCTCGCTCATCGGGACGATCGCCAAGTCGGGCACCGCGGAGCTGCTGCGCAAGCTTCGCGAGTCGCCGGAACAGCAGCAGCGGGCGGAGCTCATCGGGCAGTTCGGCGTCGGTTTCTACTCGACGTTCATGGTCGCCGACAAGGTCACCCTCGTCACCCGCAAGGCGGGCGAGCACCACGGCACGCGGTGGGAGTCGGCGGGCGAGGGGACGTACGAGATCGAGGCCCTGGACGAGGCGCCGCAGGGCACCTCGGTGACGCTGCACCTCAAGCCCGAGGACAGCGAGGACCAGCTGTTCGACTACACCGCGGACTGGAAGGTCCGGGAGATCGTCAAGAAGTACTCGGACTTCATCGCCTGGCCCATTCGCCTCGGCGCCGCCGACGGGCCGCTGAACTCGATGAAGGCGCTGTGGGCGCGGCCGCGCAGCGAGGTGGCCGACGAGGAGTACCACGAGTTCTACAAGCACGTCAGCCACGACTGGACCGACCCGTTCGAGACCATTCACATGCGCGGCGAGGGCACGTTCGAATACGAGGCCCTGCTGTTCATCCCGGCCCGCGCGCCCTTCGACCTCTACGCGCGCGACGGCAAGCACGGCGTGCAGCTGTACGTGAAGCGCGTGTTCATCATGGACGACTGCGAGGCGCTGACCCCGCGGTACCTGCGATTCATCAAGGGCGTCGTCGACGCGCACGACCTTTCGCTCAACATCTCCCGCGAGATCCTGCAGCAGGACCGCCAGATCCAGGTCGTGCAGCGGCGCCTGGTGAAGAAGGTCCTCGCCACGCTCAAGGAGATCAAGGACAAGGACAGCGAGCGGTACTCCGCATTCTGGGCCGAGTTCGGCCGCACCCTGAAAGAGGGCCTCCTCGACGACAGCGAGAATCGCGAGACGCTGCTCGATCTGCTCCTGCTGCCCTCGACGCACGCGGCGGAGCCGACGTCCCTGCGCGACTACGTCGAGCGGATGCCCGAGGGCCAGAGCGACATCTACTACATGACCGGCGAGAGCCGCGCCACCGTCGAGCACTCGCCGCACCTCGAGGCGTTCCTCGCCAAGGGTTACGAGGTGCTCATCCTCACCGACCCGGTGGACGAGGTGTGGGTCGAGCAGGTCACGGAGTACGACGGCAAGGCGCTGCAGTCGGTGGCCAAGGGGCAGGTGGACCTCGGCGCCGAGGAGATCGCGCCGGAGCGCAGCGAGGGCTTCGCGCCGCTGCTGACGTGGCTCGGCACCGCGCTCGAGTCCGACGTCAAGGAGGTGCGCCTGTCCACGCGGCTCACCACCTCGGCCGCCTGCATCGTCGGCGACAAGGACGACATGACGCCGACGCTGGAGAAGATGTACCGCGCGATGGGCCAGCCGATGCCGCACATGAAGCGCATCCTCGAGCTCAACCCCGACCACCCGTTGGTCACCGGGCTGCGCGAGGCGCACGCCGCCGACCCGCAGGCCGCCGGCCTCGGCGAGACCGCCGAGCTGCTCTACGGCATCGCGCTGCTGTCGGAGGGCGGTGAGCTCGGCGACCCGGCGCGCTTCACCCGCCTGGTCGCCGAGCGCCTGGCCCGGTCGCTGTGAGCACGCCGGCCACGCTGCTCGCGGCCGAGCGCCGGCTGCAGGCCGCGCAGCTCGCGAGCGACGTGGCGGCGCTGGACGGGCTGATCGACGACCGGCTGATTTTCACCGGGCCGGACGGGAAGTTGTACCGCAAGCAGGACGACCTGCACGTCCACCGCACCGGGCACCAGGTCATGACCCGCGTCGACGAGGAGGAGGTCGAGGTCCTCGTCGCCGGGGACCTCGGCGTCACCTGGTTCCTGGGGCGCCTCGCCGGCACGTTCGGCGGCGAGCCGTTCGACTGGCGGATGCGGTACACCCGGACATGGCATTACGACCCGGCACGCGGATGGCAAATCGTCGCCGCACACGGCAGCGCGGTGTAAACACTTGAGGCGTGCGAACGGTCACGCTAGTGCTCGTAGATGCGTCCGGGACGGTGCTCGGCGCGCTGCCGCCCTTCACCGTCGAGCTGCCCTGGTGGCCCGAGGTCGAGGACGTGGTGGCCGGCGCGCGGGAGCGCTTCGGCGTCGACGTGGCCGTGCTGCGGCTGCTGCACGCCGACCGGCCGCATCCGCACGGCGGAGCGGTGACCTACCTGGCGCAGCTCGACGGTGCGGCGCCCGCGCTCGAACCGGTGGAGTTCGAGCCGGCGCCGCACCCGCGGCGGGCGCCCTACGCCGAGGTGGGCGGGCCGGCCGCATCGATCCGCTGGGCGCTGGGCGAGATGCGGGCGCTTGGCCTCGGTACGGCGAAATCCGTTGTGCAGCGCAAGACCTGGAACCTGTCGGCGCTGTGGCGGCTGGAGGCCACCGGCGGCCCGTTGTGGCTCAAGCACCTGCCGCCGTTCCTGCGGGCCGAGAGCGAGGTGCTGGCCTGGCTGGGCGCGGTGGCGCCCGGCGCGGCGCCGCGGCTGCTCGCCGCCGACGGCACCGGCCGCCAGCTGCTGGGCCACCTGCACGGCGACGACGGCTTCGGCTCGCCGGCCGCGGACCGTTTCGCCATGGTCGACCTGCTGCACGGCCTGCAGCGGCGCGCCCTGGACGACCTGCCCCTGCTGGCCGGGCGCGGTGTGCAGGACCGGCGCGGCGACCGGCTGCGCCAGCAGATCGTGGTGGCCGCCGAGCCGTGGCTCGGCGAGATCTTCGGCCTCGACGCACTGGTGGCCGGCCTGGCCGACCGGATGGCGAGGGTCGCCGGCCACGGCCTGCCGGACACGCTCGTGCACGGCGACTTCCACCCCGGCAATGTGCGGTTTTCCGCGTCGGTACCCCCGGCAGTGCTCGACTGGGGCGACGCGTTCCTCGGCAACCCGGCCTTCGACATCCTCGAGCTGTGCGGCGGCCTCGAGCCGCACGAGGCGGAGCCGCTCGTGGCGCACTGGGCGGCCCTCTGGCGGCGCATCGCGCCCCGTAGCGAGCCCGAGGCGGCCGTCGAGCTGCTGCGCCCGGTCGCGCCGATGCTGAGCGCCGTCATCTACGCCGGCTTCGTCCACAATATCGAACCAAGCGAATGGCCGTATCACACGGAAGACGTCCCGACCTGCCTGCGGAGCGCGGTCTCGCTGGGCTGACGATTTTTTGTCGTACCCGTGCGATACAACTACCGGCGTCAGAGATCACCCCCACTGTTGGAGG
The DNA here is from genome assembly GCF_039537565.1 of Dactylosporangium darangshiense. Classification (NCBI taxonomy): domain Bacteria; kingdom Bacillati; phylum Actinomycetota; class Actinomycetes; order Micromonosporales; family Micromonosporaceae; genus Dactylosporangium; species Dactylosporangium darangshiense. The sequence continues at coordinate 73,498 of NZ_BAABAT010000026.1, forward strand.
TCGATGGTCTTGAGCGTCGAAACGCGCTCGACGGCGGTCGTCATACCGCCCGTGCAGCCACGCCGCCTCGCCAAGGTGCCCTTCGTCGAGCTCGCCGACGGGCGCCTGCAGGGCGTGGTGTCGAGCGGTTCGGACATTGAGCGGGTCTACGTCTCCTCGATCGGCGCGGGCACCCACGGGCTGAGCTGCAGCACCAACAACAACCGGCCGTGCGGCGGGCTGCGCGGCTCCTCGCCGTGCAAGCACCTGCAGGCGCTGCTGGACGAGGCCGAGGTGCAGTACGGTCGCGATCGCGTCGCCCGCTACCTGCGCATCGAGGTCGACGAGGGCCGGTCGCTGAGCGCCGGGCTCAAGGCGCACCACGAGCCGTCGCCCGCGGCGACCGTGTTCAGCGGATTCCTGCGACACCTCGCCTACCTGGAGCGGCCCGGCAGCAGCGAGCCGATACCCGAGCTGCACTGGTTCCCGTCGGTGTCGAGCGCGGGGGAGGCGGCCTGATGCTGTCCTCGCTGTTCGCACCGGACGCCGCGCCCGACGCCGGCGTCGGCGCCGCCCTCGAGCTGGCGGCCGCCGTCGACGACGGGCTCGTGCACGGCTTCGCCCGCGTCGACGAGCACCGGGCCGAGGCGCTCGCCGCGCTCGCCGGCGCGTTCGCCGGCAGCCCGCTGCGCGAGGCGGTCGCCGAGGCGGTCGACAAGATCGCCGCTGGTTCGATCGCCGATGACCACCTGTTCGCCCTGGCCGCGGCCCGGATCGCGCTCTTCGGCGCCGTCCACGACGCCCTGCTGGCCGGCGCCGACGCGGCGCTCGGGCGCAGGCGGGCCGCCTGGAGCGGCGGCGCCGAGCCGGGCACGGCCGCGCCCCACCTGCTCGCCGGCGCCCGGTCGTGGCTGCGGGAGCTGGCCATCACCGGCTGGCGCGGCGTCGACAACGACCTCGTCTCCGCGTCGAGCCAGGCCATCGAGGCCGCGTTCGGCGAGCCGGAGCTGCGCCGCCTCGCGGTCCTGCTCGACGGCCTCGCCGCCGAGCTGCGCGCCGGCAGCCCGATCGCCACCCTGGAGCACCTCCCGGTGCGCCGCTGGGCCGACCTGTGGAGCCGGGCGCTGCTGCTGGCCCGCGACGGCGGCTCGCGCGCCGGCGAGATCGAGCCGGTCACCGGCCGGCTCTACGTTCTCGGCACCGACGTGCATGAGCACCCCACCGCGGTGCAGGCGCAGGTCCACGGCGTGCTCGAGGCCGGAGGCGAGCACCGCCTGGTCCGCGTCAGCGTCTCCGCGGCGAAGGTCGACACGATCGTCGGCCCGGCGATCTGGCGCCTGCTGGGCGGCCATCAGTGGCTGCTCGCCGCCCTCGCCGAGCGGCGCGTCCTCGAGGTCACCGACATGCCGCTGACGGCCGGCGGCGACCTGATCTGGCACGACGAACGGGCCCGGCTCGGCGACGAGGCCGACCCGTTCACCACCGCCCGCGTCCACCTCGGCGCCGCGCTCGCACCGGCCACCCCGCCGCTGGAGCGGCACCCGGTGCGCATCGCCGAGCCGGTCCTCATCGAGGACCTGTCCGGCGTCGCGCTCGACACCCGCCGGCTGCCCGCCTGCGGGCCGCTGACGCCGGAGCTGGTGGCCGGCGCGACCGCCTGCATCGGCCTGCTGCGCTGGGACGACGGGGCCTGGACGGTGCAGCCGCTCGGCGTGCGGACGACCGCGAAGAAGAAGCAGGCCTCGGTGCACACCGGCGACTGGGCCCTCGGCCCCGACGACGCGAAGCTCGCCAAGTCGGCCGGCGAGGCGGTCGAGGTGCTGCGCGAGCGCGCCGGAAGGCTGCTGCGCAAATGAGCCCCGAGGAGAACCGCCGCCAGGTGCTCTACTGGCGCATGCTCGGCCGCATCTTCGAGGCCGACGAGCAGCCCGCCCTGGAGTCGGCCAGCGTCGCGATCGTCGACGACATCGGCCTGCCGCCCGCGCTGCTCGACCCCGGCGTGACCGTCGACAACCTCGTCCAGCGCCACCCCGAGCTGGCCGGCGAGTTCGAGGGGCTCATGAAGCCCGAGGACGGCGACGCCGACGCGCCCGGCCTGGAGGTCCGCCGCGCGGCACTGGTGTCGAAGCTGCTCATCAACGTCTTCAACACCGGCACCGGCAACGTGAGCGCCACGCAGCTGGCCAACTGGCAGGCCGACGCCGGCTGGTTCGAGAAGGCCCTCGGCCTCGACCCGGGCGAGCTGCGCGGCCGGCCCAACTCCGGCGGGCTGGCCGGCGTCCTCGGCGGCATCGAGGGCGACCTGGTCCGGCGGATGCACCTGCGCGAGGTGCTCGCCAACCCGGCGCTGGCCAAGCAGCTGACCCCGAGCATGTCCCTCATCGAGCAGCTGCTGCGGGACAAGAACAACCTCTCCGGCGTCGCCCTGGCCAACGCCAAGGCGCTCATCCGCCGGTTCGTCGACGAGGTCGCCGCGGTGCTGCGCACGCAGGTCCAGCAGACCAGCGTCGGCGAGATCGACCGGTCGGTGCCGCCGAAGCGCGTGTTCCGCAACCTCGACATCGAGCGCACCATCTGGAAGAACCTCACCAACTGGAGCCCCGAGGACGAGCGGCTCTACGTCGACCGGCTCTTCTACAAGCACACCGCGAAGCGCACCACCCCGGCGCGGCTGATCGTCGTCGTCGACCAGTCCGGCTCGATGGTCAATGCGATGGTCAACTGCACCATCCTGGCCTCGATCTTCGCCGGGCTGCCCAAGGTTGACGTGCACCTCGTCGCCTACGACACCCGCGCGCTGGACCTCACGCCCTGGGTCCACGACCCGTTCGAGGTGCTGCTGCGCACCCAGCTCGGCGGCGGCACCGACGGCACGGTCGCGATGACGCTGGCCCAGCCGAAGGTCGCCGACCCGCGCAACACCGTCGTGGTGTGGATCTCCGACTTCTACGAGTCGCAGCCGCAGGTCCTCTTCGACGCGATGCAGGCCATGCACCGGTCCGGGGTGAAGTTCATCCCGGTCGGCTCCGTCAGCAGCGGCGGCCAGCAGAGCGTCAACCCGTGGTTCCGGCAGCGCTTCAAGGACATGGGCGCGCCGGTGCTCTCCGGGCACATCAAAAAGCTTGTCACCGAACTCAAGAGCTTCCTCGCATAGGAGACCCCCTCATGACCGACATGCTCCGCGCCCCCGCCGAGGTCAAATACGCCGAGGAGCTGGACTGGCTCGAGTCGATCGACGACGGGCCGAAGCCGTTCTCCTGGCGGCTCAGCCCGCGCATGGTCCGCCTGTTCGTCCTCGGCTCCGAGCGCGCCGACGGCCTCGACCGCGAGATCTCGCAGAAGTGGTTCGGCGACCGCAGCTTCGTCGAGCGCAGCATCGTGACGCTCGCCTCCGACCGCGGCCTGCTGCTCATCGGCGACCCCGGCACCGGCAAGAGCTGGCTCGCCGAGCTGCTCGCCGCGGCGATCTCGCGCAACTCGACGCTCGTCGTGCAGGGCACGGCCGGCACCACCGAGGACCACATCAAGTACTCGTGGAACGTCTCGATGGTCATCGCCAAGGGCCAGTCGCGGGCCTCGATGATCCCCTCGCCGATCATGACCGCGATGGAGAAGGGCGTCATCGGCCGCTTCGAGGAGCTGACCCGCTCCACCAGCGACGTGCAGGACGCGCTCATCTCGATCCTGTCCGAGAAGTACGTGTCGATCCCCGAGCTCGACGACGACAACATCGTCTTCGCGCAGCCCGGCTTCTCGATCATCGCCACCGCCAACAGCCGCGACCGGGGCGTCAACGACCTGTCCTCGGCGCTGAAGCGGCGCTTCAACTTCGTGCGCATCCCGGTGGTCACCAACAAGAAGAGCGAGGCGGAGATCGTCCGCTTCCGCACCAGCGAGCTGCTGCGCCGGCACCAGATCGAGCTCGACGTGCCGCCCAACCTGCTCGACATCCTGCTGCAGAGCTTCGCCGACCTGCGCGCCGCGGCCGCCTCGGCGACCAGCGACGACGAGAAGCTCGAGTCGGCACTGTCCACCGCCGAGCAGATCGGCGTGCTCGAGGACGCGATCCTGCACAGCACGTTCTTCGGCGACCGCAAGCTGCGCGCCGAGACCCTCGCCGGTTCGCTGGTCGGCTCGCTCGCCCGGCGCAGCCCCGAGGACCTCGCGATCCTGAACAAGTACTGGCACGGCGTCGTCGAGCCGCGCAGCAAGGACGACGGCGGCGAGTGGCCGGCGTTCCTCGAGGGCGGCCGCCAGGCGATCGCCACGTTGTCATGAGCTCGTTCGATGCCCTGCGGTCCGAGATGGTGGAGGCGGCGACCGCCTTCGCCGAGGGGCCGGGCGCCGTTCCCGAGATCCTGGCCGGGATCGTCGACGACGTCGACCGGGCGCTGCGCGAGGAGCTGGAGATCTTCCCGGTCTGCCACCACTCGCCGGCGTCCGGCCTGGCGATGGTCCGGCGGCTGCGCGAGAAGCGGCCGAAGGTCATCTACCTCGAGCTGTGCGAGGACATGACGCCGCTGCTCGGCGAGCTGCGCAACTGCCGGCTCCCGGTCGCCCTGCAGGCGTTCGCCTCGCAGCTGGACGGCTTCCCGCAGGATTGGGGGCCGCTCAGCGTCGTCGCGCCGATCACCGAGGCGTCCGCGGAGTACCAGGCGATCGCCTACGCCCTCGACACGCCCGGCGTCGAGCTGGTGCTGGTCGACCGCTCCACCGACCACGTGTTCCAGTGGCAGCCGCGCGAGGACGAGGCCCCTTCGGGCGAGGGCGCCGAGGAGTCCGACGACGCCGACCTGCACGGCGACGCCGTCGGCATCGAGATCGGCGACCTGCGCCCGCGCTTCGCCGAGCTCGAGCAGCACCTGCTGCACCACGGCAAGGTGCGGCACTGGTCGGAGTGGTGGGACCAGTATGTCGAGCAGCCCCTCGCCGGCGCCGACTACGCGACCTACCGCCAGGTCATGGTGCTCATCGGCAGCCTCTTCCGCCGCCTCGCGCCGGCCGACACCCGGCGCGTGGCGGTCGACGAGGACCGCGAGCGGTACATGTGGACCCGGATGCGCGAGCACCTGGCCCGCACCGGCGTCGACCGCGCCGACTGCCTCTACGTCTGCGGCGCCTTCCACGCCGCCAGCCGGGTCGACGAGTTCGGCACCGCAGAGGGCGTGCCCGACTTCGAGATCAGCCCCCGCACCGACACGAAGTGGCTCTACGGGCTCATCCCGTCCAGCCACTCGGCCATCGAGGCGCAGTTCGGCCTCGCGTCCGGCTCGGTGTCGATCGCGGCGGCGACGTGGCAGAAGGCGATCGTCCGGGAGCGGCTGACGCCGTTCCAGCTCGAGGGGCAGAAGGGCGCGCGCAAGCGCAAGGCCGTCGCCGCGGCCGGGGCCGGCGCGCCGCCGGAGCCCGTCGACGACCGGCTCAGCGGCTTCCTCGCCAGCCCTCCCGTCCTCGACGGGCTCGACGAGGAGGAGCTGCTCGGCTGGTGCGTCGACATCGTGCGGCTGGCCCGCCGCAACGGCTACCTGGCCAGCACCGCCGACGCCATCGCGGTGTTCGAGACGTCGATCCTGCTGGCCGGCATGCGCAACCGGGCGCGGCCCACGCCGTATGACTTCCAGGACGCGGCGGTCACGTGCATCGAGAAGGACGTCGTGCCCGGCCGGCGCGACGTGCGGCGGCTGTGCGAGATCCTGCTCGGCGGCGACCGCGTCGGCCAGGTCGGCTACGAGGCGCTGCCGCCGCTGGCCCGCGACGTCTACGACCGGCTCGCCCCGATCGGCCTCGACCTGACCCGGTCGACGGTGCAGCGGGCCCTGCTCGACCTGGCCGGCCGGCCCGAGCTCGGCCCGGCCTCGCACCTGCTGTGGATGCTGCGCTATCTGCTGCCCGACGGCGCGGTGCGGCCCATCATGGGCACCCGCCGGCTGGGCGAGAAGTCGATCCAGGAGAGCTGGGACCTCTCGATCGGCAAGCACCAGCGCTACATCATCGAGCTCGGCTACGAGGGCGTGACCGTCGAGCAGGTCGTCGAGCAGCGGCTGCGCCGCTCGGTCTGGGCGCCCGACGCCACCGCGGCGGTCGCCCTGCGCGCCGTCGAGGACTCGATCCTGTTCCTCGGCAGCCGTCGCTTCACCGACGAGCTCGGCTCCCGTGCGGTGGAGCTGCTCGCCGCCGAGCGCACCGTGGACGACGCGCCGGAGGTGCTGCGGCGCATCCGGCGCCTGCTGGCGTACTACCGATCGAGCGAGCCCACGCTGCCGGCCTGGTGCGAGTCGTTCGTGACGGCCGGCTACGCGCACTACTGCACGCTGCTGCCCACGGCGTTCGTCGAGGACGACACGGGCGTCGGGCAGGTCGCGGCGATGCTGGGCTTCCTATTCACCATGGAGAGCCTGGCGCTGTCGCTGGGCTGCGACCGGGCGCAGCTCGAGCTCGCCGTGCGCCAGTCGCACCCGGAGAGCCCGGCCAAGGTCGCCCTGCTGTGGTCGGCGCACCACCAGCTGGGCCTGCTGCCCCTGGCCGACCTGCGGGCCCGGTGCGCCGACCTGCTGGGCAACCCGTTGGTCGTGCCGTCGGTCCCGCAGTATCTCAGCGGCTTCATCCAGGCGCTCGACCCGGCGCCGAAGCTCACCCCGTTCGTGGTCGAGTTCATGTCCAACGCCTTCGCGAAGCTGCCCGACCCGGTGCTGCTGCCCTGGCTGCCGACGCTCATCACGACGCTGCGCGACCAGGCCGGCGAGCTGGTCCCGCTGCTCATCCGCGAGGCCGGTCGCACGTTCCCGGCCACCCTGCCGGCGGTCGACGCCTTCGTGCCACCGTGGCTCGCGTCGCCGGCACCGGCCCGATCCGCGACCGCACCGGCCGCGCACCCGGCGGCCGCCTTCCTGGCGGCGCACCCGGCGACGACGGACGCCCTGGCCGCCGCGCTCGGTCTGGGGCCGGCCTGGCAGGAGGCCGGAGCACCGGCGCCGCACCCGCTCGCTCTTCTGTCCACCCACCCCGAAACGGCCGAAGCCCTGGCCACACTGCTGGCCGCACCGGTATAGTCCGGCCCTCACACGTCCCGCACGTCCGCCCGGTCTCAGGCCGTTCCGGGCGGGCGTGCGGGGCCCTCGCCGATTAGCGTGGGTCTATGGACTCGTCGGTGGTGCTCGGAGGCGCCGTCTGCCTGGGCGCCTTCCTGGCGCTGGCGATCGTCGTCGCGGTCCTCAGCGCGCGCCGCGAGCGCCGCCGCCGGGAGATGCTGCAGTACTGGGCGGTCCGCAACCAGTGGCAGTACCAGCCCCGGCCCCAGGTCGAGTGGTGGCGCCGCATGCCCGGCCGCAACCGCCGAGGCGTCACCCTCGCCCTGTCCGGCTTGGTCGGCGGCCGCCCGGTGTCGATCGCCGAGTACCACTACACGACCACGTCCACGACGCCGGGCGCCAACGGCGCAACGTCGACCACGAGCTCCACGCACCACTACGTCCTGTACGTGGTACGCCTCCCTCGCTCCTGGCCGGCCGTCGCCGTGCACCGCCGCGGCGCCATGTCCCGCTTCGGCCGCACCCTGTTCGGCGACCGCGCGACGGCCCTGGGCCACGAGCCCTTCGACAGCGCCTACCGCATCTCCGCCGACCGCCCGGAGCTCGTCCGCGGCATGTTCGGCCGAGACCTCGTCGCCGAGCACGTTGCCGGCCGCCTCCCGGAGTGGACGCTGCACGGCGACGAGCTGATGACGTACGAGGCCGGCCGGATCGCGGACCCCGCCGCGATCCCAGCCCGGTTCGCCGCCCTGGTGCGCATAGCCGACCTGCTGGAGTCCTAGCGCTCCAGGCCCGCGAGGAACTCCTCGACGCTCGTCGTCGGCCGCCCGATGAGCCCGCTGAGGTCGCCCGTCACGACGTCCAGCGCGCCCTTCGAGATCTCCCCGTCCGACTGCGCCAGGACCGCGGCGAACCCGGCCGGCACGCCGAAGCCGGCCAGCGCGTTCGCGTAGTCGTCGACGGGCAGGTCGCGGTACGACACCGGGGTCTGGAAACGCTCGGTCAGCGCCGCGGCGAACTCGGTCATCGTGAAGGCCCGATCGCCGCCGAGCTCGTAGATCCGGTTCTCGTGGCCGTCCCGGCTCGCCACGACGGCCGCCGCGGCGGCGAAGTCCGCGCGGGTCGCGCCCGCGATCCGGCCGTCGCCGGCCGAGCCGAGGACCACGCCGTGCTCGAGCGTGCCGGCCAGGTTGCCGGTGTAGTTCTCCAGGTACCAGTTGTTGCGCAGGAACGTGTACGGCAGCCCGGAGGCCTGGATGAGCTCCTCGGTCGCCTTGTGATCGGGCGAGATCGGGATCGGGTTGGTGTCGGCCCGCGTGATGCTCGTGTAGATGATCCGCCCGACCTTGGCCGCGACGGCGGCCTCGACCACCGCGCGGTGCTGGGGGCCGCGCTTGCCGAACTCGCTCGCCGAGATGAAGACCAGCGCGTCGGTGCCCTCGAACGCCTCGACCAGGCTCTCCGGCCGGTCGTAGTCGCCGTAGCGGGCCTCGCCGTCGACCGCCTCGGGACGGCGGGCGACGCCGCGGACGTCGTCGTGGCCCTTCAGCTCGGCCAGGATGAGTTTGCCCAGGTGCCCGGTCGCACCGGTGACCGTGATTGTCATTACCGGATCGTAGGCACTAACTTTTAGAAAGTGCAAGCCTCCGGGTTAGCATAGTGACATGTCCCTCGAGCAGCTCGTGTTCGACGTCTTCGCGAAGAACTGCACGTCGCGTCCCGTCATGGAGCGCGTTGCCGGCAAGTGGGGCATCTTGACCATGGCTGCGCTCCTCGCGGGCACGCACCGCTTCAACGAGCTGCGCCGTCGGGTCGACGGCGTGAGCGAGAAGATGCTGTCGCAGACGCTGCACGCGCTCGAGCGCGACGGGCTGGTGGTGCGCGAGGTGGTGAGCGCGATCCCGCCCCGGGTCGAGTACAGCCTGACCGAGCCGGGCCGCCGCATCGCCGGCAAGCTGCTCGAACTCATCGACCTCGTCGAGTCCGAGATGCCGGAGATCACGGCGGCCCAGGAGCGCTACGACGCTAAGGAAGATCCCGCTGTTGCAGCGCGAGAGCCGCGCCCGTGAACGCCACCACGTAGCCCGCGAGCACGAGCGCGGCGGTGCCCTGCGAGAGCCCGCCGGCCGGCATGCCGCCGAGCGCCGTCGCCGCGCGGAACGGCAGCCAGCGCGCCGCATCGTCGCCCACCAGCTCGGCGGCGACGCCCTCGATGAGCGCCAGCCAGGCGAGCGCGCCGGCGATGGCGGCCACCTGGTTGCGAATCAGCGCGCCGAGCCCCACCCCGATCGCGGCGAACGCAGCGTTCCAGCCGATGGCCCCGGCGAGCGTGGAATACGGCACCGGTGAGCCGCTGCGGGCGAGCACGAGGACGAGCGCGACGGCGCCGCCGGCCACTCCGAAGCCGATTCCCAGCAAGGTGTACACCATGAGCTTCTCCAGCAGCACCCGCCGGCGCCGTGGCGTGGAGAGGTAGGTGTCCGCGATGGTGCGGTGGCGGTACTCGCCGGCCATCGCCATGATCCCCAGCACCAGCGGGAACAGCGCCGCGAGCCCGGCGTGCGCGGCGGCGCCGGCCGCGTCCTCGGGGTGCTTCGCCAGCCGGCTCCCCGCACCGACCGCGACGAGCGCGAGCGCGGCGGCCAGCAGCATCCACGGCGCCCGCACGGTCGTCAGTTTGCGCACCTCAGCCAGCATGTCCGACCCCCGTCGCCTGCAGGAACGTCTGCTCCAGGTCGGCGCCGGCCGCCCCTTCGTGGCGCAGCCGCCCCTCGTGCACGATCACGATGTGGTCCGCGGTCTGCGCCACCTCGGCCAGCACATGGCTGGACACGAGCACGGTCCCCCCGCTGGCCGCGCGCCGGCGCAGCAGGCCGCGCAGCCACGCCATGCCCGCCGGGTCGAGGCCGTTGGCCGGCTCGTCGAGGACCAGCAGCCCCGGGTCGCCGAGCAGCGCGCCGGCGAGCCCGAGCCGCTGCCGCATGCCCAGTGAGTACGTGCGGACCCGCCGGTGCGCGGCGTTGCCGAGCCCGACCTCGTCGAGCACCTCGTCGACCCGCGCCGCCGGCAGCCCGGCCGATCCGGCGAGGATCCGGAGGTGGTCCCGGCCACGACGACCAGGATGGAAGCCGCCGGACTCCAGGACCGCGCCGACGGTACGCCGGGGTTCGCGCAGCTCCCGATACGCCCGCCCGTCGATGAGCGCCTCGCCCGCGCTCGGCCGCGCCAGCCCGACGAGCATCCGCAGCGTGGTGGTCTTGCCCGCCCCGTTCGGCCCGAGAAACCCGGTGACCGCCCCGGCCGGAACGTCGAACGTCAGCCCGTCCACCACGGCGACGTCGCCGTAGCGCTTGGTGAGATCTCGTATTCGTACCGATGTCATGGCCTTCACGATCGCCGCCGCGGCGCGCCGCGTCGTCACCTCGCCGCGGCATTGCCAATACCGCAGGCGTGGGACGTTTTTGTCGTACCCCCCGCCTACCGTGAACCCATGCGGATCGACCTCACCATCGCGCTCGTGGTGGGCGTCGTCGTGCTGGTCACCACCCACGGCGCCCCGACGGCCGGCCCCCTGGAGCCCGCCGCCCTGTCGGCCGTGCTCGTGGCATGCGCCGCCCTGCTCCTGCGCCGCCGCCACCCGTTCGCCGCGTTCCTGGCCAGCTCGATCGCGGCGGAGGTCTACCTGGTCCTCAACCACAGCACCACCAACGGCGCCCTGATCCTGGCCGCCCCGCTGATCGCCCTCTACACCGTCGCCGAGTCCGAGAGTCGCCGCCGCGCCCTGACGATCGGCGTCCTCGCGGTCCTCGCTTTCGCCGGCTTCCACATGCTGGTCAAGCCGTCGTCGTGGCTCGGCGCCGAAAATCTGGCGCTGGCCGCGCTGGGTGCCCTGGCGGTCGCCGCCGGCGACGGCGCCCGCAGCCGCCGCGAATACCTGGCCGAGGTCGAGTCTCGCGCCCACCGCGCCGAGCAGGACCGCGAGGCCGAGGCTTTGCGCCGCGTCACCGAGGAGCGCCTGCGCATAGCCCGCGACCTGCACGACGCGGTCGGCCACCAGCTCGCCCTCATCAACGTCCAGGCCGGCGTCGCGGCCCAGCTCCTGGAGTCACAGCCCCCGCGCGCCCGGGAGGCCCTGTCCCACGTGCGTGAGGCCGGCCGCGCGGCCCTGGAGGAGCTACGCGACACGATCGGCCTGCTTCGGCGCCCGGACGAGGACCCGCCGCCGGTGGACCCGTTGCCCGGCCTGTCCGGCCTGCCGGACCTGGTGGAGTCGTTCCGCCGCTCCTCCCACCCACCTCCCGGCTCGGGCCTTGCACGCATCTCCAGCTGTTCGGACCCCTCGGGATCCGCGGAGCGCCTGGTCGCCGTTGAGACGGTGGCGAGCGATCCCGAGGATTCGTTGGCGGTGCCGACGGCGGTGGACCTGACCGCCTACCGGGTCGTCCAGGAGTCCCTGACCAACGCCTGCAAGCACGCCGGCTCGGCGCCCGTCCACATCCGCCTCCGATATACGCCCGACTCGCTGGAGGTCCGCATCGACAACGGACCCGCCCCGAGTCGCGCTCCTCGCGCCGGCCCGGCGCTGCCGGCTCGGCACGGGCCGCAGCCCTCCTTCGGCCACGGCCTGGTCGGAATGCGCGAGCGAGTCGAGGCCCTGGGCGGCCTGCTCGCCGCCGGCCCGCGCCCGGACGGCGGCTTCCGGGTCACGGCCATCCTGCCCCGTTCGGTCGCACCCGGCCTGCTGGCCGACATCGCCTCCGCCCACCCGCCCGGCGTCCTCCCTTCCCGTGCGCCGCGCGTCGCCGGGCCGCGCACGCTTCCCGAGTCCGGCGTCCATCGGCGCCGGAAGGCGCCCGAATGACCGGACTCAGTGGCGCCGCAGCGGCCGCGGGTGACGGTGGCGTCATCCGGGTGGTGCTGGCCGACGACCAGCCGTTGATCCGCAGTGGGTTCCGGGTGTTCGTCGACGCGGCCGAGGACATCGTGGTCGTGGGGGAGGCGGCGACCGGGCGGCGGGCGGTCGAGCTGGCCCGGGAGACGCGGGCCGACGTGGTGCTCATGGACATCCGCATGCCCGACCTCGACGGGCTCGCGGCGACGCGGCTGATCACGAGCGATCCCGGCCTGGCGGGCGTGCGGGTGCTGATCCTGACGACGTTCGAGGTCGACGAGTATGTCTTCCAGGCGCTGCGCGCGGGCGCCGGCGGGTTCCTCGGCAAGAGCGCCGAGCCGGGCGAGCTGCTCAACGCCATCCGCACCGTGCACCGAGGCGACGCGCTGCTCTCACCCGCGGCGACGCGAAGCCTGATCGCCCGGTTCCTGTCCGAGCCCGAGGTGCGCACACCCGCGGACGCCGGGCGCGGAGCCCTGCTCACCGACCGCGAGCGCGAGGTGGTGCGGCTCGTGGCGACCGGCATGTCCAACGACGAGATCGCCGCTCACCTCGTGGTCAGCCCGCACACCGCGAAGACCCACGTCAACCGCGCGATGACGAAGCTCGGCGCGCACGATCGGGCGCAGCTGGTCGTCATCGCGTACGAGTCGGGACTGACCCGCTCGCCCGGCCGCTGACGCAGTCGTGCGCGCCGGCACGCGCCTCTGCCGGCACGCGCCTTTGCCGGCACGCGCTTCTGTCGGCACGCGCTTCTGTCGGCACGCGCCTTTGCCGGCACGCGCCGCCGCGGGCGGCCGGTCGGCGTGGCTCGATCCGGGCGCGGACCCGGCGCCGCCGGAGGCCGGCACAAGACGGCGCTAGACGGCCACGGCGACCGTGGCGATGCCGGCGCCGACCAGGGCGAACGCCCAGATGCGGTCCAGGTTGATCCAGGCGGAGCGCAGGATGCGCAGGCCGACCACCTGGTAGACCAGCAGCGCCACGACCCCGGCCACGCTCACCATGCCCGCGGTGTGCACGGCCGTGGCGAGGAACCCGGCCCACAGCGGCGCGGTGGCCTGGGCGGCCATGCCATGGTGCGCGTGGGCGGTGCTGACGCCGCCGGCGACGAGGACTGGGACCAGCATGAGGCCGGCGCCGTGGATGCTCGACATGAGGAAGGACCAGCCGGACAGCTGCAGCGGGGTGAGGCGCATGCCGGCCCAGTGGAAGTGGCGCCGCGACAGCGCGCGCCACAGGCCGAAGCCGACCAGGACCGTGCCGCCGCCGATGGCGACCGCGCGGGTGGCGAGCACCGACTGCAGGCCGGCGACGAGGCCGGCCACGACGAAGATCGATACAGCATGGCCGGCGGCGATCGGGGCCAGGGCGCGCAGCACGGCCGCGCGGCTGCGCTCCTGGAACCCGATCGCCACGGCGAACAGCCAACCCATGCCCGGGTTGAGGCCGTGGAAGGCGCCCATCGCGAAGAGGGCCAGCACCGAAGCGGTCGACATCACGGGAAACAGTACGAGTCCGACGAGGCATCGCCACCTTGGAGGCGCGTCTGGTGCACGCGCAGGCCGCGGAAGGCCTCGCCGTGTGGGAAGAAGCGGGGGTCCGGCTCCAGCTCACCCCGGGCGGTGACGTCGAGCTTGGCCATCCAGCCGCCGACGCCGTCGGGGTAGAACTGGTCGTCCCACGCCCCGTAGAGGGAGTTCGTCACGTATACACGACGTCCGTCGCGGCTGATTTCGACCATCTGGGGGCCGCCGGACAGGGGCGTTTCCGGATGGGCGGGGTGGGCGCTGCGCGAGACGATGCCGCCGAGGCGTACCTCGCCGACCTGGACCGGGTGGAACGGGTCCGAGACGTCGTAGCGCTGCAGGCGGCCGGTGCCCCAGCAGGAGACCAGCAGGTAGCGGTCGTCGAGGGTGAGGTCGATGTCGGTGACGAGCGGCGGCACGGCGCCGAACGGCTGGAGCACCGGCGGCAGGAGAGCCGGGTCGGCGGGCTCGGCCGGGATCGTGATGACCTTGGTGGCCTTGAAGCTCCCGGCCTCGCGGTGCCACACCCAGACGGACGCGGACAGGTCCTCGACGCTGACGACCACGTTGACGAAACCGTAGTCCTTGGTCGGGTCGTGCGCGGGGCGCAGCTCGAGTGCCATCTGGTGCTCGTCGCCGAGGTCGACGGTCTGCAGGTGCCGGCGTTTGCGCAGGTCCCAGAAATGCAGCGCGTGGCCGTATTTGCGACCGAGCAGCAACTCACCCACCACGCCGTCCTCGATCATCGACGGGGTGCCCCACTCGCTGGTGACCACGATGTCGTAGCCCAGGTGCCACCAGACGTCGTACGCGAGGTACTGCGGGCCGCGGTCGATCTCCCAGCGGCCGAGGACGTCGAACGAGGTGTGGTCCAGCAGCGCCACCCCGCCGGGGCCGTCGGCGCCGTCGGCCCCGCCGAGCGCTGAGACGTAGATGCCCTCCGGGCCGCAGTGCACGGTGTGCGGGCGGGAGTACCCGGCGCGCTTGGCCAGCTCCTCGGCCTCCAGGACACGGACGAGCTGCGGGTGCAGCGGGTCGGGGCCGGTGTCGTACACGTGGATGCGCGACGATCGCAGCCCGGGCACGATCAGGTAGCGGCGCTCCACGTGCGGGTGGGGCGCGTAGGGGCACAGCGCGCTGCTGCAGGCGTTCCAGCCGAAGTGGTGCAGCTCGTCGCCGGTGCCCGGCACGTCGGTCCAGCCGACCACGGTGCCGTAGGCGGCCGAGGCGGGATCGGTGTCCAGCACGGCGATCGCGTCGTGGCGCTCCCCGGCCCGGTCGAACGCGCCCACATAGGCGAGCTTCTCCGGCGGGGCCGACGCCGCGTCGCGCGGCGACGGATAGAACGTCGGATCCGGTTTCCACAGAGCCATGTTTCGCACCCTATTGCCACCCGGACTGCCTGACAGTGCCACTCTTGCAGCCCACCTGCCCCCGGCCGGCGAGCAGGGCCAGATCTCATCCTGCGTCGTCCACACGGTCATGGGTGACTACCCCGTCGGGCGTCGGCGGATACACCTACCGCGGCTCATCTGACAACCCCGAGCGGCCCCACCCTCGTCTATTCGTGGGGGCGGGGCCGCTGCGTGTCCGGGCCCCGCACGCTGTGTGGTTTTTTCTTCCTCACCCTGCCACGGGGCAGCCGTCCACGCCGACCGGCGGTTAACCTTTGGCGAACTTCGATCGGACCGCGAAATCGTCGTTGGGAGTTGCCCGGTGCGAAGATTCCTGCCGTTACTCGCTGTGCTCGGCCTGGCCGCCGGCTGCACCCCGTCCTCCGCCGCGCAGCAGCCGCCGCCGGGCCTGGCCGAGCGGGGCACCGTCATGACCACCGCCAAGCCGACACGGCAGGACCTGACCAACAAGGTCAGCCTCTCCGGCAAGGTCGAGCTGGGCCCCACGTTCGGGCTCGTCGCCCCGATCGACGGCGAGGTGCGCTACCTCGACGTGAAGGCGCCGACCGGCACGCCGACCAAGCCGACGAAGGTGGCCAACATCTGGGTCAACGGCAAGGCGACCGCGGTCGAGGTGCCGGCGGGCGCCGTGTTCGCGGGGCGGCTCGTCGACGACCGCTCGAAGGTGACCGCCGGCATGCCGATCATTTCGGCCCGCCAGGCCGGCTACGGCATCGTCGCCGACATCGACGGCTCCAAGGCATACCAGGTCTCCGACTCGCTGCAGTCGGTCACCGCCCAGATCAAGAACGGCCCCGGCCCGTTCCCGTGCACCGTGCTCGGCACGCTCGCCGCGCTGCCCGGCGGCACGATCCCCGAGCCCAAGGCCCCGGCGGTCAACCCCAGCGCGACCGCGCCGGCGGCGCCGCCGACCCAGGGGCAGCCGCAGCAGCCGTCGGAGTCGACCGGGATGCGGCTGGTCTGCGTCGGCCCGGCCAACACGAAGCTCATCAACGGCGCCGCCGCCACCGTCGAGGTGGTCACCGCGAAGGCCGCCGGCGTGCTGGTGCTGCCCGTCGAGGCGGTCGCCGGCTCGCAGGGCAAGGGCCAGGTCGAGGTGATCAAGGCCGACCAGAGCCGAGAGATCCGCGAGGTGACGCTCGGCCTGACCGACGGCAAGGTCATCGAGATCAAGTCCGGCGTGACCGAGGAGGAGACCGTCGCCGTGCCCGGGCCCAACATCCCGGCCGCGAAGGGCGGCGGCGAAGGTCAGCCCGGGATGGGCAAATGACGCCGATCATCGAGCTCGCCGGGATCACCAAGACCCTCAAGGGCCAGCAGCAGCCGCGCGTCATCCTCGACGGCGTCGACCTCACCGTCGGGGAGGGTGAGAGCGTGGCGATCCTGGGCCGCTCCGGCTCGGGCAAGAGCACGCTGCTGAGCCTCATCGGCCTGTTCGACCGGCCCGACTCGGGCACCTACTTCATGGGCGGCCGCGACCTGGCCCGCATCTCCGAGCGGCGCGCCGCCTCGCTGCGCAGCGCCGAGTTCGGCTTCGTCTTCCAGCGCTTCTTCCTGCTCAAGCACCTCACCGCCGCGCAGAACGTGGCCATGGCGCTGGTCAACGGGCAGGGCTGGTTGCCGCGGCGCAAGCGGCGGGCCCGCACGCTCGAGGCGCTGGACCAGGTCGGCATCGCACACCTCGCGAAGCATCGCCCGGCCCGGCTCTCCGGCGGCGAGCAGCAGCGGGTCGCGATCGCCCGGGCACTGGTGCGCGGGCCGCGGATGCTGCTGGCCGACGAGCCGACCGGCGCCCTGGACACCGAGACGGGCAACCTCGTCATCGAGGTCATGCGGGCCGCCACCGACCGCGGCTGCGGCCTCATCCTCGTCACGCACGACCAGGCGCACGCCGCCAAGATGCAGCGGGTGCTCCGCCTGGAGGACGGCGTCCTGCGCCAGGTGGAGCTGGTGCCGGCATGATCCGTCTCTCCGGCAGGTTCCGCTCCGCACTGATCATCGGCCTGCAGGGCATCCGCGCCCGCAAGATGCGCACGTTCCTGTCGATGATCTCGCTGTTCCTGGGCGTGCTCGCGGTCGTCACCGTGCAGGCCGCCGCCGAGACCGCCCGCACGCTGCAGCTGGCCGACATCGAGCTGCACCTGGGCAAGGACGGCACCCGGACCATCTACGTCCCGCCGATCGGCCAGGCGATGGACGTCACCCGCGAGACGCTCCAGGGCCAGCAGGGCGTGGCGGCGAGCTACACGATGCAGGCGATCATCGGCGAGCCGAAGGTCAAGCCGATCAACCCGGGCGCCTCCCCGCTCGAGCACCCCGAGATGTATGGCGGCGGCTACGGTCCCAACGCGCGGTACGAGATCCGCTGCGACGACACCGGCAACTGCCGCCCGGTGCCGGTCGACGAGTCGGGAGCCGCGCCGCCGGGCGCCGCCATCGAGGTGATGCTCGTCGCGATGGTCAACGACGTTCGCCAGTTCCGGCCGTATCGCCCCGTCTCCGGGACCTGGCTGGACTTCTCGGGCCAGCCTTCCTACTCGCCGCGCATCGTCATCAACAAGGCCGCCGCGGTCGGGTTCAACCGCTACCGCATCCCGGCCGAGATGCGCATCGACGGCGCGACCGCCAACCCGACGCCGCGCATCATCGGCGTCATCGACGACGGCAACGAGCAGCCGATGGCCTACGCCCGCGCCGACGAGATCGGCAACTGGCTGGCCCCGGCCGAGCCCGCCGGCGCCACGGTGCAGCAGGCGGTCGACGGCGGGTCGCCCAAGGAGATGTACATCTCCAGCGGCCCCGGCCTGGAGGTCATGTTCTCGCCGACCGCGGGTGAGACGGAGAGCCTGCTCATCCGCAAGCTCGTCGCCGCCGGCGTGCCGCGCGAGGCCCTCAACGTCAACGTCGTCGACGCCCGCAAGAACATCGAGCAGGAGCTGAAGATCCTGCGCTGGATCTTCCTCGGCATGGCCGGCCTGGTCCTGCTCATCGGCGTCGCCGGCATCCTCAACGTCGGCCTGGCAACGGTCGGCGAGCGCGTCGAGGAGTTCGCCCTGCGCCGCGCGGTCGGCACACCGCGCGTCCTGCTGGCCGGCATCGTGCTCGCCGAGACCCTGCTCACGGGCCTGCTGACCGCGGCCGCCGCGATCGGGGTCGCCGCCGCGGCGCTCGATGTCGGCATCCGCATACTCGGCGACCGCGTGCCGCAGCTGCAGGACATGGGCTTCCCATGGCAGGCCGGCGTCGCCGGCGTGATCGCGGGCCTGGTCGCCGGCCTGCTCGGCGGCTCCATCCCGGCCATGCGCGCCGCCCGAATACCGATCGCCACGGTGATGCGAGCCTAAGAACCTTTCATCGACTCGGGTCCGCGCAACTGACGACCGTTGTTCCCACCAGTCACCGGTCGACGCTGGCGCGTCTCCCTGCCACCTCCGCGGTGCCAAGAGCAAAGAGCCGGCCTCTCGCGAGCGCGAGGGGCCGGCGTCGTAATGGGGAGGCGCCACGGCGGCCCAGGCCCGCTGTGGCGCCGGCCCAGGCGGCACTGCAACGCCCCAGGCCCGCTGTGGCGCCAAGCGCCAGGCGGCGTTACAGAGCGCCCCAGGGGCCGCCGTCTCCCAAGCCAGGCGGTGGCGCTACAGCGGCCTGAGGGCCGCTGTAGCGCCAGCGGGTGTTACGGCGCCCAAGGAGCGTCTACAGACCACGTGGTGTCCTCGACGAAGAGGCCCGAGCCGTCGTAGGCGTTCGGGCCGCCTGGGGTGGCGAGCCACAGTTCTGCGGCGTAGTGGCGCAGGTACTGGCCGGGGAAGTTCCAGGCCGTCAGCCGCACCCCGCCCGAGGCCTGCTGCGCGCACCACGTCGCGTCGGCCTTGAACAGCGCCGAGTTGTCGTTGGCGTCCTTGCGCACCCGGAACGCCTGGTGGCGCAGGTACTGGCCGGGGAAGTTGCGCGACTCGAACGAGTAGCACGAGGAGTCGGCCAGGCCCGGCACGACCCGCCAGGTGGCGTCCTGCTTCAGCAGCGTGCTGCTGTTGGCGTCCACGACCTCGGTATAGCCGAGGCTGTTCTGGTGGCGGATGTACCGGTTGGTGCAGCACGCCGTCGTCGCCCGCAGCGACTTGTAGACCCCCGTCTGCAGCGTCGCAGGGGCGACCGGGTTGCCCGATGCCGCGATGAGTGCCTGGTTGGTGGCCCGCAGGCGGGCGGCGTCGACCTTGACCACCTGCCGGTCGTACGTGAGCAGGCCGTTGCTCTCGTTCTCCACGTCGGTGATCTCGGTGTACACGGAGGCGGACAGGCCCTGCGGCAGCCCGCCGGTGCGCAGCTGCTCGTAGAGGCCGTTGAGCCGGTCGTTGAGCCGCGCGGCGCTGGCCTGGTCCTCGTAGCTGAAGCCGTTGCCCGGCGACCACTCGTGGCCCGACACCCGCAGGCCCAGGCCGCCGAACTCGCCCAGCACCGCGGCGCGGGTGCCCGACGGGCGGGTGGCGCCCGGCCCGACGTAGATGTGGTTGTCCACCACGTCGCCGTTGCCGCCGTCGACCGAGCCGCAGCAGTTCACGCCGCTCATGTTGTTCACCAGCCGCGACGGGTCGTAGGCCTTGACGTCGCCGGCGATGCGGGCCTGGTCGTACTGGCCCCAGCCCTCGTTCTGGTCGACCCACATGACCAGGGCGGGCGAGCTGCGGTGCTGGTCGATGATGCGGTGGAACTCGGCCTCCCACTGGGTGCGGGCCGCCGTCGTGGGCGTCTTGCCGGTCGGCATCGCCGGCATGTCCTGCCACACGAGCAGGCCGAGCTGGTCGGCGGCGTAGAACCAGCGCTGCGGCTCCACCTTGATGTGCTTGCGCACCATGTTGAAGCCCATGGTCTTGTGCGCCTGCAGGTCGGAGCGCAGGGCCGCGTCGGTCGGCGCGGTGTAGATGCCGTCCGGCCAGTACCCCTGGTCCAGCGTCCCGGTCTGGAACACGAACTGCCCGTTGAGCAGGATGCGCAGCTTGCCGTTGACGCTGCCGACGGAGATCGAGCGCATGCCGGCGTAGCTGCCGACCGAGTCCACGACGGTGGAGCCGCTGCGCAGCTCGACCTTCACGTCGTAGAGGAACGGGTCGTCGGGCGTCCAGCGGTGCGCGTTGGGCACGGAGACCGAGAAGGCGGTGCCGGGGCTGCCGCTCGCGGTGCCGACGGTCGTGCCGCCGGTGGAGACGGTGGCGGTCACCGTCTGCCCGGACAGGCCCGTGCCCTGCGCGTTCACCGACAGCGTGTTGTTGGACAGATTGGGCACCAGGTCGACGCGCGTGATGCTGGCCGTCGGCGTGGGCTCCAGCCACACGGTCTGCCAGATGCCGGAGGCGCCGGTGTAGAAGATGCCGCCGCCGGCGTGCGGGAGCACGTCGTTGCGCCGCTGCTTGCCGACTGCCTGGGTGCCGGCGTCCGTCGGGTCGTAGACGCCCACGACGATCGTGTTGGTCCCGCTGCCCAGCAGCGGGGTGATGTCGTAGGTGAAGGCGTCGTAGCCGCCGCTGTGCACCGCGCCGGCCTGCGTGCCGTTGACCCACACCGTGGTCTGCCAGTCGACGGCGCCGAAGTTCAGCTGGACGCGCCGGCCGCTCCAACTGGCGGGGATCGTGAACGTCCGGCGGTACCACATCTTGTCGTTCTCTGTGATCTTCCGCTGAATGCCGGAGAGCGCGGACTCGACCGGGAACGGCACCCGGATCTGCTCGCCGAAGGTGCCCGGCGGCGTCGTCTGCCCGCTGCCGGTGACGGCGAAGTCCCAGATCCCGTTGAGGCTCGCCCAGTCCGCGCGGGTCATCTGCGGTCGCGGGTACTCGGGCAGCGGGTCGGTCGTGGACACCGAGTTGGTCCACGGCGTCGTCATCGGCGGCGTCTTGGGGGTCCAGGCGCCGGCGGGCTGCGCGGAGGCGACCAGCACGCCGGCGGTCGCGAGCAGCGGGGCGAGGGCCAGCGAGACCCGTCTGGAGAGCTTCATGGAGAGACTCCTCGAGGCGTGCCGAAACCGCGGTGGCGGACCGCGGCCGATCCGTGGGGGCGCTCAGCACACCCCCACGGATCGACACATACACTCACGTTCAAACGTGAAGTGTCAAGAGTCACTCATCAATATCCAACAACCTACAGTGGCACGTGCTACTGATCAGGCCCCGATCAGGTCGAACTTCTCCCACGGCCCGATCGCGGTGCGGTTGGCGATGAGCGATCCCGCGCCGTTGTTCTCGGCGGTGACGTACATGCTGTTCACCGTCGCCTGCAGGCTCTCACTGCCGTCGGAGTTGCGGATCAGGTTGAACGTCTCCCACGAGCCGGCCGCCGCGCGGTTGGCCAGCAGCGGGTTGGCGCCCGCGTTCTCGGCGCAGACGTACTGGCTGTTCGACCTCGCCCGCAGCGCGATCTTGCCGCCGCCGAGGTCGATCATGTCGAACTGCTGCGCCGTGCCGATCGTCGAGGAGTTGGCGATCAGCGCGGTCGTCGCGTTCGGCGCCGACACGTACAGGTTGTTCGTCAGCGACCGCAGGCTCACCACCGGGGTGCTCGAGGTGCCGGTGGTGAACGTGAACGCGTCGAGGTCGAACAGGTTGCCCGCGCCGCCCTTGAACACCAGGTACAGCGTGGTGGCCGTGCTCGGCGCGCCGGAGATGTTCGCCGTGACGTTGGCGAACGTGTCCCAGCTGCCGGTCGGGGTCACCGTGGCGGTGCCGAGCAGCGTGCCCGTCGCCGAGCCGGCGCGAACCTCGATCGTGCCGCCGGCGCCGGCCGACGAGACCCGCGCGGTGAACTGCGTGGCGTTGTTGAGCAGGTACGGCGTGAACGACACCCAGTCGTTGTTGTCGATGAAGCCGACCGTCGAGCCGCCCTCGGCCGTGGCGTGGCTGGCGATCTGGACGCCGCCGGACTGGGCGCCGAAGTGCTCGCCCTGGCGGTGGCGCGGCTGCAGCGTCGAGATGCCGTGGCCGGTCAGACCGCCGTTGTCGGTGTAGGAGGCGTCGAAGATGCCGAAGATGTTCGCCGCGGCGTCGTGCTCACCGTCGACCGGCACCGTGATGGAGCCGGTGCAGCCGGTCTTCGACGTGATCTGGTGCGAGTGCTGGTCGTGGCCGAGGAAGTACGTGACCGTCACTCTCGAGCAGTCGATCGTGCCGTCCTCGGGGTCGGTCACCGTCACGTTGAACGGCACCGTGTCGCCGAAGCTGAACAGCTGGCCGTTGGCGGGCAGGTTCAGCTTCACCGTCGGCGTCGTGTTGCCCACCGTGATGACCGTGCTCGCCGAGCCGGTGAGGCCCTGCGGGTCCTTCACCGTCAGCGTCGGGGTCTTCGTGCCGTTCGTGGTGTAGGTGAACGACGGGTTGGCGGCGGTCGAGTCGGTCGTACCGTTGCCGTCGAAGTCCCAGGCGTAGGTCAGCGCCCCGCCCTCGGGGTCGGAGCTGCCCGCCGAGGAGAAGTTCACCGTCAGCGGGTTGGGCCCGGAGGTCTTGTCCGGGGTGATCTTCGCGATCGGGGCGCGGTTGCCGCCGCCGATGTACTCCACGCGGTACAGCGCCTGGTTGTTCGACCCGGTGCCGTAGTCGAGCACGTAGAGCGCGCCGTCGGGGCCGAAGGCCATGTCCATGACCTGCGTGCCCGCCCACGGGAAGGTCGAGATCTCGCCCGGCGAGCCGTCGGCGTTGATCTTGACCGGCTTGATCCACTTGCGCCCGTACTCGCCGGCGAAGAAGTTGCCGTCCAGCGTCTGCGGGAACTTCACCGCCGAGTTGAGCGAGGCGTTGTAGCGGTACACCGGGCCGCCCATCGGCGACTCGGAGCCGCCGCCGAACTCCGGCGGGCTGCCGGCGTCGCCGCCGTAGCGGATCCAGCTCGCCTTGGCGGCGGGCAGGGTGGTCAGGCCCGTGTTGCGGAACGAGTTGTTCGTCGGGCCGCCGGCGCAGTTGTACTTCGGGCCGGTCACGTTGGCCGCGAAGTCCCACTCGTTGTAGGTCTCCGACGTGGTGTTCGTGCCGGTGCAGTACGGCCAGCCGTAGAAGCCC
The DNA here is from genome assembly GCF_039537565.1 of Dactylosporangium darangshiense. Taxonomy (NCBI): domain Bacteria; kingdom Bacillati; phylum Actinomycetota; class Actinomycetes; order Micromonosporales; family Micromonosporaceae; genus Dactylosporangium; species Dactylosporangium darangshiense. The sequence continues at coordinate 96,376 of NZ_BAABAT010000026.1, forward strand.
GGCCCGGTGACCCGGTCGAACTCGACCTGGCCGTTGGGGCCGCGGTTCGGGTCCGTGACGCCGGCGTCGGGGCCGTAGTCGCCGAGGTACACGACGCCGGTCGGCTTGTCGACGCTCATCCGGAACGGGTTGCGGAAGCCCATCGCGTAGATCTCCGGGCGGGTCTTCGCGGTGCCCGGCGCGAACATGTTGCCGGCCGGGATGGAGTACGTCCCGTCGGTGTTCGGGTGGATCCGCAGCAGCTTGCCGCGCAGGTCGTTGGAGTTGGCCGCGGAGCGCTGCGCGTCGTACTGCGGGTTGCGGTTGGTCCGCTCGTCGATCGGCGCGTAGGAGGCCGACTCGAACGGGTTGGTGTCGTCACCGGTCGTCAGGTACAGGTTGCCCTGCGCGTCGAAGTCGATGTCGCCGCCGACGTGGCAGCACAGGCCGCGGTCGTTGTCGACGGTCAGGACGACCTTCTCGCTGGCGAGGTCCAGCGTGTTGTCCGACTTCACGGTGAACCGGGACAGGTTGAGGTGGCCCTTCCACGCGTTGAAGTCGGCGGTGGTACCCGTGGCGGGCGCGTCGCCGGACGGCGTGGACAGAGTCGGCGAGTAGTACAGCCACACCCACCGGTTGGTGGCGAAGCCGGGGTCGACGGCGACGCCCTGCAGCCCCTCCTCGTCGTGGGTGTACACGGAGAGCTTGGCGGCGACCTTCGTGTTGCCCGCGGCGTCGGTGACGCGGACTGTGCCGTCCCGGGCGGTGTGGATCACCGTGCGGTCGGGCATGACCGCCAGGGACATAGCCTCGCCGAGCTCGGCGCTGCCCAGGGCCAGCTGTACGTGCTGATAGTCGCTGGCCGGCAGGGTGATCGCGGTGGCGGCGGGCGCATTGGCCACGGCCGCCACGACGGTGCTGCCGGCGGCGAGGCCGGCTGCGGTCAGCAGCCGTCTCCACCGGCGCGGGGATGGTGCCATTGCGGGTGTCCTTCCTGAGCTGATGGGGATCCAGCCAGGCAAGACGCGCGCCGACCGCGCTTGCGATGAGCAGCCGCTGGACGCAGGGCGCCGACCCTCTGTCGCGCGGTGACTAACGTTTCGGGCGGATGGCGGCCACCCTCGTTAGTTACGCGTGTTAACTAACCACCGGGCGCGCCAACTGCGCAATGCCGAGTTTTTCGAGATGCGGGCTTTGCGGTGTTTGTGGGCAAACTCATGAGGCTCTATCTTCAGAAAAGAACCTCCGGAGTTTGTCGTTACGAAACCGTGATACATCCCTTGATCGGCTACCTGTGGTAGTCGTCACAGCGGGGGTCTGTCCGGATTGCACGGCTTTGATGGCGAGTCACCCCGCCGAAACGTCCCCGTAACCGACTACGGAGCGTATGAAATTCTCCACTAGCGGGTTACCGGCCAGTAACGACCGGCCTTGTACGCGCGCGAGGGACCCGGCAACATCTTGCGCACGCCCCGACCCGGCCTTTGGAACACCTCTGGAAGGTCCGCCCCGGCAGCCGCCAGAGGCCGGTCCCGGCAGCGCCATGCGAGCGCCCGCACGGCAGGAGCGCCGCACCATTAGCACCCCGCGACAAGAGGAGCCCTACGTGTCCGTAGCTCAGGGCAGCGCGGTGAAGGGCCGCACGCGATGGAAGCGTTTCGCTACCGTCATCGTGCCGGCCAGCTTCATCGCCGGCGCCATCGTCTTCGGCCAGGCCACCGGCGCCATCGCCGCGTCGTTCAACGTGTCCGGCAGTCAGTTCAAGGTGTCCGCCGACAAGCTCGTGGGCACCGGCTTCGTCCAGTACGGTGGCATGGCCTCGGAGAAGGGCGCCAACCCCGCCAACCCGGCCGACCCCAAGAACCACCTGGTCGCCGTCTCCGGCATCGCCAGCGCGAAGCTGTACAACCTGTGCCAGTCGGTGAAGGTGCCCGGCCTGCCGGCCTCCATGGTCATCCACGCCGGTAAGGACCCGAACAACCCGGCCGAGGCCACCAACCTGCTGATCGACCTGTCCTCGCTCAAGGGCGACGCGACGTTCGACAACATCCAGATCGGCATCGACGCGTCCGACCTGACCAAGGGCGGCCCGAACGCGAAGGGCATGCAGGGCGGCTTCGCCCAGCAGGCGGACGGCGTCGTGATCACCAACCTCAAGCAGGTCGCCTGGTCGACCACCGCCGGCACGTTCAAGCTGAGCGGCCTCGACCTGAGCGTCTCCACGGGTGCGAACCCGGAGGAGTGCTTCTAACCGCAACGCCAGGGCCCGCGGGTGGCAAACCCGCGGGCTTCCTGTTGTTACCGACCTGGAGGACGCAGTGACCACCTCGCACGCCGCGCACGCGAAAGACCGTGCGACCTTCGGTGGGTGGCGCGCCCAACGGCCGTTCTGGGGCGGGCTCTTCCTGATCCTGTCGGGGCTGGAGCTCTTCCTCAGCGGCAACCTGCACCTGGCGCTGGAGATCCACTTCGGCCCGACCGGCTTCCTGTCCTACGTCCTGCCGCTGATGATGCTGCTCTGTGGTGGCCTGAGCTGGCTCACCCCTCAGCAGCGCCTCTTCTACGGCATCCTCGGCACCGTCGTCGCGCTGTACTCGCTGATCGGCCTCAACCTCGGCGGGTTCTTCCTCGGCACGGTCCTGGGCCTCGTCGGCGGCGGCCTCACGGCCGCCTGGTCGCCGGGCGCTGCGCCCGAGCCCACCGAGGAGGAGCCGGACGGGCCGCCCGGCCCGGCCGAGGAGCCCTACTACGAGGACACCCGCCTCGACGACATCCTCGCCGAGGAGACCGTCGAGCGCCCGAGCTCCGGCGTGCTGACCGACGAACTGCCGACCACGCAGGTCAGTCCCCTGCACCCGGGCGTCCGGCCGTACGGCGGCGGCATGTACGAAGGGGGCGGTGCGGGCAGCGCCGATGACCAGCTCCCCCCAGCGGAAGGCCCGGGTGACCTGCCCAAGCGGCGTCACCTGGGCCCGATGCTGATGGCGATCGTCGCGACCGCCGCGGTCGTGGGCGCGGCCAACCACACCGGCGCGGCCTACGCCGCGCCGACCACGTGCGGCTCGGCCGCGCCGGCCAAGTCCGCGTCCGCGACGGCCACCGGCGCGCCCGCGACCGAAACCACCACCCCGGCCGCGAGCCCGACGCCGACGCCGACGCCGACCGCGGAGGAGAAGTCCGGGGGCCTCCTGGGCTGGCTCGGCAACCTCTTCAACGGCGGCGCGAAGACGGAAGAGCAGACCGCGCAGGCCACGCCGGAGGCCAGCGCCACCACCGGCGCCCCGGCGCAGACCACCAGCGCGCCGGCGACCAAGCCGGCGGCGAGCCATTCGGCGGGCTGCGCGACCGCGACCGCGTCGCCGACCCCGAACAACAAGAAGGCCCAGGTCGCCGCCGGCCAGCCCTTCGTCGCCAAGCAGCCGTCGATCCTCAAGGCCGATGTGATGACGATGGAGGGGCTGACCTACGACGGCGTCGCCGAGCTGCCCCACAAGGACGGCACGACGGTGAAGGTCCTGGCCTTCACGATGAAGAACTCGGTCTCCACCCCGTTCGAGCTCGACACCCCGGGCGCCGGGACGCTGCTGCTCACCAAGAGCAGCAAGCTGACGGTCGAGGGCGACGTGAAGTTCTACACCACGAGCTTCTCGGCCAACGTGCTCGGCCTGCTGCCGCTCACGTTCACCCCGTCGTTCCCGCCGCCGGCGATCCCCCTGCCCGGCTTCTACACGGCCTGCACGATCGAACTGGTCTACGTCCAGTCGAACGTCCTGACCGCCCCGAACATGACCATCGCGTACGCCGGCTGAGCCGTTCGGCGGATAAGCCCGGATCCGGTCACGGATCCGGGCTTATTCATTGAGGTCCGGCGGCGCCAGGCGGTACGTCACCGGCGTTTCCGACAGCGAGATGGGCGAGGCGATCGAGCGCCGTCCACCGAGCTCCACGACCGGCCCGAGCCCGAGCCGCTCCGCGAGCGCGATCGCCTCGGCAACCGTGTTCACCGCCCCGCAGGGCACACCCGCAGCGGTCAGTTCGGCCACCCAGTGCGCGACCGGCGCCGTGCCGAGCACGGCCTCCAGGACGTTGGCGAGCGCCGCCCGGTGCGCGACGCGCCCGGCGTTGGTGTCGAACCGCTCGTCGGGCGCGAGGCCGAGCGCCGCGGCCAGCCGCGCGAACTGCGCGTCGTTGCCGACGGCCAGGACCAGGTCGCCGTCGGCCGCGGCGTAGGTCTCGTAGGGCGCGATGCTCGGGTGCCGGTTGCCCATACGCCCGGGCACGACGCCGGCGTTGAGCACGGCCGAGGCCTGGTTCACCAGCCCGGACAGCAGCGCGCCCAGGAGGCTCACCTCGACGCGCTGGCCGCGGCCGGTGCGCTCCCTGGCGTACAACGCGGCCAGAATGCCGGCGGTGAGCTGCTGCCCGGCGAGCACGTCGACGAGCGCAACGCCCACCTTGGTCGGCGGGCCGTCCGGCGCGCCCGTGATGGACATGAGGCCGCCGAGGGCCTGCACCAGGAAGTCGTACCCCGGAGCCGGCGCCGCCCGCCCGAAGCCCGTCACGCTGGCGTAGACCAGGCGCGGGCACGCCGGGCGCAGCTGCTCGTAGCCGAGGCCGAAGCGCTCCATCGTGCCCGGCGCGAAGTTCTCCACCAGGATGTCGGCCCGGCGGGCCAGCGCCAGCGCCTCGGGCGAGGCCAGGTCGAGGGCGGCGCCGCGCTTGTTGCGGTTGACCGACAGGTAGTACGTCGACGTGCCGTCCGGCGCGTGCGGCGGCCCCCAGGCGCGCGTGTCGTCGCCGACGCCGGGCCGCTCCACCTTGACCACGTCGGCGCCGAGGTCGCCGAGCGTCATGGTGGCCAGCGGCCCGGCCAGCACGCGCGAGAAGTCCGCGACGAGCAGCCCGGCGAGCGGGCCGTCGTTCACGCCGGGCCCTTACAGCCGGGCCAGGGCGGCCTGCAGCGGGTCGAGACCCAGGGAGCCGAGGTTGAGCGCGTCGCGGTGGAAGGCCTTGAGGTCGAACGCGGAGCCCTTGCGGGCGTGTGCGTCGGCGCGGGCCGCGAGCCAGGCGCGCTCGCCGAGCTTGTACGACGGGGCCTGGCCGGGCCAGCCGAGATACCGGTTGAGCTCGAAACGCAGGCTCTTGTCCTCCACGCGGCAGTGCGCGCGCAGGAACTCCCAGCCGAGCTCCGGCGTCCAGCGCTCGCCCGGCGCGAAGCCGAACGGGTTGTCGCGCGGGATCTCGAGCTCCAGGTGCATGCCGATGTCGACGATCACGCGGGTGGCGCGGAACGCCTGGCCGTCGAGCATGCCGAGCCGGTCGCCGGGGTCGGAGAGATACCCCAGCTCGTCCATCAGCCGCTCGGCGTAGAGCGCCCAGCCCTCGCCGTGCCCGGACGACCACGCGAGCACCCGGCGCCAGCGGTTGAGCAGCTCGGCGCGCACGTAGGTCTGGGCGATCTGCAGGTGATGGCCGGGGACGCCCTCGTGGTACACCGTGGTGACCTCGCGCCACGTCGAGAAGCTGTCCACGCCCTGCGGCACCGCCCACCACATGCGTCCCGGGCGGCTGAAGTCCTCGCTCGGCCCGGTGTAGTAGATGCCGCCGTCCGACGTCGGCGCGAGCATGCACTCGATCGCGCGCACCTGCTCCGGGATGTCGAAGTGCCGGCCGTTGAGCTCCTGCACGGTGGCGTCGGCGAGCTGCTGCATCCAGTCGCGGAACGCGTCCTTGCCGCGGATCGTGCGGGTCGGGTCGGCGTCCAGCGCGGCGACCGCCTCGTCGACCGTCCCGCCGGGCACGATCTTGTCCGCGACCGTGCGCATCTCCGACTCGAGGCGGGCGAGCTCGTCGAAGCCCCAGGCGTAGGCCTCGTCGAGGTCGACGGTCGCGCCCAGGAAGTAGCGGGAGGCGAGCTGGTAGCGCTCGCGCCCGGCGGCCTCCTTCGGCCGGCCGATCGGCGCCAGCTCCCGGCGCAGGAACTCGCCGGTCTCCACCGTCGCGGCGCGGGCGGCCTCGGCGGCGCGGCCGAGCTCCGCGGCGAGCGCCGAGCCCCCACCGCGCACGCGCGCGGCGAGGTCGGGGTAGAAGTTGTCGCCCTCGAGGTCGGCCCAGACCTCGCACTGCTTGGCCACCTCGACGATCTGCTTGGCCGGCGCGACGTTGCCGCGCTGGGCCTCGTACATCAGCGTCTGGCGCCACTGCGCGAGCGCGGTGGGCACGGCGACGAGGCGCTCGCGGATGTCGTTCGCCGCCTGCTCGCCCTCGGTCGGCATGAGGTCGAACGAGCTCCGCACGCCGTGCAGCGGGCTGGAGATCACGTTGACGTCGCTGGTGAGGTCGCCGGCCTCGTACCGCTCCAGGGCCAGCCCCAGGCGCTCCTGCATGGCCTCCTTGGCGACCCGCTCGGTCTCGGTGGCCGGGGTCTCGGCGTCGAGCGCGGCGAGCGCCTGCCGGTCGAGGTCCGCGAGCGCGGCGAAGCCGTCGGGGGAGAGGTCGGTCAGCCGGTCGTCGTGGCCGGCAATGCCGACGAAGGTCGCCCCGATCGGGTCGAGGGGCGCCCACTGCTCGACATACCTGTTGGCGATGTCATCGATAGAACCCACCCGCCGAACCCTACTTCACCGGGGCGGCCGCCGCGGTACACCCGCAGGCCAATTCACAACGGGTGGCCCGGCGGGGCCCTTCAGGTCCGATACCCGCGCGACAGGGTGACCGCGCCCAGTGCAGAGTAAGGGCCATGACGAGCCCCGCTCCTGACGCCAAGCGCTGGCTGCCGGCCTTTGCCGCGGTCGCCCTCATCTGGGGCACCAGTTTCATGTTCATCAAGGACGCGCTGGTGGGGCTGGCGCCGGTGTACATCGCCCTCTTCCGCATCGCGCTGGGCGCGCTGACGCTGCTCGTCCTGCTGGGCGTGCGCCGCATCGGGCTGCCGCGCGGTCTGCGGCTGTGGGGCCACCTGTTCCTGTTCTCGCTGTTCGCCGCGACCGTGCCGTTCACCCTGTTCGGCTACGCGGAGCAGCGCGTGCCGTCGGTGCTCGCCGGCATCTGGAACGGCACCGCCCCGCTGACCACCCTCCTGGTCACCCTGGTCGCGGTCCGTTCACAGCGCCCGAGCCGGCGCCAGATTGCCGGACTGCTGACTGGTTTCGCGGGTGTACTCGTAGTGCTCGGCGTCTGGAACGGTGTCGGCGGTAGCTCGCTTTCCGGCCAGCTCATGCTGCTGTGCGCCGTGACCTGCTACGGCATCGCGTTCAACTACACCCGCTGGCTGATGCAGCACTACGACATCTCGCCGTTTCAGCTCTCCGCCGGCCAGCTCATCATGTCCACGCTGCACCTCGTCATCGCGGCCCCGATCATCGCCGGCCTGCCCCCGTCCCCGCTGGACCTGGGCCCGCGCGTGTGGCTCGGCGTCCTCGCCCTGGGCGTCTTCGGCACCGGCATCGCGTTCGCGCTCAACTACCACGTCGTGCAGACCGCGGGCATCACGACGGGCTCCATGGTCACGTACTTCCCGCCGTTCGTCGCCGCGATCGCCGGCGTCGCCTTCCTCGGCGAGCACCTCACCTGGCACCAGCCCGTCGGCGGCCTCGTCGTCCTGCTCGGCGTCGGCGTCTCCCAGGGCCTACTCGTGCGACGCCGCCCACGCCACGAGGTCCTTCGCCCCCATGGTGTTGACGATGCGGTCGGCCGGCACCCCGCAGGCGACGGCCCGGGAGCACCCGTTGGACAGCCAGTCGAGCTGCCCGGGCGCGTGAGCGTCGGTGTCGATGGCGAAGCGACAGCCGGCCTCCAGCGCCACCCGTAGCAGCCGCTTCGGCGGATCGAGCCGCTCGGGCCGGGAGTTGATCTCGATCGCCTTGTCGTGCTCGACGGCGGCCTTGAACACGGCCTCCGCATCGAACCGGCTCTCCGGCCGTGTCCCACGCCCACCGGTAATGAGCCGCCCCGTGCAGTGCCCGAGAATGTCGAGGTGCGGGTTCCCGAGCGCCCGCACCATCCGCCGCGTCATGACATCGGGCTCGTCCTTGAGGTTGCTGTGCACCGACCCGACCACCACGTCGAGCCGCTCCAGCAGCTCGTCGGTCTGATCGAGCGCCCCGTCCGCGAGGATGTCGACCTCGATCCCGGTGAGGATCCGAAACTCCATCCCCAGCCCTTCGAACCCCGCGTTGATCTCCGCAACGACGTCGAGCTGCTCGGCCAGCCTCTCCGCCGACAGCCCACGCGCAACGGTGAGCCGCGGCGAGTGATCCGTGAGCACGAGGTACTCGTGCCCGATCTGCGCCGCGGCCAGGGCCATCTCGTCGATCGGCGACCCGCCGTCGGACCAGTCGGAGTGCGCGTGGCAGTCCCCTTTGAGCGCGGCCAGCAGCGCCGCGGTGGCTTCGTCGAGGTCCTGCCCGGCGGTGGCTTCGAGCCTGCGCAGGTACACGGGCTCCTCCCCGGCCAGCGACTCGACCACGCATCGCGCCGTGACGTCGCCTACGCCAGGCAGTTCCGTCAGCGTCCCGGCCCGCGCTCTCGCCTCGAGCTCGCCCTCTGGCAGCTTGGCCAGCTTGGTCGCGGCCCCTCGGAACGCTCGGACGCGATAGGTCGCTTCATGGGCCCGCTCGAGCAGGAACGCGATGCGACGCAGATCGGCCAACGGATCACGCGCTGACGCCATGCGCACCACGCTATCGGGTCTCGCCCTCCACCACCGCGCCGCGTTGCGCCCGTGCCGCGTCGCGCCCGTGCCGCGCCGTGCCACGTCCGTGCCTGCTGCGCCGATGCCGCGCTGCGCTGTGCCGCGTCCGTGCCCGCTGTGCCGTGCCGCGTCCGTGCCGCGTCCGCGCCGTGCCGTGCCGCGTCCGCGCGGTGCCGCGGGCATCTCTCGGCGCCTTGTCCTGCATGGCGGCGACTGGAACGCAGGCACCGCCATCGCGGCCGGCTGGGCCCGCTTCGGTCGGCCCGTGCGTCCCTGCGACGGGAAGGCGGCCGAATCGGACCGCTGGCCGGAATAACATGAAATATCGGATAAGTCCGGACGCGCCAGCGTCTGGACTTATCTGCGGCCGGTCAGGAGTCGAGCTGGCCGACCAGACGCGCAGACGCGGAAACCGAGCCGATCAGCAGAGCCGAGGCGGGCCGCTGGGGGAGTGCAGAGCGGCGCCGGTCAAGAACGACGAACCAGCCAAGGCAGGGCAGGGAGCGCGGAGTCGTCCCGGTCGGGGGCTGCGAGACGGGCGGCGTGGTCAGGAGTGGGAGGCGCGCTGGGGTTGCGGTGCGAGTACCGTTCGCGTGCGGGTCAGCGTTGCGAACGGGTTGGCGAACTGCAGCACGAACGTGCCGAACTCCGCGCCCGGGAGGCACTGGATGATGAGGAGCTGGTCGCCGCGGCGCACGTCCCAGAAAGAGTCGCCGTGCGGGCCCGCCGTGATGATGCCTGAGATGTGCAGGGCGTGGCTGCGAGGCAGTGGCGGGGCCTCCGAGCGCGGGGCGATCCGGATCGACGAGATGGACGCTACCGGGACCTCGATGCGGTCGCGGCGGGTCCACCAGCGGTCCAGGCCCTGCGGCTCGATGACGAGCGCGCTGTCCGTGACGGTCAGCTGGATATTGGTCGGAACCTTCATCAACGCGAGCAGGCTCGCGGCCAGTAGGAACGGGACCGCCGCGAGCACCAGTGCGGAGCTCATGAAAACCGAATGTACGCGCGTCGACGTCGACCGTTGGCGCTTTCGTAAAACGGTTCGGGTATGCGACCGAACGGACGAATTCCAACGGGGCGGGAGGCATTGATGCGCACCATTGACTGGATTGACGGGGCGGTGGTCATCGTCGACCAGACGAGGTTGCCGGGCGAGACCGTGTACCTGCGGCTGGAGAGCGTTGACGAGCTGGTCGCGGCCATTCAGCGGCTCGCGGTGCGCGGTGCGCCGGCGCTCGGGGTCGCCGGTGCGCTCGGGGTGGCGCTCGCCGCCGCCGGGCACGAGGGGGCGCAGGAGCAGGCTCATGCGGTACACCTCCTGGAAACGGCGAGACCGACGGCGGTCAACCTGGCCCGCGGCGCGCGGCGGGTCGCGGCGCTGTTGCCCTCCTTCGATGCGTGCCTCGCCGAGGCGTTGCGCATCCGGGACGAGGAAATCGCGAGCTCGGCGGAAATGGCGCGGCGGGGCGCGGATCTCGTGGAACGGCTGTGCGGGCCGGGCGTGCGGCTGCTGACCCACTGCAACACCGGCGGGCTGTGCACCGTGGTCGACGGCACGGCGCTCGCGGTGGTGTTCGAGCTGCACCGGCGCGGGAAGCTGGCCGGTGTCGTGGCCAGCGAGACGCGGCCGCTGCTGCAAGGGGCCCGGCTGACCACGTGGGAGCTGGCGCGGGAGGGCGTTCCGCATCGACTGGCGGTCGACTCGGCCGGGCCGTTCCTGATGGCGCGCGGCGAGGTCGACGCGGTGATCCTGGGCGCGGATCGCATCTGCGCCAACGGCGATGTGGTGAACAAGATCGGCACCTACGCGCACGCGCTCGGCGCGCGGGCGGCCGGCATTCCGTTCATCTGCGTCGCGCCGGAGTCGACCGTGGACCTCGCGACGGCGTCGGGGGCCGACGTGGAGATCGAGGACCGCGGCGCGGCCGAGGTCGCGGGGCACGGCGCGCCGGACGGTACGGCGGCGGTCAACCCGGCGTTCGACGTCACGCCGGCGGAGCTGGTCACCGCCGTGGTGACCGACGAGCGGGTGTTCTCAGGCCGGGCGGACGGCGCGAACGGTCCTGCGGTCGGCTGACACCGACTCGATCCAGCCGCCGACCCGGCCCAGGCGCAGCAGGACGTCGGCGCGCGCGGGCAGGTCGGCGGACTCGCCGGGCTGCGGCGGCCAGGCCAGGCGCGCGTTGTGGCCGGGGGTGAGCCACGGGGTCAGCGCGCCGATCGGGTCGGCGCCGTCGAGGGCGGCGCGGGCGGCGTTGAGGTCGGCGAGCACCGTGTCCAGCGCGCGGCCGACGGCGGGTGCGTTGCCGCCGCACATCGCCGCGGTGAGGTCGGGGCGCGACGCGGCGACCCGGGTGCCGTCGCGGAACGAGCCCGCGCCGAGCGTGCCGGCGAGCGGGTCGCTGGAGATGAGCGCGGCGACGGCGGCGGCGACGAGGTGCGGCACGTGCGAGATGGCGGCGACGGCGGCGTCGTGCTCGTCGGGCGTCGCCGGCACGACCCGCGCGCCGAGGCCGGTGACGAGCGCGGCGAGCTCCACCCAGTCGCGCAGGCCGGCGCCGTCCTCGCCGAGGCACAGCACCCACGCGCAGCCGTTGAACAGCCGCGGGTCGGCGGCGGTGAAGCCGGACGTCTCGCGGCCGGCCATCGGGTGCCCGCCGATGAACGTGGCCAGCGACTGGCCGCCGGTGCGCAGGCGGTCGGCGGCGAGGTCGCGCACCGGGCCCTTGACCGAGGTGACGTCGGTGACGACGCCGACGTACGCGAGCGAGGCCAGCTCGTCGAAGACCGACCCGACGGCGGGCAGCGGCACCGCGACGACGGCGAGCTCGGCGTCGCGCACCGCGTCGGCGATCGAGGCGGTCACGTGCCAGCGCGCGTTGGCCGGGGCCTGCGCGGCGGCGGTGCGCGCGGTGGCGCGCGTCGCCGGGTCTGCGTCGTAGCCGGTGACCCTGTGCCCCTGCACCGCGAGCGCCCGCAGGACCGATCCGCCGATCAGGCCGAGCCCGATCACCGCCACGTTCAACGTCGCATCACGCACTGCGGAACTCTCGCACATCGCCCGGTCACCCGTTCGGCTTGGTACGGCCGCCGAACGACTTGCATGGACACATTCCGGCCGATTCCAGCAATTACGTGTGGTCATGGTGCCGTGAATACGATTTATCCCCGTTTGCGACGAGGGCGAGCCGGAAGCGGCTCACGGTCTTCGGCCGAGCCCTCGGGCTAAGCTGCATGATGTGGCAGTGAGCGAGTCGCACGAGTCGCGGTGGACCGAGCCGGGCAGTCCGGCCGGCGCCCAGACGGCGCGCCAGCCGTGGCCGGGCGCCATGGGCCCGCCCGTCGTCGGCCCGCCACCCCGCCTGAGCGCCGCCCGGCCGCCGACGCCGGCCGCCACGATGGGCGAGTGGCAGGGCGCGCTGCGACCGCCGGTCTTCCGGGTCAACAATCCCCGGCCGACCTACCGCGAGGCCCTGCCCGTCCGCGGCCAGATGCTCGCCGCCGGCGCCGCGGCCGGCGCGGGCTGGATGCTGCTGTTCGGGCTCATGATGACCGGTTCCGCCCGGGGGTACGTCTGGATCACCCTCATCGCCGGGATCCTCGCCTGGGCGGCCGCCGCGATCCTCGCCCGCTTCGGCGATCGAGGCGTCGCCGTGGGAGTCGCGGGGTCCAGCGGCGTCGCGGTGGCGATCGCCGGGATCGTGGTGGCGTACAACCTTGCGGGCGGCACGTGGCTGCTCTGGTGACATGTGCCGGGCACGCAAAGTAGCCGTTCGTCGGAGTTTGTTCCGCACTCTTGACGTGGATTGCGGCGAGGATCACCCTCAGCCTCATGGCTTTGAGGCTGCAGCGGCTCGACCCCGAGCGGCGTCGCCGGCGGCTCGCGCTGCTGGTCGAACTCGCGGACGCGAAATCGTTCCGCGAGCGGCTCCATCCGCGGCGGCTGCGCGCCGACCGCCTGCGCGAGCTGATCGCAAGCCGTCGGCGACTCGCCGACTGAACTCCGGGGCCCTTTGCCGCCGAGCAGCAACCCGCTCGAATAGTGTTCACGCGTACCGACGAGCACCGACCGGGGGGACCGTGTCGCACTTCGCTGCCGCTGTCACGCGCGGCGCTGGGAGCTGGGCCGCAGCCGAGCTCGACCTCAGCGGCGTCGCCGACATCGAAGAGATCACCGATCGACTGCGCGACGCCGATCCGGAGGCGTCCGTGTCGCTGCTGTTCGTCGAGTCCGACGACGCCTACCTGGTGATCCTGCGCCTCGACGAGGGCGAGGATCTGCGCATCTTCGGCTCCGACGCGGTGTTCGCCGAGGAGTCGCGCCTGGGCGCGATCCTCCTGGGCGACATCGAGGAGCGGGTGCCCGAGCTCGACGACGCCGAGATCGAGCCGTCCGACGAGGAAGACGAAGAGGAAGAGGAAGAGGGTCCATCGGCCGAGCCCGACATCGAGCCGGTCGGCGACCCGGACCTGCTGTCCGACCTCGGCCTGTCCAGCGGGCAACTGCTGGAGCTGTGCGCGCAGGAGGGCATGCTGCCCGCCGACCTCACCGCGGAGATCTGCCAGGCCATCGGCGCGGGCGACGAGATCGAGGAGCTGCGCGAGGCGTGAGCCCGGTGGCGCGGCGGTGGGAGCCGGCCATGCGCCGCGCCCTCGAGGTCGCGGCCGGGGCCGGTCCGGACGTGCCCATCGGGGCGGTCATCCTCGGCCCGGACGGCGCCGAGCTCGCCGCCGCGCACAACGAGCGCGAGCTGACCGGCGACCCCACCGCGCACGCCGAGATGCTCGCCCTGCGCCGCGCCGCGCAGGCCCGCGGCAGCGACGGCTGGCGCCTCGAGGACTGCGTGCTCGTCGTGACCGTCGAGCCGTGCACCATGTGCGCGGGCGCGCTCGTCCTCGCCCGCGTCGGCACCGTCGTCTTCGGCGCCTGGGAGCCCAAGACGGGCGCCGCCGGCTCGCTGTGGGACGTGCTGCGCGACCGGCGGCTCACCCACCGTCCGGAGGTGGTCGGCGGGGTGCTGCAGGAGGAGTCCTCAGTCCTGCTGCGGGCCTTCTTCGCCACCCACCGGGGCGAGTAGCGCACTGGCCACCTCGCGGGCGTGGTCGCTCCACGGCGCCGGGCGAAGGGTCCTCGGGTCGAGCTTCACGTTGACCCGGCGCCCCTCCGCGTGGACGGTCCCGCCGTCCGCGGAGATGATCCGGAAGCGGTACACCGCGCTGCTGTCGCCCAGCGACTCGAGCCAGAAGTGCACGCCGATCTCGCCCGTGCCGCGCACCGGCGCGCGGTAGGAGATCGAGTACTCGGCGACGGCGTGCATCACGTCCGTGGTCGTCGGGCGGCCGCCGGCGTAGGAGTGGCCCCGCTCGGCCCACCAGTTCGACAGCGCGCGTTCGAGGAACACCGCGTAGCGCGCGTTGTGCACGATCCCCATCGCGTCGAGATCGTCGAAGTGCACGACGAACGGCTCGACGGCGCCGGGCAGTACCGATGTGGTCATCTCATGCCTCCGGAAGCAGTTCGGGTGTCGGACTCAGGCCGCGCAGCCGCACCAGGGCGGCGGTGCGCGCGTAGGTGTAGACCTGGCTCGCCGGCAGCAGCCGCGACTCGTAGATCGCCGCGGTCTCGTGCGCGTTGAGCTCGAAGGCCAGCTGCGCCGGGTCGGTGTCGGTGCGCAGCTCGCCCAGCTGCATCGCCTCGGTGATCAGCCGCTCCAGCAGCACGTGCCAGAGCCCGAGCGCCTCGGCGAGCCGGTCGTGCACGACGCCGGGCCGGGCGGCGAACTCGAACTGGGCGTTGCAGAAGAAGCAGCCGCCGGGCAGGTCGCCGGAGGCCACGTCGGCGAGGCGCCGGTCGTGCATCGCCCACAGCCGCCGCAGCCCGCGCGGCTCGTGCAGCGCGGGACGGACCACCACGCGCGTGTAGCGCTCCTGGGCGTGCTCGATTGCCGCGAGCTGGAGCTCCTCCTTGGTGCGCCAGTGCGCGAACAGCCCGGACTTGCTGACCCCGAGGCGCTCCGCGAGCTGGTTGAAGGACAGCCCGTCCAGGCCGGACTCGGTGGCGAGCACGATCGCCGCATCGAGCGCGGCGGTCCGGGCTCGCTCGCCCCGCGCCAGGCGGCCGTCGATCGTCATGCCTCAGACGGTACCAACAATAAACGCGACCGGTCGGTTAGTTTTGTGTGGGCAGAGTCACGGTCACCCGCAGCCCGCCGCCGTCGCGCGGCTCGGCCTCGGCGGTGCCGCCGTGCGCGACGGCGACCGAGCGCACGATCGACAGGCCCAGGCCCGTCCCTCGGGCCGATCCGGTCCGCGAGCGGAGCCGTCGGAAGGGCTCGAAAAGCCCCGGGATCTCGTACCCCGGGACGACCGGCCCGGTGTTCTCCACGACCACCCGCGCGGCGCCGTCCGTGCTCTCCGTGGACACCCACACATGCCCGCCGGGGACGTTGTAGGCCAGCGCGTTGTCGACGAGGTTCTGCACGACCCGCTCCAGCAGCACCGGGTCCCCGACGACCGGCGCCGCCCGCAGGTCGGCCTCGACCGTGCCCGGCTCGTCGCCGACCACGTGCCGCGCCACCTCGGCGAGGTCGACCCGGTCGTGCACGGTCAGCGCCTGGTCCGAGGCGACCAGCGTGAGCAGCCCGTCGATGAGCCGCTCGTGCCGGGCGTTGACGGCCAGCAGGGTCTCGCCCAGCTGTACCACCTCCGGGGGCGGGTTCGGCCGTCTGAGCGTGACCTCGATGAGCGTCCGGTTGATGGTCAGCGGCGTGCGCAGCTCGTGCGAGGCGTTCGCGGCGAAGCGCCGCTGCCCGTCGAAGGCCTGGTCCAGCCGCTCGAGCATCGAGTCGAAGGTGTCGGCGAGCTCCTTGATCTCGTCCTGCGGCCCGGCCAGCGCGATCCGCTCGTGCAGATTGCCGCCGGCGACCCGCCGGGCCGTCTCGGTGATCTGCCCGACCGGCCGCAGCGCCCGCTCGGCCATCAGCCAGCCCAGCCCCACCCCGATCACGGTGACCAGCCCGAGCGCGATCGAGCCCTGCGTGATCAGCGCGTTCAGCGTGTCCTGCTCGATGCGCTCCTGCCGGTCCTGCAGCTGCTGGACGAACTCCAGCAGCCGGATCTGCTGCTCGCCCAGGTCCAGCTTCACGTCGGCCGGCAGCGCGGTCGCCGCGGTGTTGCGCTGGTGGATGTTCTGCTTGACCAGGAAGTACGTGACGCCGAGCAGCAGGGCGCCGCCGGCCAGGAACAGCAGGCCGTACAGCAGCGTCAGGCGGGCGCGGATGCGTAGGTGCTTCACGGGATCTGGTACCCCACTCCGGCGACGGTCTCGATCACGGGCGGATCGCCCAGCTTGCGGCGCAGCGTCATCACGGTCACCCGCAGCACGTTGGTGAACGGGTCGATGTGCTCGTCCCACGCCCGCTCCAGCAGCTGCTCGGCCGTCACGACCGCGCCGCCGGCCCGCAGCAGCTCCTCCAGCACCGCGAACTCCTTGCGGGTGAGCCCGACGTAGTGCCCCGCCCGGAACACCTCGCGGCGGCTCGGGTCCAGTCGCAGGTCGCCGCGCTCCAGCACCGGGGGAGCGGCCGCCCGGCTGCGCCGCCCGAGCGCGCGGACCCGGGCCACCAGCTCGGTGAACGCGAACGGCTTGCCCAGGTAGTCGTCGGCGCCCAGGGAGAGCCCGGCGACGCGCTCGGCCACCGCCGAGGCAGCGGTCAGCATCAGGATTCGGGTGTCCGGCAGCGTCGCGCTGACGTGCCGGCACACCTCGTCGCCGTCGACCTCGGGCAGGTCGCGGTCGAGGACCAGCACGTCGTACTCGTTGACGCCGAGCCGCTGCAGCGCCCCCTCGCCGTCGTAGGCCACGTCGACCGCGAACGACTCGCGGCGCAGCCCCTCGGCGACCGCGTCGGCCAGCAGCTGCTCGTCCTCGACCACCAACACCCGCATGCCCTCATGGTGCCGTGCACCCGTGTAAGCCGGGGATAAGCCGCCGCGCTCACGACCGTCTTATCGCTCTCGGCATTGACTCGGGACCATGAGACGACTCCTTCTCGTCGCGTTGTTGCTGCTGGCCGGCTGCTCGTCGGCGCCGTCCGGCCCCTCGGTCGCCACGGTCTCCTCGGGTGGCCCGAAGCCCTCGGCATCCGTGGACAAGGCCGAGGCCAACCGGCAGTTCGCCAGGTGCATGCGCGAGCACGGCGTCGACGTGCCCGATCCCGGGCCGGACGGCAATCTGCAGTTCGACGCGGGGGCCGCCGGCGACCGCAACAAGGCCGTGGCGGCGGCGTCGGCGTGCCAGCGGTACCTGCCGAACGGTGGCGAGCTGCAGAACCTCTCGCCGGAGCAGCTCGAGCAGGCGCGGGCCTTCGCCAAGTGCATGCGCGAGCACGGCATCGACATGCCGGACCCCGATCCGAACACCGGGTTGTCGGCGATCCTGAAGGGCGGCATCGACTTCAACAGCCCGGAGTTCCAGGCCGCCACGCAGGCCTGCAAGGGCGTGGTGCAGCGGTGAGGCGCTGGCTGGCGGTCGTTGCCGCGGCGGCCGTCTTAGGGGCTTTGGGCGTTTATCTCGGATTCAATCGGTCATCCGCACCAGCTGCGGCGCCCGCGCCGGTGCACACGGCGAAGATCACGAAGGGCACGCTGACCGCGACCGAGGACGTCGACGGCACGCTCGGCTTCGGCGACCCGGTGACCGTCAACGGCCGCATCCAGGGCACCGTCACCGCCCTGCCGGCCGAGGGTGCGACGGTCAAGCGGGGCGAGGCGATGTACCGCGTGGACGGCCGCCCGGTCGTGCTCTTCTACGCGACGGCGCCGTTCTACCGCCCGCTGCGCCCCGGCGACGAGGGCGCCGACGTGACCGCGTTCGAGGCCAACCTCGCGGCGCTCGGCTACAAGGGCTTCACCGCCGACGACGAGTACACGGGCGCCACCGCCGACGCCGTGCGCGACTGGCAGCACGACCTGGGCCTGGAGGAGACCGGAACGGTCGAGCTCGGCCGGATCGTGGTCGCGCCCGACGCGGTCCGCATCGGAGAGGTCAAGGCCCACCTGGGCGACGGCGCGGCCGCACCGATCCTGCAGTGGACCGGTTCGACGCGACTGGTGACGGTACAGCTGGACGTGACCGAGCAGCGCCTCGCCGCGGTCGGCGCCGCCGCCTCGGTCAAGCTGCCCGACGACACCGTGGTCGAGGGCAAGATCTCGGCCATCGGCGCCGTCGCGACGGCCACCGTGGTGAACAACCAGACCAAGGTCACCGTCGACGTCACGGTCACCGTCGCCGACCAGGCGAAGCTGGGCACCTACGACGCCGCCCCGGTGACCGTCACCCTCGTGTCGCAGCAGCGCGCCAACGTCCTCGTCGTGCCCGTGAGCGCCCTGGTGGCGCTGGCCGAGGGCGGGTACGGCCTGCAGTTGGTCACCGACGGCGTTACGCGCACGGTCGCCGTGCAGACCGGGCTGTTCGCCTCCGGCAAGGTCGAGGTCGCCGGCCCCGACCTCGCCGAGGGCCTGACCGTCGGGGTGGCCGGATGATCGAGCTGTCGAGCGTCTGCAAGGTGTACCCCGGCGGCGTGAAGGCCCTCGACGACGTCTCCCTGCGCGTAAAGCCCGGCTCCCTGGTCGCGATCGTCGGCCCGTCCGGCTCCGGCAAGTCGACGCTGTTGCATCTCATCGGCGCGCTGGACGTCCCGACGAGCGGCACCGTGCGCATCGACGGCCGGGATGTGGCGGCGCTGTCGGACGCCGGCCTGTCCCGCCTGCGCGCCACCACGATCGGGTTTGTCTTCCAGCAGTTCCACCTCGCCGCCGGCATGTCCGCCCTGGACAACGTCGCCGACGGCCTGCTGTACGCCGGCGTCGCCCTCGCCGAGCGCCGCCGCCGCGCCGCCGAGGCCCTCGAGCGCGTCGGCCTGGCCCATCGCCTGTCCCACCGCCCCAACCAGCTCTCCGGCGGCGAGCGCCAGCGGGTGGCGATCGCCCGCGCCGTGCTCGGCGACCCGCCGCTGTTGCTGGCCGACGAGCCGACCGGCAACCTCGACAGCGTCGCCGGCGCCGGCGTCATGACCCTCCTGCGCTCCCTGCACGCGGCCGGCACCACGGTCGTCGTCATCACACACGACCGCGACATCGCCGCCTCCCTGCCGGCGCGCTTCGCGCTGCGCGACGGGCGGCTGGTATGAAACCGGCCGACATCCTGCGCCTGGGCGCCATCGGCCTGCGCACGCGCCCGCTGCGGGTGGTGCTCTCCGCCCTCGGCATTGCGATCGGCATCGCCGCGATGATGTCCGTGGTCGGCATCTCCGCCTCCAGCCGCGCCCAGGTCGACCGCCAGCTCGCGGCGCTGGGCACCAACCTGCTCACCGTCGGCCCCGGCAAGTCGTTCTTCGGCGACGATGCTCATCTGCCCGACGACGCCGAGGCGATGGTCGCGCGCATCGCCCCGGTCACCGACGTCTCCGCGACGGGCCGGGTGCCGAGCGCGCACGTGTACCGCACCGACCGCATCCCCGCCGCGGAGTCCGGCGGCATCGCGGTCCTGGCGGCCCGCCCCGACCTGCCGTCCACCGTCGGCATGACCGTGCACGCCGGCACCTGGCTCACCGCGCCGACCTACCCCACGGTCGTCCTCGGCTCCCGGGCCGCGTCGATCCTGGGCCTCACCGACGGCGGCCTGGGCCTGAACGTCTGGCTCGGCAACCATTGGTTCACGGTTGTCGGCATTCTGGATCCGGTACCCCTGGCGCCCGAGCTCGACAGCGCGGCCTTGATCGGCTGGCCGGCCGCGTCGGACGTCCTCGGCTTCGACGGTCACCCGACCACGATCTACAGCCGCTCCCGCGACGACGCCGTGTCCCAGGTCGCCGACGTCCTGGCCGCGACCGCCAACCCGGAGTCCCCGAACGAGGTCCAGGTCTCCCGCCCGTCCGACGCACTGGCCGCGAAGCAGGCCACGGACCAGGCGTACACCGGCCTCCTACTCGGCCTGGGCGCCGTGGCGTTGCTGGTCGGCGGCGTGGGCGTGGCCAACACGATGGTCATCTCGGTCCTGGAGCGCCGATCCGAAATAGGCCTGCGCCGCGCCCTGGGCGCAACCCGCTCACACGTCCGCCTGCAGTTCCTGTCGGAGTCTCTCCTGCTGGCCACGCTGGGCGGCTCGGGCGGCGTCCTGCTGGGCCTTCTGGTCACGGAGGTGTACGCCGCACTGCGCGACTGGCCGGCGGTGCTCCCGCTATGGGCTCTGGCAGGCGGTTTGGCGGCCACTCTGGTGATCGGCGCCGTGGCCGGCCTGTACCCGGCAATGCGGGCCGCGCGTCTCTCTCCTACGGCGGCTCTTGCGTCGTGATGTACGGCGCTTTCGGCGTCGTGATGTACGGCGCTCGTCGTCGTGGCGTTCGGCGCTCTCGGCGTCGTGGTGTTTGGTGATCCGATAAGTCGGGCACTCCGTGCCACGACTTATCGGATTTATACCTTATTTCGCGTTTGTCTGATTCTTGGTCTGATACTCAGGCGATGATCGTCTGGAGCGCGACCTCGACCATCTGGCCGAACGTCTGCTCCCGCTCCTGCGCCGTGGTCCGCTCACCCGTCTTGATGTGATCGGAGACCGTGAGCAGGGTCAGCGCCTTCGCCCCGAACCGAGCCGCGATCGTGTACAGCGCCGCGGACTCCATCTCGACGGCCAGCACCCCGTAGTCGGCGAGCCGGTCGTACAGGTCGGGCCGGTCGGTGTAGAACGCGTCGGCGGCCAGGATCGGCCCGACCCGCATCGCGATCCCCTTGGCCGCGGCCACGTCGACAGCGGTCCGCAACAGACCGAAGTCCGCAACGGGCGCGTAGTCGATCAGCCCGTCGAACCGCTGCCGGTTCATCATCGAGTCGGTGCTGGACCCGATCGCCGCCACGACGTCGCGCAGCTTGAGCGAGTCCTGGATGGCCCCACAACTCCCGACCCGGATCAGCGCGTTCACGCCGTAGTCGTTGATCAGTTCGTGCGCATAGATACTGGCCGAAGGCATCCCCATCCCCGTCCCCTGGACGGAGACCTCGACGCCGTCGAAGGTGCCCGTGAACCCGAGCATGTTGCGCACGGTGGAGTAGCAGCGGGCATCCTTGAGGTACGTCTCGGCGATCCACTTGGCCCGCAGCGGATCCCCCGGCAACAGGACCCGCGAGGCAATCTGACCCGGCTCGGCGCCGATGTGCGTGCTCATACCCCAGATCCTGCCAAACCCCGAGCCCCCGCGCGGACGGGGTTAGGGGTCGGGTAATCTCTTCGGCGGTGGCGTGTCCGAGTGGCCTAAGGAGCACGCCTCGAAAGCGTGTGAGGGGGTAACTCCTCCCGGGGTTCGAATCCCCGCGCCACCGCACTCGGCCAGCTCGAACGCCCGGCCCGTCCCCGTGACGGCTCCCGGGCGTTCGGCGTTTCCGGCCCGGACTTCGCGGAGCGTCTGGTTGACCCCCTCTGCAGCCGCAGCGCCGTGCCCGCCGTTTCGTCGCGAGGTGGGCGCCCTTCGCCGGGCTGCTGGCCGAGCGGCAGCGCCTGTAGGTATTGGCTGCATTCGACGCAGCTCGCCCCGGCGCCAAACGATCTTCGGGCGCGAAAATTCCATTTGCGGGGGCGTGGGGTGTTCGGTGACGCTAACGTACGTCACCAGCGGGAACGTTCCCAATCCGGCAGTGGCACGGCCGGTGGGAGTTGCGCAGGTTGCGATATGGCACCTTGTGGCCTGGCGATCTGTGACGCAGCCGACTCATACTGATGACGAGGCTAAGGGGGGAACCGATGCCTAGCGTCTTCTACAAGCGTCACGGCGTCGTCATCACCGACGATGTCTATGCCGTGTGGGGCGCCGAGCCGCAGGTCTACGACCTGGAGGGGCTCGAGGATCTACGTGTCGAGTACGACGGGCGACCGACCCGGATCGTCCTGCTCGTTGCCGGCGCGCTCGTCACCGTGGGGGCGGTGGCCGCACTGTCCGTGGCCGAGGGGGCCGGGCAGTACGTCATCACCGCGGCCGTATTGTCCGTTCCGCTCACCGGTCGTGCCATCCGGATCTTCACGCCGGTCGCGTGGCATCTGTGCGCGCGGTACGCCGGCGCCGGTGTCACGCTATTCACATCGACCAACGCCTTATCCGTTATGCGCGTTCGCCGGAGTCTGATGCGCGCGTTCGCGGCCAGCGCCGCGAGCGTCGAGCGTCTGGACCGCTCCGGCTACGCCGAGGCCTACGGGAGGCTGAACTCCCAGCTCTGAGGACGAGCCTCGAACCTGCCCGCGGAACGGTCGTTCCGCGGGCAGTAGCCGTTGCCCGGTTTGCCAGGAATGTGCATTCATGGGCCAACTTTGCATACTCACGTGTCGTGCCAGCGACCGCTAACTATGCTGAGGGTCACGTCCTAGGGTTTGAAGGAGGTCAACCCGATGGCCGAGGAGAGTGCCCCGCTAGCCTGGCGCAAGGCGGCAGGCTGCGGCAACACAACGTGCGTCGAGGTCGCGATCACCGCTGATGGTGTCCTTGTTCGTGACTCGGAAGACCTCAGCGGTGCGCGCCTGAAATTCCATTCCGCGGACTGGCGTGCATTCATAGCGGGGTTGCGCATCGAAACCCTCACTCCGCCGCGCTGAACGACTACTGGAGGTCGAACCGGCCGGCTTTGATGCCGTCGACGAACGCGCCCCACGTGTTGCGGTCGAACGAAAGCACGGAACCGTCTGGATTTTTGGCGTCGCGCACAGCGATGCCTTCCAGGGCGAGGTCGGCGACCTCGACACAGCTCTGTGTGCCGCAGTAGGTGCTTTTGCGCCAGCCAGGCGTGACCGCTCTGTGCATTTTTCACCCTCTCTGAAAGGGGAGGCGGCCCGGGATTGAGCCGGCCTCCTAGCGGTCTTCGGATGCCCTCTTAGTCCGAAGAACCCTGCGCGGCCGGCAGGCTGCGCGCGGTAGCGGCCGCGGCGATCCTGCGTGCCGAATCCTCTTCGCCGATCGAGCTCTCCCACATGCGATCCCAACCCTCGCGATGGCGCGCGATCCGGATCGGGTCGTCGACTATCTCGTCTACTGGGCCGCTCTCTCGGTACAGCACCGCATGACTGTTTTCTTCGTCCGACAGGTACAGCAGGTCGTAATGACCGAACGGGGCGTAGGGGCTTTCCAACGGGTGGATTCGGGCGATAACCCATCCGTCTTCTATCGCCGCGCTGATCTCGGCCAGCTGCTCGCGTAGGGTTTCCAGTCCACCGACGCGGCGCAGCAGCACCGACTCGTCGAACAATACGTACATGGTAGGCCGCGGATTGCGCTCCCGGATCATCTTCCGGCGCTCGATCCGAATCGCCGCGCGCGCAGCGATCGTCTGCTCGGGGAAATCCTCCGAGAACTGCTGCATCGTGGCGAGGGCGTACTTCTCGGTCTGCAGCCAGCCGGGGATCACGGCGGGCGCGAAGCTCAGGATGGTGGACGCCTCGGCCTCGAAGCTGATCTGCTGGCGCATCGCGTGGGTCAGCAGTCCCTGGTACCGCTTGTCGTCCCACCATTGCCGCCGCTGCTTGGACGCCTTCGCGGCCTGGACGAGCTCGTCGATCACGGCGCGGTCCTTGACGCCGAGGTACGCCAGCAGCGGGCGAAGGTCGTACTGCGAGATCGTGACCTCGCCGGACTCGATCCGCATCACCTTGGAGAGCGACCAGTCCATGGCCTCGGCCACCTGGCTCTGCGTGTCACCCTTGGCGTTGCGGGCATCCTTGATCGCCAGCCGAACCTTCCGGCGAGCGACGGCGGGCGTGTCACCCGGACTCATAGCGTCGTCGTGTCCCTCGTTGGACCTGATGTCTACGTGCCGTTGCCCTACTTGCCGTATCGCTGGTCAGACGTACCCCTACCCGCCGGTAGACGGTGCGGGGTTGCAGACATGTACAAAACGCCGCGGACCGGCTGCCCGAGTTGTCTTGGAATAAGCCGGTCGTTCGGGTGGTTCTCGGACGGGGGTAACTATAAGGCCTATCTGCCATACGGCAGTCCGGGATATGGCGCATTCGCCGGATCGTTACCTACCAGTCGGTAGACAAACGACCCGGCGTGTTGCTCAGCCCGACGTCGCGTAACGCCGCTGCTGTTCGCGCCACTCCAGAGCGCGGATCAGGGCGCGACGGACCTGACCGAAGATCCTCGGGTCCGAGCTGTGGAAGAGGCGCACGTCGTGGAGTCCGTACTGTGCGCGGATCTCCTGCGCGGCCCGGGTGCGCCCGGCGCGAGGGTGCTCCAGGACGTACACCCCCTCCAGGAAATCGATCCGGTACTGCACATAGGCGGGCCGGAGGACCTCGAAGTGCTCGGCGGTGACGACCAGGTCGCGACTTCGGTAGAACATTCGCATCTCCCTTTCCCCCTCGGTCTTGCGGGAGGGGTCGACGATGCGGTAGGGATTACTTCAGGTATCGATGCTGCCCCTCCGCGTAGCCGGAGTGGCGGCCGCAACTCAAACAGCGCCCGGTTGCCGCCGGGCGCTGTTGCGTGTCCGCCACTCGCCCCCTCGTGGCTTTACTTCCTTCGATGGTCGCATGGCTGCATGTCCGTGCGCTAGCTGACAACCTGCCATATCGCAGGTTGCCGCACCGCCGCTGCCGATCTTCGTCAGATGGGCAGCGGGTGTCCGCGCTGCTCAAGGGCGCGGATCAGGGCCCGGCGGACGGTTCCGAACCGCCTGCGGTCGGTGGTGAAGTAGATGCGGACGTCCGCTGTGTCGTAGCGCGCGCGGATCTCGTGCCCCACCCGGAAGCCGGCCCCCCGACCGTGCCGGACGATGTACGGCGCCTGGATCGCATCGAGGCGGAACCGCACGGGCTCCGGGTGCAGGACGACCACGTGCGTGCTGGTGATCAGTAGGTCCTCGCTCCTGTAGAACATCGCCGCCCCCTCAAACAGCGTGTCGGTACGCCGATGGTCGCACGGTCGGGCACGCTGATAGAAGCGTCAACCTGCGATAACGCAGATGGCGACATGACGTTTGGCTTTCCGATTGGTGGAGTCGGGGTACCGCATGAGAAACGTCGTTGCCGGGCTCGCAATCTCGCTGGATGGGGTCGTCGAGCGACCCTCCGCATGGTCGCGCTTCGACGCCGAGATGGGCGCGATGATCACCGAGGGGCTGGCGGGCGCGGACGCGGTGCTGATCGGCACTTCGACGTACCGTGAATTCTGCGAGATCTGGCCCGGCCAGCCGGACTCGGTCGCGATGGCCGCGTTTCTCAACGCGGCTCCCAAGTACGTGGTGACCTCGACGCTGACCGAGTTTCCCTGGCGGAACTCGAGCCGGCTGGAGGGTGACCTGCGCGGCGGCGTCGAGCGGCTGCGGGCAATGCCGGGCGGGGACATCCTGGTGCCGGGCAGTCCGCGGCTGGTCCGGTCGCTGCTCGGCCTCGGGCTCCTGGACCGGCTGAACCTCATGATCCATCCGGTCGTGGTCGGATCCGGGCTGCGGCTCTTCGACGGGCTCGCGGGTCTTCGGCTGGCGCTGAGAGACGTGCGTCACCTCAGGGCGAGCGGAGCGGTCGCGCTGGCCTACGGCCGGGAGTGACGCGCTCGCCACGGAGTCCAATCGACACGAACGCCGGGCGCCCCTGGCGGGGTCTGCCCGGCGTTTTGCCTGGTGAGCGAGCGGAGGATACGAGATTCGAACTCGTGAGGGTTTTATCCCAACACGCTTTCCAAGCGTGCGCCCTAGGCCTCTAGGCGAATCCTCCGTGCGCCAGGATACCCATCGCTCGCCAGGTTCGTGCACCGGGTATTGTGGTGTCCAAGCCACTCGTGCGGCGGCACCTCATGAACCTCCCCAGGGCCGGAAGGCAGCAAGGATAAGTGAGCTCTACCGGGTGCACGAGTGGCCTTCTTGCATCCGGCGCCCGCCCACGTGACGCCTGCCGAAAAGTGTCGGTGGTCCGGAGTACGGTGGTCCCGGCTCTAGTCGAACGGAGGACCGCAGGTGGCGCTCGCGCTCTACCGCAAGTATCGGCCTCGCACGTTCGCCGAGGTCATCGGGCAGGAACACGTCACCGAGCCGCTGTCGCAGGCGCTGCGCTCCGGCCGGCTCAACCATGCATACCTCTTCTCCGGGCCGCGCGGCTGCGGCAAGACCAGCAGTGCCCGCATCCTGGCCCGGTCGCTCAACTGCGAGCGCGGACCGACCCCCGAGCCGTGCGGTGAGTGCCAGTCCTGCCGCGACCTGGCGCCCGACGGCGCCGGCTCCATCGACGTCATCGAGATCGACGCGGCGAGCCACGGTGGCGTCGACGACGCCCGCGACCTACGTGAGCGAGCGTTCTTCGCCCCGGTTTCGAGCCGCTTCAAGGTGTACGTCATCGACGAGGCGCACATGGTGTCCTCGGCCGGCTTCAACGCGCTGCTCAAGCTCGTCGAGGAGCCGCCGGAGTATGTCAAGTTCGTGTTCGCCACGACGGAGCCGGAGAAGGTCCTCGGGACGATCAAGTCCCGCACCCACCACTATCCGTTCCGTCTCATCCCGCCGGGCGTCCTGCGGCCCTATCTCGAGCAGCTCACGGCCGCCGAGGGCGTCAAGGTCGAGCCCGCCGTCTTCCCCCTGGTCGTCCGCGCGGGCGCCGGCTCGGCCCGCGACACCCTCTCCGTGCTCGACCAGCTCATCTCCGGCGCCGGCGATGAGGGCGTCACCTACACCCGCGCGGTGGCCCTGCTCGGCGTCACCGACGTGGCCCTCATTGACGAGATGTGCGACGCGCTGGCCGCCGACGACGGCCGCGGCGCCTATGGCGTCATCGACCGCGTCGTCGAGGCCGGCCACGACCCCCGCCGCTTCGCCTCCGACCTGCTCGAGCGCCTCCGCGACCTGATCGTCCTGCAACAGGTCCCCGACGCCGTCACCAAGGGCCTGCTCGACGCCCCGCACGACCAGCTCGACAAGATGGGCGCCCAGGCGACGCAGCTCGGCCAGGCCACTCTGTCCCGCTACGCCGACATCGTGCACGACGGCCTCACCGAGATGCGCGGCACGACCGCCCCGCGCCTGCTGCTCGAGCTCATCACCGCCCGCATGCTCCTGCCCGGCGCCGACGCCTCGAGCTCGGCCCTGCTGCAGCGCCTCGAGCGTATGGAGCGCCGCCTCCAGGCCGGCGGCGTCCCCGCCGCGTCCGAGCCGATGCCGGCCGCGACCGCACCGACTTACGCACCCGCACCCGTGCGCGGCTCGACCGACGGCGGCAACCGCGGCCTCGACTACATCCGCGGCACCGCCACGGCACCCCCCGCGGCGGCCGCGGCCCCACCGCCCCAGCCACCCGGCGCCTGGGACGAGGCGCCGGCGCCCCAGGCCGACCCGGCGCCCGCCGCGCCGCCTGAGGCTCCCGCAGCGCCTCCAGCTCCTGCGGTGGCGCCCGCGCCGTCGGCGCAGCCGGCGTCCACCCAGGCGTATGACCCGCCCGCACCCGCCCCGGCGCCCCCCGCCCCGATGCCGTCTACTCCGGCGCCGCGACCGCAGGGCGGCGGAGGAGGCCTCGACGCCGACGCGATGCGCCGCGCCTGGCCCGACGTCCTGGCCCTAGTCAACGACAAGAGCAAGAAGACCGGCGCGATCCTGCGCGACGCGACCGTCCAGGACGTCGAGGACGGCATGCTGGTGCTCGGCTTCAAGTACGCCACGCACGCCAACATGCTCAACGCCGGCCCCGAGGTCCTGCTGAGCGCCCTGCAGGAGCTCTTCGGCGGCCGCTGGCAGGTCCGCTGCGAGGTCGGCGGCCAGCCGGGCGGCGGTGGCGGCGGCAACCGCCCCGCGCCCCCGAAGCCCACACCGCAGCCGTCCGGCCCGTCCGGCGGCCCGGCCCCGGCCCCGTCCGGCGTGGACCCGTCCGGCGTCGACTCGGCCGGGCCGGCAGGGCAGCACCGGGCGGCGCCCCAGCAGGCTCGCGCCGACCAGGACCTGGCGCAAGCGCCCCATGCGATGGCCCAGACCTCCGTTCCCGCAGCCACCCACTCACCCGACATTGCGGCACGGGCCGGCCAACAGCCCGCGGCCGTCCGGTCGGCCGGCGGTGCGACGGCGGTGGCGGTGCAGGCTTCGCCGGCTCAGGATGACGACTGGCCGGCGCCCGCGGTGCCCGGCGGCGCTGCGGCCGCGTCGGCGTCGATTTCCACAGTCGTTGAGGACGATGGCTGGCCCGAGATGGTGACGCCGGGCCACGCCGCACAGGCAGCCGCAGCCGCAGCGTCTTCGACCAACGGCGGACATGGGGCGGCGTTCGACAACCATGCCCCGACCGGTCTGACACAGGCCGGCACTACCACCTCGACAGGCACAACGGCGGGCACTGCTCTGGCCGGCGCGGCGGGCGCTTCCCTAGCCGGCGCGGCGGGCACTGCTCTGGCCGGCGCGGCGGGCACTGCCGTAGCTGGCGCGACGGCCGGCTGGGCGGCGAACGGCTCGGCAATGGACTCGTCGGCCGGCTCGGCTGGTCCGGCGGGTTCCGCAGCCGGGTTGGCGAGTGCTTCGGCCGGAAGGCCGAGTTCGCCGGCTGGGTCGGCGAGTGCTTCGGCCGGAAGGCCTAGTTCGCCGGCTGGGTCGGCGGGTTCGCCGGCTGGGTTTGCGGGCTCCCACGCCGGATCATACGCGGATGCGCTTCCCAGCCAGCCCACGCCCGACGCCGCCTGGGCCGCGGGCTCGGCGGCGGCCGCGATGTCGAGTTCGACGATGGCCACGCCCGGCGGCGCAGCGGGCACCGACACGAACGCGCGGAACGCGAACTCCGCCCGTCCCCGGCAGGGCGCTTCGAGCGCCGTCGAACGGGCCCGCGAGGCCGCCAGTCGAGCGGCCGCTTCGGCGAACGGCGCCCGGCGCGGCACGACAGCGGGATCGGGCCCCGGCGGCGTCAACGGTAGCGGCCCGGCGCCGGCCGGCGTAGGCGCCGCGAACGCCGGCGGACGCGCGGGCGCCGGAGGCGGCCCGGGTGGTCCGGGTGGCCCGGGCGGGGTCAACGGCGGGCGTTTCGCGGGCGCCGGCTCGGCCGAGTCGGCGTGGGAGGGGACGGGCGCGGATGAGCCGCCGTTCGACCCCGACTACGACACGCCGGTCACCGACCCGCGGTTCCCGGGCCTGGACCCGGGCGACGAGCTGCTGGACGACGCGACCGAGGTGCGCGAGACGAGCGAGGAAGCGGCGCTGCGTCTGCTCATCGAGACTTTCGGCGCCGAGAAGATCGGCGAGACCACCGCCTAGCCCAGCGCGCCTGCTCCCGCGTCCTTTACCCGCGGGCGCTCGCCCTGCAGCAGCCGTGGCGTGGACGTCCACGCTGATCTCGCCCGATCGGAATCAGCCAAGCAGGCCGATCCCGTAGACACCCTCGGGTCATTCGCATCGCAACCACGACCGTCAACGAGTGCCTGGAACCTTCAGGAAGAGCTCTTGACGGCACGCTGTCACGGACGAGCGCAGAGCACCTGATCGACTCCCGGGCACGCCGCCGTAGATTTTGAGGGGGTTCGGGTGGAGCGGAGCTCCCCCGGGCGAGCGCAGCGAGCTAGCAGGCACAGCTCCCCCGGGCGAGCGCAGCGAGCTAGCAGACACAGCCTAAGCTGGTCGGAAGCGTACGGCGAACAAACAGACACTAAGGAGCGCCCTGTGCGGCCCGGTGGACAGCCCAACCTGCAGCAGATGATGAAGCAGGCGCAGAAGATGCAGCAGCAGATGGTCGCCGCGCAGGCGGAGTTGGCCGAGGCCGAGCTTACCGGGACTGCCGGGGGCGGGCTGGTGACGGCGACCGTCAAGGGGACCGGCGAGGTGGTTGCCATCAAGATCGATCCCCAGGCCGTCGACCCGGAGGACGTGGAGACGCTGGAGGATCTGATCGTCGCGGCTGTGCACAACGCGGCGCAGGCGGCGCGGGATCTCACCGAGCAGAAGATGGGCCCGCTGACCGCGGGGCTCGGGGGCCTGGGCGGCGGGCTCGGGCTGCCCGGCTTCTAGCGGGCGTCCGGCGTGTACGAAGGCGCCATTCAAGATCTTATCGACGAGCTCGGGCGGCTGCCTGGGGTCGGGCCGAAGAGTGCGCAGCGGATCGCGTTCCATGTGCTGTCGGCCGACCCCACGGACGTCAAGAGGCTCGCGCAGGCCTTGCAGCGGGTGAAGGAGCTCGTGCGGTTCTGCACGCGGTGCTTCAACGTCGCCGAGGCCGAGCTGTGCCGCATCTGCCGGGACCCGCGGCGCAGCGACGAGGTGTTCTGCGTGGTCGAGGAGCCCAAGGACGTCGTGGCGATCGAGCGCACCGGCGAGTTCCGGGGGCGCTACCACGTGCTCGGCGGGGCGATCAACCCGCTCGAGGGGATCGGGCCGGACAACCTGCGCATCCGCGAGCTCATGAGCCGGCTCGCGGACGGGACGTGCAAGGAGCTCATCCTGGCCACCGACCCCAACACCGAGGGCGAGGCCACCGCGACCTACCTGGCGCTGCTGGTCAAGCCGATGGGGCTCAACGTCACGCGGCTGGCGAGCGGGCTGCCGGTCGGCGGCGACCTGGAGTACGCCGACGAAATCACCCTGGGAAGGGCCTTCGAAGGCCGTCGAGCCGTTTAGCCCTCGGGGCGGTTGAGGATCCCGGCGACGACGGCGTGCACGGCGGCGAGGTCGGCCGGGTCCTTCAGGCTGCCCGTGGCACCCGTCACGGTGTACCACTCCTCGGCTTCTTTGTATTGGACCTTCACGACGAAGGACCCGTCGGCGCCGATCTCCGAGCGCAGCGTGAGGTCCCCGGTGACGACGCCGACCTCGTCGGTCATCACCCCACCGGGGCCGGCAACGATATCCGTGGTCGGCGGGGCCGCAACAACCGGCGGGGCCGGAGCATCAGGCGGGGCCGGAACGCCCGGTGCGGCCGGGACGTCCGGCGGGGCCGGAACGGCGGGAGTCTGCGCAGGAGCGGGTGTCGTCTCCGCCATTCCGGGCCCCTCCAAAATCACTTGCAGGTCGCGAGCATGTCGGCCAGCGCCGTCTTCTCCGCCTGCGTGACGGACAGCTTGTAGAACGTCTTCACGGTGATCCAGTTGTTCGCATACGTGCACCAGTACGCGTGCGACGGCGGCTTCCACGTCGACGGGTCCTGGTCGCCCTTTGCCCGGTTCGACTGCAGGCTAACCGCGAACAGCTGCGGGCGGGTCAGGTCGTTGGCGAAATCCTTGCGCTGCTCGTCCGTCCACTTTGCAGCGCCGGAGCGCCACGCCGCGGCGAGCGGGACCATGTGGTCGATGTCGAGGGCCTGCGGGTCGGTGAGGTCCTTGTCGTCGTACACGCTGTGCCACGAGCCCGCCGTGATCTTGCAGTCGGCGGTGGCCTTCACGTTCTTGCCGTCTCGCTTGAGTACGACGTCGCGCGTGTCGCAGCCGTTCCCCTGGCCGATCCAGTGCGTGAACTTCTCGCGGCTGTAGCCGGACATCGATCCGGCCGTGGCGACGGTCAGCGAGTTCAGGGCCGCGGTGCCGCCGCTGCCGCCGTTGTTGCCGCCGCCACCGCCGTTGGTGGGGCCGGCCGCGGCGCCCGAGGCGGGCTGTGCCTCGCCGGGCGTGTTGGAGACGTCGCAGCTGCCGGCGCCGGTGAGCACCGTGGCGAGCGCGAGGGCTATGAGGACGGCTTTGCCGTTGTGGAGGGGGCGCACGCACTTACTGTGCGGCATCGGCGCCCGTCTCGCTCGGAAGACCCGCCCGTGTTGATCCTCACGGGCGGGTCCGGTTCCCGACTCTCAGCCGCGGTTGGCGGCGCTCAGCACGGCGCGCAGGGACGCCGTCACGATGTTCGCGTCGATGCCGACGCCCCAGTACGTGGTGCCGTCGACGGAGCACTCGACGTACGCCGCGGCCTGGGCACCCTCGCCGGAGGTCAGCGCGTGCTCGGCGTAGTCCAGGACGCGCACGTCGACGCCGACGTCGCCCAGGGCGTGCACGAACGCGTCGATCGGGCCGTTGCCGGTCGCGGTCACCGTGCGGGCCTCGCCGCCGACGGTGATGTCCGCGCTCAGCGAGACCTTGCCGTCGGCCGTGGCGGCCTCGTAGCTCACCAGCGCGAACCGGCGGTCGCTGAAGTACTCGCCGGAGAAGATCTCCCACATCTGCTGCGGGCCGACCTCGCCGCCCTCGTCGTCGGTGTGCCGCTGCACGACGCCGGAGAACTCGATCTGCAGCCGGCGGGGCAGGTCGAGGTGGTGCTCGGTCTTCATGACGTAGGCGACGCCGCCCTTGCCGGACTGCGAGTTGACGCGGATGACCGCCTCGTAGGAGCGGCCCAGGTCCTTCGGGTCTACCGGCAGGTACGGCACGCCCCAGGTGAACTGGTCGACCGGCACGCCCGCCTTGGCGGCGTCGCGCTCCAGCCACTCGAAGCCCTTCTTGATGGCGTCCTGGTGCGAGCCGGAGAAGGCGGTGTACACCAGGTCGCCCGCATACGGGTGCCGCTCGTGGACGGGCAGCTGGTTGCAGTACTCCACGGTGCGCTTGATCTCGTCGATGTCGGAGAAGTCGATCTGCGGGTCGATGCCCTGCGAGAACAGGTTCAGCCCCAGGGTGACCAGGTCGACGTTGCCGGTGCGCTCGCCGTTGCCGAACAGGCAGCCCTCGACCCGGTCGGCGCCGGCCAGCAGGCCCAGCTCGGCGGCGGCCACCGCGGTGCCGCGGTCGTTGTGCGGGTGCAGCGACAGCACGACCGACTCGCGCCGGGGCAGGTTGCGCGACATCCACTCGATCGAGTCCGCGTACACGTTGGGGGTCGCCATCTCCACCGTCGCCGGCAGGTTGACGATCAGCGGGCGGTCCGGCGTGGGCTGCAGCACCTCGATGACCGCGCTGCACACCTCCAGCGCGTAGTCCAGCTCCGTGCCGGTGTAGGACTCGGGGGAGTACTCGTAGAAGATCTCGGTGTCGGGCGTGATCGCCTCGGCGTACTTCTGGCACAGCCGCGCGCCCGTCGTGGCGATGTCGGTGATCCCGGCCCGGTCCAGGCCGAACACCACGCGGCGCTGCAGCGTCGAGGTCGAGTTGTAGAAGTGCACGATGGCCCGGCGGGCACCGACCAGCGACTGGAACGTGCGCTCGATCAGGTTGTCCCGGCACTGGGTCAGCACCTGGATCGTGACGTCCTCGGGGATCTGGTCCTGCTCGATCAGCGTGCGCACGAAGTCGAAGTCGGTCTGCGAGGCGGCCGGGAAGCCGACCTCGATCTCCTTGTAGCCCATGCGTACCAGCAGGTTGAACATCCGCCGCTTGCGCTCGACCGACATCGGGTCGATCAGCGCCTGGTTGCCGTCGCGCAGGTCCACCGCACACCAGCGGGGCGCGACCTCGACCTCTTTGCCCGGCCACTGCCGGTCGGTCAGCGGGATCGGAAACTGTTCAGAGAAGGGCCGGTAGCGGTGGATGGGCATCCGGCTAGCGTTCTGACGGGCGATTTCGGACATGCTCGTTCATAGCTCCTGGGTAGACGCGCGACGCGCGGGAAAGGTCTGGGCCAAAGTCAGACCGGCAGGAGCGCAGACGCGCCTGTCATCCCCGCGACGAGGTGCCGGCCTGGTGGGCCTCGTCGCGGCGACGAAGAAGAAGCGTCTGCCACATGTCAGCCGCCACAGTACGCCCCCGACCGCCCTTCGCGAAGCCGGTCCCGCTCAGTGAGAGGGCTTCACCGATGGGGTGCCCGACGCCTTGGCGCTGGGCGGGGGCGGCGGCGGGGCGGTCGTGGGGAGCGGCGAGCCGTCCACCACCTGGCCGGGCAGCGAGATCGTCGAGGGTGCCGCCATCACCTCGCCGGTCAGCATCAGCTGGCCGAACGGCAGCTTCGCCGCGGCGAGGATGCCGTTGTCGCTGTAGCAGAACGTGCCCGGGTCGATCGGCGGCGCGAGCGCGGTGGTGCCCGGCTCCACCGCAAAGCAGGGCGCCGACGTGCCGGCCAGCGGGTCGGCGGGCACGACGGCCAGCGGGATCTGCCGGTCCAGCAGGACGTCGAGCCACGTCACGAAGAGGTACTGGACGCGGGGGTCGATCGCCGCCGGCAGCCGCTTGCCGCTCGCGGCGACCTTGATGCAGCCGTTGGCCGGGTTGATCGGGCACTGGTACTGCCCGTCGGGCCGGTTCGCGATCGCCACGTCCGCCGTGCCGCCCAGCGCGCCGCCCTGGATGTCGACCCGCCAGGAGCGGTCGGCGGCGATCGTGACCAGGATCGAGCGGGGCGGCTTGCCGGTTGCGGTCAGCGTGTACGCGGCCACGTAGCGCTGGTCCTTCGCCACCGCCACCCGTGCGGCGAGCAGGTTGCGCGGGTCGGGCTGGGCCGGCGCCGGGGTCGCGGTGGCAGTGTCCTGCGGCTGCGCCCCGCCGGGCGATCCGCAGGCGGCGACGAGCACGCCGGTCAGCACGGCCAGGGCCGTGCCGGTGGTCACAGTCATCGCATGAGTCCCGCCCCGTCGCCCTCGCACCCGCGTATTCTCGCCCGGCGGGGCGGCCGGATCGTGGAACGCCACTCCCTAGCGGCATCCCATCCCGGTACGCTCGGCTGCGTTGACCTCGCCTTGGAAGGAGCTCGACGGCGTGGCGCTGATCGTGCAGAAGTATGGCGGTTCGTCCGTCGCCAACGCCGAGCGCATCAAGCGCGTCGCCGAGCGGATCGTCGACACGCGCAAGGCCGGCAATGAGGTCGTCGTGGTGGTGTCCGCCATGGGCGACACGACCGACGAGCTGCTCGACCTCGCCTCGCAGGTCAGCCCGGTCCCGGCGGGCCGCGAGCTCGACATGCTGCTCACCGCGGGCGAGCGCATCTCGATGGCGCTGCTGGCGATGGCGATCAACAACCTCGGGTACGAGGCCCGCTCCTACACCGGCAGCCAGGCCGGCGTGATCACCACGTCGACGCATGGGCGGGCCCGGATCATAGACGTCACCCCGGGCCGGCTGCGCAGCGCGCTCGACGAGGGCGCGATCGCGATCGTGGCCGGGTTCCAGGGCGTCTCCCAGGACACCAAGGACATCACTACCCTGGGCCGGGGCGGCTCGGACACCACCGCCGTCGCGCTCGCCGCGGCGCTGCACTCCGACGTCTGCGAGATCTACACCGACGTCGACGGCATCTTCACCGCCGACCCGCGGGTGGCCAAGAACGCCCGGCACATCAAGCAGATCACCTACGAGGAGATGCTCGAGCTGGCCGCGTGCGGCGCCAAGGTGCTGCACTTGCGCAGCGTCGAGTACGCGCGGCGCTTCTCGCTGCCGATCCACGTCCGTTCCTCGTACTCAACCGCAAACGGCACCATGGTCACCGGATCGATGGAGGACCTTTCCGTGGAGCAAGCGCTCATCACCGGCGTCGCGCACGACCGCAGCGAGGCGAAGATCACCATCGTCGGCGTGCCCGACCAGCCCGGTGTCGCCGCGCGGATCTTCCAGACCGTGGCGGCCGCGGAGACCAACATCGACATGATCGTGCAGAACGTCTCGACCGAGAGCACGGGCCGCACGGACATCTCGTTCACGCTGCCGAAGACCGACGGCGCGGCGGCCAAGGCGGCGCTGGAGCGGATCAAGTCCACGATCGACTTCAAGGCGATCCTGTTCGACGACCACGTCGGCAAGGTCTCGCTCATCGGCGCCGGCATGCGCTCCAACCCGGGCGTCGCGGCCAAGCTCTTCGCCGCCCTCGCCGAGGCCGGGGTGAACATCGAGATGATCTCCACGTCGGAGATCCGGGTCTCGGTCGTGTGCCGCGATACCGACCTCGACGTGGCCGTCCGGGCGATCCACGACGCGTTCGAGCTCGGCGGAGATGAGGAAGCCGTGGTGTACGCGGGGACGGGAAGGTAGGTTCGTCCATCATGGGCGATCTACCGAGCCTCGCCGTTGTCGGTGCCACCGGAGCGGTCGGCTCCGTGATGTGCGAGCTGCTCTCGTCCCGCAAGAACATGTGGGGCGAGATCCGGCTCGTGGCCTCCAAGCGCTCCGCGGGCCGCAAGCTCCTCGTGCGCGGGGAGGAGACCCTCGTGCACGAGCTCGCACCCGAGGTCTTCGACGGCATCGACGTGGCCATGTTCGACGTGCCCGACGAGGTCTCGGCCGAGTGGGCGCCGATCGCGGTGTCGCGCGGCGCGATCGCCGTGGACAACTCCGGCGCCTTCCGCATGGACCCGGACGTGCCGCTCGTGGTGCCCGAGATCAACCCCGAGCAGGTGCGCAACCGCCCCAAGGGCATGATCGCCAACGCCAACTGCACCACGCTGACCATGATCGTGGCGCTGGCGCCGCTGCACCGGGAGTACGGCCTGAAGGAGCTCGTCCTGGCCTCCTACCAGGCGGTCTCCGGCGCCGGCAAGGACGGCGTCGACACCCTGCACGACCAGCTCAAGCGGGTCAGCGGCGACCGCAACCTGGGCTCGCGCTCCGGCAACGTGCGCCAGGCCGTCGGCGACGATCTCGGCCCCTTCCCCGCCCCGCTCGCGCTCAACGTGGTCCCGTGGGCCGGCTCCCTGCGCGACGGCGGCTGGTCGTCGGAGGAGCTCAAGCTCCGCAACGAGTCCCGCAAGATCCTCGGCCTGCCCGACCTCAAGGTCTCCGCCACCTGCGTGCGCGTCCCCGTGGTCACCGGCCACTCGGTCGCCGTCCACGCCGTCTTCGGCGTCGAGGTCGACGCGGAGGGCGCCCGCGAGGTCCTGCGCCACGCTCCGGGCGTGATCCTGGTCGACGACCCGGCGGCGGGCGAGTTCCCGATGCCGATCGACGCGGTCGGCACCGACCCGTCGTGGGTCGGGCGCATCCGCCGCTCGGTCGACGATCCGCGGGCGCTGGACTTCTTCGTGACCGGCGACAACCTGCGCAAGGGCGCCGCTTTGAACACCGCCCAGATCGCCGAGCTGCTTTCCGCGGAACTCCAGGCCGCGTAACTTTTTTTATTCTTCGGTACCCCGGCGGCGCCCACTTTCGACACCACCGCGCCCCGTGGCCGGACTCTTACACAGGCGCCCTGACCTCATTCTTGGCACCGCGGACCTGGCAGGGAGACGCGCCAGCGTCGACCGGTGACTGGTGGGAACAACGGTCGTCAGTTGCGCGGACCCGAGTCGATGAACAAATCAGCACGACGGCCCGCAACGGCGTCTAGACCGCTCGCAACCGATTTATCTCCTGTCAGGGTATAAATCCGACATGTCGTGCCACGGAGTGCCCGACATGTCGGATGCCGGGCGCCGGGCCGTCGCTGGCCGTGGAAGTGTGAAGCTCATCTCGATTGACAGCAGCACCCAAGTGATAGCTACTCTCAAAATATGGATGCTGTCACTTCCAGCCCGCGTCGGTGGTGGGCGCTCATCGCGATCGTGCTCAGCGTGCTCACGGTCGGCTTCGACACGACGATCCTCAACGTCGCACTGCCCACGCTCGCGACGGCGCTCAACGCCGGCAGCGACGACCTGCAGTGGATCGTCAACGCATACGTGCTGGTGTTCGCCGGGCTGCTGCTGCCGATGGGCGCGCTCGGCGACCGCTACGGGCGAAAGCGGCTGCTCATGACCGGGCTGCTGCTGTTCGCCGGCTCGTCGCTGATCGCGGTGTTCGCGAGCAGCGCCGGGCAGGTCATCGCGGCGCGGGCGCTCATGGGTGTCGGCGGGGCGATCCTGACGCCGCTCACGATGGCCGTGCTGCCCGTGATGTTCGAGCCGCACGAGCGCGGCAAGGCGATCTCGCTGCTCACCATGGGCATGGGCATCGGGCTGCCGCTCGGGCCGATCATCGGCGGGTACCTGCTCGAGCACTTCTGGTGGGGCTCGATCTTCGTGATCAACGTGCCGGTGGCGCTCATCGCGCTCGTGGCCGTCGGGCTGCTCGTGCCGGAGTCGCGCGCGGCGACGCCGAAGCGGGTCGACCTGCTCGGGGCCGGGCTGTCCACGCTCGGGCTGGTCGGGCTCGTGTACGGCGTGATCGAGGCGCCGACCCGGGGCTGGACGGACGCGCGGGTGCTCGCCACGCTCGTCGGCGGTGCGGTGCTGCTGGCGATCTTCGCGCTCGTCGAGCGGCGCCTGGCGCAGCCGATGATCGACCTGCGGCTGTTCCGCATGCCGCGCTTCGCCTGGGGTACCGCCGCGGGCACCCTGGCCTCGTTCGCGCTCTTCGGCGTGCTGTTCATCCTGCCGCAGTATCTGCAGGCGGTCCGCGGCAACGACGCGCTCGGGGTCGGGCTGCGCCTGCTGCCGCTGATCGGCGGGCTCTTCGTCGGCGCGCCGCTCGGCGAGCGCATCGCGCACCTCACCGTCACCCGCCTGCCGGTCGCCGCCGGGCTGCTGCTGGGCGCCGCCGGGCTCGGGCTGGGCGCGCGCACCGACGTCGGCACCGGCTACGGGTACGTGGCCCTCTGGCTGGCCCTGACCGGCTTCGGCGTCGGCATGGCGCTGACCCCGGCGATGGACGCGGTGCTCGGCTCGCTGCCGCGCGACGAGGCCGGCTCCGGCACGGCGATCACGATGACGCTGCGCCAGGTCGGCGGCGCGTTGGGCGTGGCACTGCTGGGCAGCCTGACCGCGGCGGTCTACCGCGACCGCCTCGACACCGCTCCCGCGGCGGCGAAGGAGTCGATCTCCGCCGCGGTCGCGATCGCCGGGCGCACCGGCGACCAGGTCCTCGCGGCCACGGCCCGGGCAGGGTTCCTCGACGCCATGACCGCCGTCATGTTGGTGTGCGCCGGCATTGCCGTGGTGGGTGCCGTCCTGGTGGCGCTGTTCCTGCCCGGTGCGCAACCGGTCGCCGGTGCGAAAGAATCGGTGGATGAGCTCACCAGGGTTGCGTGAACGCAAGAAGCAGAAGACCCGCTGGGCGATTCAGGCGCACGCGGTGCGCCTGTTCGTCCAGCAGGGTTACGACGCGACCACGGTCGAGCAGATCGCCGAGGCGGCCGAGATCTCGCCGAGCACGTTCTTCCGGTACTTCAAGACCAAGGAAGACGTGGTCATCCAGGACCGCTACGACGAGGTCATGGCCGACGAGATCCGCAAGGCACCGGCCGACCTCCCGCCGCTGGAGGTCGTGCGCCGCGCGATCCTCGTGTCGTTCGAGACGATCGACCCGCAGGAGGTCGAGCAGGTCCTGCAGCGGGCGCGGCTGCAGTTCCAGGTCCCGGCCCTGCGCATGCGCTCCCTGGACAGCATGCAGGACTCGATCCGCTACCTGGCGGTGCCGCTCGCCGAGCGCCTCGGCCGCCCGCCGGACGACTTCCGGTGCCAGGCCTTTATCGGCGCCTGCGTCGGCGCGATGATCAACGGGCTGATGGTCTGGGTCCGCGAGGGCAGCGACCTGCTCCAGGTGCGCGAGCTGATCGACGAGTCGCTGTCGGTGATCGCCGACGGGCCCTGAGCCGCGTCACTCCTCAGCCAGCAGGCGCGTGGTCGGCAGGCGGCGCAGCAGCCGGACCGGCAGGATCGCGGCGGCCGCGGCGACCGCGACGCCGCCGCCGGCCGCCGCCGCGGCGACCACGTAGCCGACCGGGGGCAGGTTGCCGCCGATCGCCGCGGCGATGCCGAGCCCGGCGCCCGCGCCGAGCAGCCCGCCGGCGAGGCCGAGGATCGCCGCCTCGTAGCCGGCCAGCCGCACGAGCCGCGACCCGCCCCAGCCGACCGCCCCGAGCAGGGCGAACTCCGCCGAGCGCTCGCGAATGTTGACGTACAGCACATCGGCGACGGTCGCCGCGCCGAGCAGCATCGTGATCGCCGCGGCGACGTAGTCCGTGCCGCGCACCTGCACGGTGATCGCGTCGCCGAGCAGAGTCCCGGTCACGCTGCCGCGAAACCCGGTCGCGATGACGGCGAGCAGGGTCAGCGCCGCCACCCCGAAGGCCAGGCTGAGCGCCCCCAGCGCCGTGCGGGCCGGCGCGCGCAGCACGTTGGTCCAGGCCAGACCGCCGATCGTGCGTGGCGCCCGGCGCACGCGCACCCGGGCGACGGCCGGCCGGATCGCCGCCGCCGGCGAGGCACGGGTCGCGCGCCAGGCCGGCACCAGGGCGGCCAGCAGCGCGAGCACGAGCGCTGCCGGCGTCGCGGTCAGCAGATACCACGGCCGCAGCGGCACCGACAGCACCAGCGCTGCGACCGAGGCGAGCACCGTGCCGGCCACGCCGGCGGCCAGCCCGACCGCCGCCGACTCGCCCAGGACCAGCCCGAACAGCCGCCGGCGCGGCCAGCCGAGGCAGGCCAGCACGCCGAGCTCGCCCTGCCGGGTGCGCACCGCCGCGCCGGTCGCGTTCGCCACCGCGAGCACGCAGGTCACCAGTACCAGCACCGCCAGCAACAGGCTCTTGCGGTCGATCGCCGCGACGACCACGGTCGCGACCCCCGGCTGCAGCCACAGCCGGTCGACCCGCATCGCCGGCCGCCCGTGCACGCCCGCAGGCAGGTCGTCGGCGACGGCGGCCGCCGAGCCGCCGACCGCGACGTCGACCCGCAGCCCGGTCTGCTGGCGGATCATGTCGGCGACCGCCCGCACCCGCTCCTTGGACAGGTCGTCGAGGCCGAGGTCGCCCGCCGGCCCGGCACTCCAGAAGACCGGCACGTCGGCGCCGCCCGGATCGTCGAACGCCCGCGGCCGGTCGCCACCGGCGATCCCCCATGTCGCCTGCGGCGTCAGGTCGGGCTCGGCGGTGAGCCGCGTTAGGATCTGCCGGTACGCGTCCTCCTCCGACACCTTGACCGTGCCCACGTTCGTGCCCGGGTCGGCCTCGTAGCCGTCGATGAGGTTGTCGAACCGGACCCCTTCGGCCACGCCGTCGGCCTGCGCCCCGACGAGCCGGTCGACGCTTACCGTCGCCCCTTGGTCGATCGCCGGCCGCGACGCCATCAGCACCGGCAGCACGTTGGGCGGCGCCTGCCCGCCCAGGTACTGCCCGGACAGCACCGCCGTGTCCAGCCCGCTGAGCCGCGCCTCCTGCTCGGGGTCGACCGCCGCCATCAGCATCGGCACCGCAACCAGCACATTGAGCCGCGGCCGTTCGCTCGCGTTGCCGGTCGAGGCCGGATCGCTCGACCAGCACTGCGCCATGGTCCGGTACGAGATGCTCAACAGCTCCTCGCCCCGCCGATCTCGTGCGTCACCCCAGAGCACACGGTGACCCGCCGCCCGTCGCCCCCGACCTCCTCCAGCCGCGACGCGCGGGGCATGTCGGCACCGCCGTAGTTGCGCCAGTACTCGACCCGATCGCCCGGCACGAAGTCGAGCCGGTCGGTGGTGATGTACAGATAGGAGCCCGCGTCCCCGGCGTGACTGAGCCCGCCGTCCCACTCCCAGGTAGGCCGAACCCGCAGCACCTGCCGCCGCAGCCGCCCGTCCACGAACGGCGTGAGGTCGATCGGCACGGCGGCGACCTGCTGTACGTACCCGACCGTCGCCAACGGCGCCGCAACCTCCACACCCGGCACCGCCTGCACTTTGCGCCACTGCGCCACGGTGATCCCGCCATCGCCGTGCATGGCAGCATCGAACGAGACCCGCGGATCGCCACCTTCCGGCACCGGCCGCACCAGCAGGTCGTACACGGGCCGGAAGTTCGCCCGCACCGTCCCCTGCGCCTGCAGCTGCGCCCCACGCGCGGCCGACCCGAGCAGCGCAAAACTCCCGACGGCGATGGCCACGGCAGCCAGCGTCGCCGCCACCCGCCCCGCCCGGAACCGTAGATGCGCCCAGATGAACGCCATGGCCGCCCCCGCTCTCCATTGGCTAGGGACAGCCTTCTATGACTGCGGCACTTGTTTCAAGTCTCGAATTCGTCCTCCGGTCGCGCGGTGAGGCTCGTTGGCCCCGGGGCCTCGACGTAGCGTGCGCGGTACCGGCGGCTGACTGCTCTTGATCATGGAGCATCGCGTCGCCGGCGACACGTTCACGGCACGCGCCCGGGGCTGGCCGCCGCGGCGATCGCAGCGCTGGCCTGCCGCCTGGCGGGCCCGGCGGTGCGGGCTGAGCCCGGGCCGGCGCTGCGGCCGGCGCGGCGTTTGCCAGCGGACGTGACCCAGCGCTGGCGAGCACGTCGCGGGTGCTCGGCCTCGGCTTCCGGCCGCCCGCATCGTCGGCATGAGCGGTCACCGGTGCTCGCCACCGCAGCCGATGCCGCAGTCCGCGAGCCGCGCCAGGCCCGTGGTCACCGACCTGGTCAGCCTGGTCGGCGCGGCCAACAGCTCCGCCTCCGAGGTGGCTCCACCGGCCGGCATCGCCGAGCGCGGGTGCGGGTGCGCCGCGCTCAGCAAGCCCCGATCACTCAGGCCAGGACGTCGTCCGCGTCGGTGATCGTGTAGGCATACCCCTGCTCGGCCAGGAACCGCTGGCGGTGCGCCGCGTACTCCGTGTCGATCGTGTCCCGGGCGACGACGGTGTAGAAGTGTGCCTGCCGCCCGTCGGACTTGGGCCGCAGGACGCGCCCGAGCCGCTGCGCCTCCTCCTGCCGCGACCCGAACGTCCCTGACACCTGCACCGCGACCGCCGCCTCCGGCAGGTCGATCGAGAAGTTGCCGACCTTCGAGATCACCAGCGTCTTGAGCTCGCCGTTGCGGAAGGCGTCGAAGAGCCGCTCCCGCTCCTTGTTGGTCGTCGAGCCCTGCACGATCGGCGCCTCGAGGAACTCCCCGAGCTGGTGCAGCTGGTCGATATACCCACCGATGACGAGGATCTGGTCGTCCTTGTGCCGGTCGACCAGCGCCCGCACCACCGGCAGCTTCGTGCGCGCGGTGGCCGCCACCCGGTAGCGCTCCTCGGGCTCGGCGACCGCGTAGGCCATCCGCTCGGCGTCGGTCAGCGTCACCCGGACCTCGACGCACTCGGCCGGTGCGATCCAGCCCTGCGCCTCGATGTCCTTCCACGGCGCGTCGTAGCGCTTCGGGCCGATCAGCGAGAACACGTCGCCCTCGCGGCCGTCCTCGCGCACCAGCGTGGCGGTCAGCCCCAGCCGCCGCCGGGCCTGCAGGTCGGCGGTGAACCGGAAGATCGGCGCCGGCAGCAGGTGGACCTCGTCGTAGACGACCAGGCCCCAGTCGCGGGCGTTGAACAGGTCCAGGTGCGCGAACGTGCCGTTGCGGCGGGTGGTGAGCACCTGGTAGGTCGCGATCGTGACCGGCCGGATCTCCTTGCGCTCCCCGGAATACTCACCGATCTCGGACTCGGTGAGGCTGGTGCGCGCCAGCAGCTCGCGCTTCCACTGCCGTCCGGCGACGGTGTTGGTGACCAGGATCAGCGTTGTCGCCTGCGCCTCGGCCATCGCAGCCGCGCCCACCAGCGTCTTGCCGGCGCCACATGGCAGCACGACGACGCCGGAGCCGCCGGCCCAGAACGACTCGACCGCCTCCCGCTGATAGGAGCGCAGCACCCAGCCGTCCTCGGCCAGGCTGATCGGGTGCGCCTCGCCGTCGACGTAGCCGGCCAGGTCCTCGGCCGGCCAGCCCAGCTTCAGCAGCGCCTGCTTGAGCCGCCCGCGCTCGGAGGAGTGCACGATGACCGTGTCGGCGTCGATCTGCCCGCCGAGCATGCCGGCCAGCTTCTTGCTCTTGGAGACCTCGACCAGCACCGCCCGGTCCGAGGCGCGCAGGACCAGGCCGTGGACCGGGTCGTTGAGCAGCTGGAGCCGCCCGTAGCGGTCCATGGTCTCGGCGATGTCGACGAGCAGCGCGTGCGGCACCGGATAGCGCGAGTAGCGCAGCAGCGAGTCGACCACGCCCTCGGCGTCGTGGCCCGCGGCGCGCGCGTTCCACAGCCCCAGCGGGGTCAGACGATATGTGTGCACGTGCTCGGGCGAGCGCTCCAGCTCGGCGAACGGAGCGATGGCCATGCGGCACGCCTGCGCGTCGGGGTGGTCGACCTCGAGCAGCAGGGTCTTGTCGGACTGGACGATCAGTGGACCTTCTGGCACCGGACCAGTGTCGCATGAGGGTGTGACACTTCCCGGATAGTGGGAAGGATTCACGGCCATGCAACCGGTCGGCCCACGGGGTGCGTTCTCTGGATTGACGGTCTCGCGGCCGTCGCCGCGGAGCCGGGCGCACGCGTTCGGGACCGCCCCGACGGGATGGGCGGTCGAATCAGTTCGGGGGCGGACGCGTCGTCCGATCCGGGCTCTGCGGTATATCGGGTATTTCACCTGAGTCGACGCGCAGCGTCCCGGCCTACCATCGATGTATGCGTCCGAGGGCGACCTTGACGTTTGGCGGGCTCGCCGCACTGGCGGTGGCGGTCGGCTGGTTCCTGCTCTCCAGCCAGGTGGCGCACACCGACGTGGAGACCGCGGTCAGCGAGTCGCTGGGCGCCACTCTCGTCTGCATGCTGGTGATGTCGATCATCGGCTCGATCCGGCGCAGCGGTAAGCACGAATGAGCGACCTCGACCATGCGCCGGAGCGGCCGGCCCTGCCGGAGGCGTTCTCGCCGCTGGCCAAGCTCGGCCTGAGCGTCGTCGCAGGCGCCGCCGTGACCTGGTTCTTCGTCTCCTGGCTGGTGCTGGGCAGCCCGCTGACCGACGCGATCGGCGAGACCGCCGGCTCCCTCGCCGTCCTCCTGCTGGTCATCTCGATCATCGGCATGGCCCGCTCCGACGACTAGATGTCGGACTCCGGCACCGCACCCGTGATGCGATGCAGCGCGAACGTGTGCAGCATCTCCGTGCGCTCGTCCTCCGCCCGCAGGTAGCCCGAGCCCATCGACACCGGCCGGACCAGCCGCGACGCCGTCGCGCCGTGCGCGTCGACGTAGCCGACCCAGACCCGGGTCTTGTCCCGCAGCGCCTGCTGCAGCACCTCGAGGGCCTCGGTGTGCGCGGCGCCGCTCGCCCCGTTGGCGCGCACGGTCACCGGCGCCCGCCGGGCCACCCGCGCGGCGGCGTCGCCCCGGCGGATCTGCTCGATGACGCCGGCCAGCCTCGGCGCCGACAGCCGCACGCTCGCTGTCGGGTCCTCCACCCCGCGCGCCGCCCACGTCGGGCGCGGCGAGCCTCGGCGGGCCTTTGGCCGGCTCAGCACCGCGGCGCCGGTCGCGTCCTCCTGCACCGGCGGATACCCCGCCTCGCGCAGTGCCTCCAGCAGGCGGGAGGGCGTATGGCGGCAGGCCAGCACGGTCGGCGCCAGCCGGCGCAGGCCCAGCGGCTGCAGCCGCCGGTCGGCGAGCACCTCCGCGATCACCGACTCGTCGTCGCTGCGCACGTAGGAGTTGGCCGATCCGATCCGCATGCCGCCGTGGCGGCGGGCCACGTCGTCGATCAGGTACGCCAGCGTCTGCGGCACCGGCGTGCGCGAGCGC
Source organism: Dactylosporangium darangshiense (assembly GCF_039537565.1). Classification (NCBI taxonomy): domain Bacteria; kingdom Bacillati; phylum Actinomycetota; class Actinomycetes; order Micromonosporales; family Micromonosporaceae; genus Dactylosporangium; species Dactylosporangium darangshiense. The sequence goes on from NZ_BAABAT010000026.1 coordinate 141,339, forward strand.
CGCGCCAGCAGCGCGTGCAGGTCGCCGGCGGAATACCCGGCGTCGAGGCTGCGCCGGACGGTGTCGGCATTGATCCGATACACACTCGCCGACTCCTGCAACCCCAGCAGCTCCAGCTCGCCGGCCAGGGTCGGCTCCGGCGGCCCGGGCACGATGACCGACAGGTCGGCTTGGAGCAGCACGTGGTCGACCGGCGTCGGCAGCAGCGCGTCGAGCGCAGTCGCGGAGCCGGGCAGCGCAAACCCCTCCGGCGATGCGATGCCCAGCGGGTCGTCCGGGTCGGCGCCGTCGGCCGTCAGCTCGGCCAGCAGCAGCCGGCCGTATGCGGTCAGCCCGTCGAAGCCGGTCAGCCCGAGGAACGCGGCCTCGGCGAGGCTGGCCTCGATGCCGGCCGTCGCGCCCCGGTTGATGCGCCGCGGCGCCCGCCAGGCCAGCGTCTCCACCACCGCGCCCCGCGCCGCGGTCTGGCCGGGCGCCAGGTCGGCGAGCACCTGCAGCGCGGCCCGGCGCTGCACCGGCGCGCCCGGGCGGGACAGCTCCGGCGCGAGCGCGTTGATCGGCCGGTCGCGCTCGTCGCGCTGCCCGACCAGCGCCGGCGCGCGGGTCATGGTGAGCCAGGCGATCGCGAGCCGGTGCCAGCGGGCCGCGATGCCGAACGCCCGCCAGGCGTCGTACGCCAGCGTGGGCAGGAAGACGCTCTCGATCCGCTTGTTGTCGATGATCTCCTCGCCGATCAGCCCGGCCGCCGTGACGACCTCGGCCAGCAGAGCGGCCTGCTGCTCCTCGACCCCGACCAGCTTGGCGTAGCGGCGCAGCTCGCGCACGCCGAGGCCGCCGGAGCGCAGCACGGCCGGCGGGTCCTGGCCGATCGCCTCGACCAGCGCCTCGGCGTTGCGGACCAGCTCCAGCACCTGCCCGGCGCCGGCGCGGTCGAGCTGCGCGGGCTCGCGCTGCGGTGTCTCCATCGGCGGCGGGTCGGGGTGCAGCTGCCCCAGCGGCCCGGCGTCGCGGCGCAGCACCAGCGACACCTCGACCGGCAGCTCCACCGAGTCGCGGCCGACGGCGACCAGCAGGTGCCGGTCGAGCAGCCAGCGGATCGGCGAGTCGGACTCCGGCTGCAGGCTGGCCGCGGCGACCGTGCCGACCGGCGGCCCGGCGGCGAGCCGGTCGAGCACCGCGCGGGCCGCGGGAGGCGCGGCCAGCAGCGTGCGGCGCAGCCCGGCTGCGTCGGCGGCCAGCGCGCCCGCGACCGGGTCGAGCTCCTCGGCGGGCCGGCCGAGGCCCGCCGGATAGGGCGAGCAGACCTCGTCCACCGCCCCGACGATGCGCAGCCCCGAGTCCGGCCCGAAGACCAGGGCGTAGGCGCGCAGCCGGTCGATCGCGGCCCGCACCCGGGCCGCCTCCACCCCCGACTGCGCGGTGAGCGCCAGCACCGCCTCGACCGACGAGGAGTGGCCCACCCGCGTGTACCGCAAAGCGTCGAGGATCTCCAGCGTGAACTGGTCGAGCGCGTCCAGCGCGCGGGCGACGGCAACCCGCGACTGGGCTCGGTGCGCCAGGGCGGAGAAGTCCGACGGCGGGGGGATGACCAGGTCGGGGCGCAGCCGGATGAGCGCCGCCAGCTCGTCGTCGGGCAGGGCGCGTAATTGGTCGGCCAGCGAAGTCGTCGTCATCTCGCCTCATACGCTATCCGGAGCGTATGACAAAAGAGGGCGGGCCCGTCGGCCCGCCCTCGATTGCTTACGGTGTGTTACTTGAGACCCCCGCTGACCGCGGTGATCAGCTCACCGCCCGTGGTGTCGCCGGAGAGCTCCCACACGAAGGCGCCGCCGAGGCTCTGCTGCTTGGCGTAGGCCATCTTGCCGGAGATCGTCGCCGGGGTGTCGTAGCTCCACCAGTTGTTGCCGCACAGCGCGTAGGCCGTGCCGCCGATGGTGCTCGTGGCCGGGCAGGTGTTCTTCAGGACCTTGTAGTCCTCGATGCCCGTCTCGTAGGTGCCGGGCGCGCCGCCGGTGGCCGAGCCGCCGGGGGCGGCCTGGGTGACGCCCGTCCAGCCGCGGCCGTAGAAGCCGATGCCGAGCAGGATCTTGTTCGACGGGATGCCCTTGCTCTTGAGCTTCTGGACCGCCGCGTCCGAGCAGAAGCCGGCCTGCGGGATGCCCGAGTAGCACGTCAGCGGCGAGTGCGGGGCGGTCGGGCCCTGCGCGTTGAAGGCGCCGAAGTAGTCGTACGTCATCGGGTCGATCCAGTCGAGGTTCGAGATCGCGCCGGCGTAGTCGGTCAGGTCGATCTTGCCGCCGTTGGAGCCGTCGGCCGTGATGGCCGCCGTCACCAGCGCGCTCGAGCCGAACTTGGCGCGCAGCGCGGCCACGACGCTCTTGAAGGCGTTCGGGCCGCTGGAGTCGCACTGCAGGCCACAGGCGTTCGGGTACTCCCAGTCGATGTCGATGCCGTCGAACACGCCGGCCCACCGCGGGTCGTTGACCAGGTTGTAGCAGGAGTTGGCGAACGCGGTCGGGTTCTGCGCGGCCTGCGTGAAGCCGGCCGACCAGGTCCAGCCGCCGAACGACCAGATGACCTTCAGGCCCGGGTGCTTCGCCTTGAGCTTCTTGAGCTGGTTGAAGTTGCCCCGAAGCGGCTGGTCCCAGGTGTCCGCGACGCCGTCGACCGACTGGTCGGCGGTGTACGCCTTGTCGTAGTCGGCGTAGCTGTCGCCGATCGAGCACTGCCCGCCGGTCGTGTTGCCGAACGCGTACAGGATGTGGGTCAGCTTCGAGGCCGAGCCGCTGGTCTCGATGTTCTTGACCTGGTAGTTACGGCCGTAGACGCCCCACTCGGTGAAGTACGCGACGACCTTCTTGCTGCCCGTCGACGGCGGCGTGGAGCTGGTCGGCGGGTTGGAGGTCGGCGGCTTCGACGTGGGCGGCTGGCTCGTCGGCGGGTTCGACGTCGGCGGCTTGGTCGTGGTCGGCGGCGCGGTGGTGGGGGTGCCGCCGCTACAGCTCACGCCGTTGATCGTGCAGTTCAGCGGCGGCTTGGCGCCGGCGCCGTTCATGCCCCAGCTGAAGCTCGCGCCAGCGGCCAGCGTCGGCGCCCAGGACTTGTTCTTGGCGACGTAGTGCTGGCCCGTGTGGGTCACGTCGGCGTCCCAGAAGCTGGTGATCGAACCGCCCGCGGGCAGGTCGAACTCGAGCGTCCAACCATTGATCGTGCTGGCCGTGCCGTTGCTGATCTTGTAGGTGGCGCCCCAGCCCGTGCCCCAGTCCTGGTCGACCGTGAACGTGGCGGAAAGGCTCCCGGCGGCGTTGGCCGACGTGGTGACGATGGGGACCACGGCCCCGGCAACCGCCAGTGCGGCGGCGACGATGAGGCCGTTGCGGACGGATCGTTTCATCGCGTCTCCTGGATGGTCTCTTAGGAAACTTTCCTAAAAGTATTCGCGACGGTAGTGGTCAAGGTCTCATCCCGTCAATAGGAGATGACCGTGTTTCTCGATGGCATACCTACTGTGACCTGGGCATCCTTAAAGGTGTCTCAACAACCGGTTGTCATTGGCTTTGACCTTGACATGACGCTCCTCGACACCCGGCCCGGCATCGCCGCAGCGTGGCGCGCGCTCACGGCGAGCACCGGCGTGCACGTCGACGCCGATCTCGCGGTCAGCCGGCTGGGCCCGCCGCTACGGCAGGAGATGTCCGAGTGGTTCCCTCCCGATCGGATCGAGGAGGCCGTCGGGATCTATCGCGCGCTCTACCCGGACCACGCCGTGCCGCCGACGGTGGCCCTGCCAGGAGCATTCGAAGCCCTGGATGCGGTACGCCATGTGCCCGCCCAAATCGTTGTCATCACCTCGAAACTGGGGCGACTCGCCGAGCTCCACCTAGCGCATTTGGGCATTTCGGTCGATCGCGTGTACGGCGACGTCTTCCACGACGGCAAGGCCCGCGTCCTGCGGGACATCGGCGCCGCCCTCTATGTCGGCGACCACGTGGCCGACATGCAGGCCGCGGTGCTGGCCGGCGTACCGGCGGTCGGCGTCACCTCCGGCCCGTGTTCGGAGGCCGAACTCCGCGCGGCCGGCGCGACCGTCGTGTTCGAGGATCTGCGCCCGTTTCCGGCATTTCTCGAAGGCATGATCTCGGTTGGCCGGGCCGTTTCCGGTGACTAGCCTTGGTGTGCAATCCCGGCGACCGCGAGGCGCGGCCACGGGACGGGTCCGACACTGGGGAGCAGGGCAGCGTGCCGACGGGTCGAGTGAAGTGGTACGACCAGGAGAAGGGTTTCGGGTTCCTCACCAGCGATGACGGGGGAGACGTCTTCGTGCACAAGGCGGCCCTGCCGTCGGGCGTGGGTGAGCTGAAAACCGGTCAACGGGTCGAGTTCGGGGTGGTCGAGAGCCGCAAGGGCAGCCAGGCGCTGCAGGTCAAGCTGCTCGACGCGCCGCCGTCCGTCGTCGAGGCCCGCGCGGTGGCGAGCCGCCGCCCGCCCGAGGAACTCCACGGCCTGATCGAGGACATGATCAAGGTGCTGGAGGCCAAGATCCAGCCCGACCTGCAGCGCGGCCGCTTCCCGGACCGCAAGACCGCGCGCACGGTCGCCGAAGCCGTCCACCTGGTGGCCCGCGAGCTCGAGGTCTGAACCTGGTGCTTCGAGAGGCCCGCCCGCTTCGTTGCGGACGGGCCTCTTCGGCGTATCTCTACCCGGACGTGATCAGCTGACCCTGAGCGGCGTCGCTGGCACCAGTCCTTCGGCCGCCGCCCGATTCAGCAGCGCGTCGACCGCCGCATGCCCGTCCGGCCCGAGTGAGGCCGTGAACTCGTTGACGTACAACGCGATGTGCTGGTCGACGACCGACTGCTCCATCTCCTGCGCGTGCTCGAGCACGAAGTCGCGGCTGGCGCGCGGGTTCTCCCAGGCCAGCCGGACCGACTCCTTGATCCACGCGGTCGCCTGCTCCGGGTCCACCCGATCCCGGTGCGCGATGATCGCCCCGAGCGGAATCGGCAGCCCGGTGTCGTTCTCCCACCACTCCCCGAGATCGACGAGCGCCCGCAGCCCGTACCGCTGGAACGTGAACCGCGCCTCGTGAATCACCAGCCCGGCGTCGAACTTCCCCGCCGCAACGGCCGGCATGATCTCGCTGAACGGCACGACGGTGACGCTGGCCGGCGGCTCCTCCGCCGCCCAGAGCCGCATCAGCAGGTAGGCGGTCGTCCGATCCCCCGGAACCGCAACGCTCTTCCCCCCGAGCGACCGCACGCCCGGATCGTTCACCAGCACGAGCGGCCCGCACCCACGCCCGAGCGCCCCGCCACAGGGCAGCAACGTGTACTGGTCGAGCAACCACGGCAACGCCGCGTAACTCACTTTGACGAGGTCGAACTCCCCGTTCAGCGCAGCGGTGTTCGTGACGTCGACATCGGCGAACGTCACATCAAACCCCGGCGCCCCGGCCACGAGCCCGTGCGTGAGCGCGTGGAAGACGAACGTGTCGTTGGGACACGGCGAAAAGGCGAGCGAAAGCGTCACAAGCCCCAACCTAGACCTCCGCGCGGAGCCCGCACCCCGAGTAATGAATCCCCTGGTGTGACTGTGTTCATAGCTCGCTGCGCTCGCCCGGGGGAGCTTCGACCCCCTGTGTTCGTCGGTACGACCGTCAGCGCTCCCCGAGCGCCTGAAACGCCTCACGCAGCGTGGCCAACGCCTGCGGAATCCGCCACGCGGCCCGATCCCGCGGCCCCACGGCGTTGGAGATCGTCCGAATCTCCCCGAACGCCGTGCCACTCCACAACCGCGCCGCGGTAGCCACCCCGAACCCCTCCATGGCTTCGGCGACGGCGTCGGGATGCCGCTTCTCGACGAGTTCCTTGGACCGCGCAGTCCCGGTAACGGTGCTGACGGTCAGCACGGGCCCCCCGACGGCTTCGGGCAGCGCGATCCGAAGCAGCCGAAGCACATCCGCATCGGCGTCGAGTCGCGCCGTGCCGAACCCGAGCTCGTCGACGCTCTGGAACCCGTCCTCCCCTTCGGCCCCAAGATCGGCCGCCACCGACTCGGTGGCCACCACGAGCCCCCCGATCTCGACCCGCCCCGCAAACCCACCGGCAATCCCCGCCGACAACACCACCCCGAACGGCTTGTGGGCAGCCGCAGCGGCACTCATACACCGCGCGGTGACGGCCGCCGCCGCGGCGGGCCCCACCCCACAGGCAACGACCACGACGGGCGCGCCCGCTTCGAGCGCATCACTCGCCTGTTCACCGATCCCAAGCCCCTCGAGCACTTCGGCCCGCTCGACGTCGACGGCGGTGACGATCAACGCCCGCTCGAACTCCAGAAGTCCACTCATCCCAGCTCACCCTCCACTCCACCAGCGTGCCGCACGGTCGCGCACCCCGAGCCAACACCGTCCTCGTTGTCACCCTCCAGCCCCCACGCCGAAGCCCCCGAACCGGCCACCGGCGCGGCCGGCCGGCTCCGATCAGGTCGGGTGACGCCGGTCGAGGACGCCCACGCAGCCGCGTTCTGCCCACCGCAGGCAGTCCTCGGGCCCGCACGGCCCCCACCCACGGCCTCGGAAGCCGCCCGCCGAGCCCACCGGGCGGCCGGTGTCGCCGCCGACAGCCCACGCGTACGTGGCGTGGCGTGGCCAGCCACCGCGAGCGCGACACGAACAGATAGCTGCGGCCGCCTTCCCCGCGACGCCGAGCCCGCACCGGCCGGCTGCAGCCTCGAAAACCGGCCGCACCGGCTGGCCGTGGCCTCGGAAGCCGGCCGCAGGGGTGCGGCCGCAGTATCCGAAGCCGGTCGCAGAGGTGCGCGGCCGGCCGGCCCGGCGCCGGGTTGAGCTTGCTGCCGGGTCGGTCAGCGCCCGTCGTCGTCGAGCCGGGCCGTGGGGTCCGCGCCCGAGGGTCGATACAACGTGTAGCCAGGCGGCGCCAACGGCGAAGCCCCATCCTCAACGTCGACCGCCGGCATCTTCCGGGTCGCCGTCGGCGCAGTGCCGGATCCGCCGCCGCCATCGGCCGCGCTGCCGGCGTCCGGCGCCGTGCCCGCAGGCTCGGCCCGCCGTCGCCGCCACCCGAACCGCCGGCGCTCGCCCTCGTCGCCGCCCGCCGCCTTGCGCGGCGGAACCGTCGGAGCTGCAGCCTGCCGCGGCACGGTGGTCGCATCTCCGGCCGGCATCCGAGCGGTCGGCGCACCCTGCCGCCCGCCCGCGCCACCGCGTGCCGAACCGCCCGCCGCAGACCCGGCCGACCCGGCGTGACCAGCCGAGCCCGTCGCCCCGCTCGACCTACCGGAACCGGCCGAGCCGGACCCTGCGGCGCCGGAGCCCGAAGGGCCGGACCCCGCGGCGCCGGAGCCCGACGAGCCAGACCCCGCAGAGCGAGAGTCCGCCGTAGAGCGAGAGCCTGCCGTCGAGCCGGAGCCCGCCGTTGAGCCGGCGGCCGGGGTGGAGACCGTGGTGGCGTCGGGGTCGGCAGCGTCCGGCGGCGCGCCGTGCAGCCTCTCCTTGCGCAGGACCACGGCCGAGTACAGCGCCCGGACCGCCCCAAGCGTCATGAACGTGGCGGCGATCAGCAGCCCCCACGAGCCGCCGAACGGTATGAGCCCGACCGCGCCGCCCAACACCCACGCGACCATCAGCAGGGTCTCCGAGTGCGCGAAGGCGCTCGCCCGGACCTGCTCGTCGACGCGCTCCTGGATCGAGGCGTCCACGGCGAGCTTGGCCAGGCCGCTCGCGATCGCCGTGACCAGGCAGAGCAGCGCCACCGTGCCGAGCGAGTCGCGATCGGCGGCGAGGACGGCCACGAACGCGGTGAGCACGATGCCGATCGCCTGCAGCAGCGCTGGGCGGTGGATGCGCAGGCGCGTGCCGATCGCGGTGGCCAGGAAGGAGCCGACCCCGAGCGCGCCCGCCGCGACGACGACCGCCGCCTGCTCGGAGAGCTGCCAGGCGGCGAGCTTGACCGGGAGCGTGCCCTCCTTGATGGCGAATGCGAGGTACAACGTCAGGAAGCCGAACAGCGCCCGCAGCGTGGCACTGCCGAGCAGCGCGGCCACGATCACGCGCCCGCTGAGGACCTTCACCCCGCGCCGGGCCAGCGGCTGCAGGATGCGCGGCATGGTCTCCGGCGGGTCGGAGTCGGCGCGCGGCGGCAACCGCAGTGCGGTCACCATCCCCCACAGGAAGATCAGGATCGACACCCGCAGCGGCCATTGCGCCCCGAAGCGCCCGGCCAGCAGTCCGATCGGCAGGACGATGGCGCCCGCGAACGTGCCGAAAACCGACGCCCGCGCGCCCGCCTCCGACAGCCCGAGGCCGGCCGGCAGCAGGCGCGGCACGGCGGCGCTGCGGGCCACGCCGTAGGCCCGGGAGAGCACGAGCATGCCGAACGCCGCCGGATACAGCGCCCAGCCCGTGAGGTGCTCGGAGAGGAGGAACGCCAGGAACGCACGCCCGAGCATGGTCACCGCGAGCGCATATCGCCGCCCGTGCCGAAACCGGTCGAGCACCGGCCCGACCACCGGCGCCAGCAGGGCGAACGGCAGCATGGTGATGAACAGGTAGAGCGCCACGTGGCCGCGTGCCTCCCCGGCCGGGACCGAGAAGAAGATCGTCCCGGCGAGGCCCAGCGCCACCAGGGTGTCGCCCGCGCAGGACGCCGCATGCAGGTCGAGCAGGCGCAGCATCCCCGTCTCGCCGCCCGCCCCGCGCTCGCGAACGCGCAGCAGGTTGCGCCCGAGGAACCGGCCCGCCCTCGTCGTGCCGACGGTGGCGACCCGTGCCGCGCGCACGGTGGTGACCACTGTCTGCGCCACTCCTCGAATCACCGACATGCCACCATCCTGAACCATCGGTACGACAGTTTCGGGCCACGCCGGGGCCGCCGTGCTCGACGGGCGTGGCGATGAGCAAGAATGGATCCGTGACTGCCTCGACTGCACCCGCGCGCGGAAGCGGCCGCGCCGCCAAGCCCGACCAGGTCCTCGCGGACGCCGTCGAGGTCGCGCGACAGGGTCTGGACGTCGTCGACCCCGACCACATCGGGGCGCACCTGGGCGCCGTCACCGAAGGTGATCGGCTCGTCACGCACTTCTTCGAGTGTGGCCTGCCCGGATACCGCGGCTGGCGCTGGGCCGTCACCGTCACCCGCATTCCGCGCAGCAAGCAGGTCACGATCTGCGAGTCGACCCTGCTGCCCGGTCCGGACGCGCTGCGCGCGCCCGAGTGGGTGCCCTGGCAGGAGCGCCTCCAGCCCGGCGACCTCGGCGTCGGCGACCTGCTGCCGACCCCGCCGGACGACCCGCGCCTCGCGCCCGGCTACGTGCAGTCCGACGACCCCGCGATCGAAGAGGTCAACTGGGAGCTCGGGCTCGGCCGCGCCCGCGTGATGTCGCGCGACGGGCGCCTGGACGTGGCCCAGCGCTGGTACGACGGCGAGCGCGGCCCCAACGCACCGATCTCCGTCGCCGCGCCCTCCTCGGCACGTTGCGGCTCGTGCGGGTTCTACCTGCAGCTCGCCGGCTCGCTGCGCCAGGCGTTCGGCGTGTGCGGCAACGAGTACGCGCCCGACGACGCCCAGGTCGTCTCGGTCGACCACGGCTGCGGAGCGCACTCTGAGGTCCTGGTCGAGCAGGTCCAGACCGTCGAGGAGCTGCCGACCGTGTTCGACGACAGCGAGGTCGAGGCGGTCGCCGTGAGCCACACGCACGGCTCGGTCGACGCCGACGAACCGGCCGAACCCTATGGGCACGGCTGACCACGACTACACAGAGCGACCGTCCCGTATACCCGGAGCGGTCGTCTGGCGCCGGGGCACCCACCGCCCCGTCGCGAGCCGTATCCTTCCCGATGGCTGCATGGACGTCATCCATCGCGACGGCGAGCTGTTCGTCGCCGGACCGGACACGACCGCCCACGTCTCGCTGAGCGCCACCGGCGAGCGGCTCACGGCGGTCAGGTTCGGCCCCGGCACCGGGCCCGCCTTCCTGCGGGTGCCGGCCAGCGAGCTGCGGAATCTTCGGGTACCACTTCAGGATCTTTGGCCTTTGTCACGAGTCCGTCGCCTGACGGCGGCGCTCGACGCTGCCCCCGACCGGGCGGCCGCTCTCGAGGCGGCCCTGCTCGCCGTGGACCGCGCCGACGACCCGCTCGTGCCGCACCTGCTCGCCCACGTGCGAGCCGGAGATCCGGTGGCGGCGATCGCGTCGGAGATCGGCCTCAGCGAGCGGCAGCTGCACCGCCGCGGGCTCGCGCTCTACGGCTACGGCCTCAAGACGCTGGAGCGCATCCTGCGGCTCAACGGCGCGCTGGACCTGGCACGCCGCGGTATGGCGTATGCGACGGTGGCGGCGAAGGCGGGATACGCCGACCAGGCCCACCTCGCCCGCGACGTCAAGGCGCTGACTGGCGTCCCGATTTCGGAGTTGCTGAAAACCCGGAACTGAATGCATGGCTCGGGTCCGCGCAACTGACGACCGTTGTTCCCACCAGACACCGCTGCGGGCCTGGCGGCCCTCCGCTGCCACGCCCGCGGTGCCAAGAGCAACGCCGGCCGAGCGCGCGAAGAGGGGCGGAAAGCGGGCCTGGCGGCCCTTCGCTGGTGCCAAGGGCGGCGCCGGCCGCTCGCGCGAGCGGCGGCGGAAACGCGCTACGACAGCATCGCGTAGAGGTCGACGCCGTTGCCGTCCGGATCGTGCATGACGGCGTACCGCATGCCCCAGAAAGCGTCCCAGGGAGCCTTGTGGCCGTCGTATCCGGCCTCGACGAGTTCGGCATAGACCCGATCCACGTCGCCCGGCGAGTCGCACTCGAAGGCGAGCGCCATCCGCGCGCTGCCGGAGGCCGGCGTCCACGAGGGGTCGAACGAGTGGATCGTCTCGACCGTGTCCCACGTGAGCTTCATGCCGCCCGGCAGCACGCACTCGACGTGCGGGCTCTTGTCCTCCGACTCGGGCACGTCCAGCCCGAGCCGGCGATAGAAGGCGAGCGAACTGGGCATGTCGGCCACGACGATGCCAACCACATTGAGTCGAAGTGCCATGTGCCCAAGCTATGACCCCGCGCCCGGCGGCGTCTTGAACGAATCGGACGCGCGCGGTCGCTAGGATGCGGCGGCCGCGTCCGTTCTGGGCGATTCGGCCGCGGCCCGCTCGCGGCGCCGACGCCGGTTCCGGTCGTGGACGACCATCGTGAGCAGCCCCGGAATGCCCCACAGCGCACCCGCGATCGCGATGCCGAACCAGCTCCCGTGCCCGTTGCGCGCCAGCTCGTCGCGGAACGGCAGCATGATCAGTGCCGCGATGATCCACAGCGCGATGCCCACGATGGCGAACGGCACCATCGGCGGGTCGAGCGGCTTGGGCGGGGTGCTCACGCCGATCACGGTACTCGCCCGCCGCCGCCCGCCGCAGCGGCCCGGGTGATCGACGGCACAGGTCGTTAGCCATGCTCATTAGGTAAGCTAACTAACGTGATGGTCCGCGTACCCAAGCTCGCAGCCGCCCAGCTCGCGGCGGCTCTCCGCGACAGCATCACCCGGCTGAACCGGCGCCTGCGCCAGGCCAGGCCGATCGGCGATCTCACGATCACCCAGCTGTCCGCGCTGACGAGCCTCGAGCTCGGCGGCGCGCTCACGCCGCGCGAGCTCGCCGAGATCGAGCGCGTGCAGCCGCCGACCCTCACCAAGATCGTCGCCAAGCTGGAGGAACGCGGTCTCGTCCAGCGCTCACCGCACCCGACCGACGGCCGCCAGGTCATCCTCGCCGCCAGCGAGACCGGCCGCGCCGTCGTCGCCGAGCACCGCCGCACCCGCGACGAGTGGCTCGCCAAGCAGCTCATGGCCCTCACGCCCGAAGAGCGCGAGGTGCTGACCAAGGCCGCCGAGATATTGGGGAGGATCGGACGCAGCGCATGACCGGTACCACGTTCGGCTCTTTGCGGGTTCGCAACTATCGATTGTTCTCCATCGGCCAGCTCGTCAAGCTCCTCGGCACCTGGATGCTCTTCACCGCGCAGGACTGGCTCGTCCTGCAGCTGTCCGGCAACTCGGCCTCCGCGCTCGGCGTCGTCACCGCACTGCAGTTCACGCCGGTGCTGCTGCTCACGCTGTACGGCGGCCAGCTGGCCGACCGATTCGACAAGCGCCACCTGCTACTCCTGGCGAACGCGGCCTCGGCGGTCGTGGCCACCCTCCTCGGCGTCCTGGTCGTCGCCGGCGTGGCCAACCTCTGGTGGGTCTTCGTCACCGCCGCCCTCTTCGGCGTGATCAGCGCGATCGAGACCCCGGTGCGCCAGTCCTTCGTCTCCGAGCTCGTCGGCAAGGACCTGCTGCCCAACGCGCTGTCGCTGTCGTCGGCGACGTTCAACAGCGCCCGCATCGTCGGCCCCGCGATCGCCGGGCTCATCATCGCCGCGCTGCACGACCGGACCGGACCGATCTTCCTGATCACCGCGCTGCTGTGCACGGCACCGTTGTTCTGCATCGCCCGCATGCACCCCGCCGAGCTGTTCCGGGCCGAGCGCACGGCCGTGGCCGCGAGCGAGGCGCGGACGGTGGACGGCCTGCGGTACGTCTGGCGGCGCCCCGACCTGAGCCTGGCCATCCTGCTGGTGCTCGTCGTGGGCCTGTTCGGGTTCAACTTTCAGCTGACCCTCGCCGTGCTCGCTCGGGTCGAGTTCCACGTCGACGCGAAGTACTTCGGCCTGCTCACCACCGCCATCGCCCTCGGCGCGCTGGCCGGCGCCCTGGCGAGCTCGCGGCGGCGCAGCCGCCCGTCGGTGTACCTGGTGCTGACGGCCGCCATCCTGTTCGCCGGCTTCGAGACGCTCGTCGGCTTCGCCCCGTCGTTCATGATCGCGGTGATCCTGCTCGTGCCGACCGGCTTCTTCATGATCTACTTCGCACAGGCCGCCAACCAGCGCGTCCAGCTCGGCACCGACGCCGCGTTCCGGGGCCGCGTGATGGCCCTGTACGTCCTGGTCTTCCTCGGCAGCACCCCCATCGGCTCGCTGATCATCGGCTGGTGCGCCGAGCGCTTCGGCCCGCGCTCGGGCCTGTGGAGCGGCGGCCTGATCTCACTCGTGGCGGCGGTGGCCATGGGCGTGCTCCAGCTGCGCCGCGCGGGCGGCCGCATCCACGTGGGCCTGCGTCCGCGCCTGCACGTGCGGGTGCACGAGACGGTGGGTGTCCCCGCGGTACGCCCGGCCGTGCGCTGATTTTTTGTCGTACCCGTGTGGTTGAGTCACGGGTATGGAGCGATCGCGTCTGCTGCAGTGCCTGGCCGCCGACTACATGCGCCTGCGCGAGGTGGCCGGCACCGGCCTCAACGCCCAAGTGCCCAGCTGCCCCGGCTGGACCGTGTCCGACCTCGTCCGTCACGTCGGCCAGGTGTACTTGCACAAGGCACTGGTCATGCAGACCGGCGCCTGGCCCGATCCCTGGCCGCCGAAGGACACGGTCACCGAGGACCCGATCGCGCTGCTCGACCGCTCATACGGCGCCCTGACACATGAGTTCTCCCGCCGTGGCGACACCGATCGCGCCCTCACCTGGCACGACCCCGACCAGACCGTGAAGTTCTGGATCCGCCGCATGGCCCAGGAGTCGGTCATCCACCGCCTGGACGCCGAGCTGGCCCACGACCTCGAGTCGGCACCCATCCCCGTCGACCTGGCCGTCGACGGCATCGACGAGGTCCTGCGCGTGATGGTCGACTACGGCTCCCACGCCTGGCACGAGGACCTCACCGACCTGCTCGCCACCGCAAAGGGCCGCACCGTCCGCGTCCAGGCACCCCTCACGCCCTCGCCGGCCGACCCAGCGGCATCGGCGGACGGCTCGCCCGCCCCCGCGACCACCCCCGCCTGGCTGGTCCGCATCGACCCCGAGGGCGCCACGGTCACCGCTCTGGCCTCACCGGCCGCATCCGCCGCAGCGGCCACACAGACCACTCCCGACGCAGTGGTAACGGGCTCTCCGGCCGACCTCTTGCGGTGGCTGTGGTCACGCGAATCAACCCCAACGACCGATGCGCATCCGCCGATCCGGGTGGATGGTGACGAGGAGGCCATCAATGAGCTTCAAGCTCTTTTGAGGGCCTTGACGCAGTAGCCGACCCGGCGAAGACCGAGCAAGGCCGTCCCGCGGCAGGCCACGGCGATGGCCCGCCACCCCGGCCCGGCCGATCCGGCCCCCGCCGCCGACGGTTTCGTCAGCGCAGGACCCGGAGCAACCGACCGCTCGTCCTCCGCCGGTTCACCCCAACCGAATACACGGGCCCCAGGACCGGACCCGGCAGCGCTGGCGGGCGCGGCCGGCACGAGGCCCTCGGCCCAGCCGGCGGCCGGACGCCCCCGGCCCGAGGCACACGCTGGCGGGCGTGACCTCGGGACGAGCGTTCTTCGCCCCGGCGGGTGCGGCCGGGCAGGCGGCGGCGAGGGGGCGCCGCCTGCCCGGCCCCATCACCGAGCACCACCACGCCGCGCCCCGCACTGCACCGGCCTGGCCCGCACCGCCCCGGCTCGGCCTGGCCCCCGGCCCGCACCGGCCTACCACGCACTGCCCCGCACCGGCCTGGCCCGTCCGCACCGGCCTGGCCCGCGCCGCACGGCCCGCCCCGCACCGCCCCTGCCCCGCACCGCCCCGTCCCGGCCCGCCCCGGCCTTGTCCGTGCCAACCGCGCCGTCGTCGTTGGTCGTGCGTCGCGTGCCGGTTGCACCGCCAGCGTGCAACCCGATCGATGAGCCTGGGCCGACCCGTTTCAGCCTGCCGGCCAGGCGTTCCACCTGCCGGCGGGGCGTTCCGATTGAAGCTGCTCGACGTGCCGCCGCTTGTCGCCGAGGCTCGCGCCGTGGCGAGCCGTTCGCTCGAAAACTGCACGGGCTGATGGAGGACATGCGCAGGCTGGGGTCGTCTCGCGTACACCCGCCACGTGATGAGCACAGAGCAACTGTTCGCAATTGGGGTGCATCGATGCGGGTTTTGAGGGGGTTCGGGTGGAGCGGAGGGGCCTTGACCCCTGATCTTGGACACGGGGTTTACGCGGCTCGGGTGAGCGTAGTCGATGCTGTGTGGGTGGTGTTCTCGTAGTTGATCGGGGATTGGTGTCCGAGCCGGGAGTGGCGGCGGACGGT
>NZ_BAABAT010000027.1:0-151921 GCF_039537565.1 Dactylosporangium darangshiense
GGCGCGCGGCGCGGGCGCGGGGCGCGGGGCGCAACGCTGGGTGCGCGGGGCGCGGCGCGGGGTGCGCGGGGCGCGGCGCGGGGTTGCAGAGGCCGGGTTGCAGGGGCTCGGCGGGGATCCACGGCCGAGGGTGTCAAGGGGCGGAAGTGGGCAAATAGCCGGTATGAGCGGCAAGGTGATGGTCTTCGCCCCGGCACCCGTGTTGACCGTGACGATCGAGCAGCGCACGGCCGGGCAGGAGCTGCACGTCCACGCCGGCGGGCAGGGGGTGTGGCAGGCGCGAATGATCGCCTCGCTCGGCTGTGAGGTCACCCTGTGCGCGGGCGTCGGCGGGGAGATCGGCGACGTCCTCGAAGGGCAGATCAGCCGGCTCCACCCGGCGGTGCGGCTGCGGGCGGTCAGCCTGGCGGCCGACAGCGGGTGGTATGTGCACGACCGCCGCCGCGGCGAACGCGACGAGATCGCGCAGCAGGCCGGGCCGACGCTGAACCGGCACGACGTGGACGAGCTCTACAACACAGCGCTCATCGAAGGGCTGCAGGCCGACGTGTGCGTGCTCAGCGGGCCGGCCGACGAGAGCGTGATCGAGGCCGACGTGTACCGGCGGCTCGCCGTCGACCTGCGCACCCACGGCGGCACGGTGGTGGCCGACCTGTCCGGCGGGCCGCTCGAGGCCGTCCTCGAAGGGCGGCCCGCTTTCGTGAAGGTCAGCCATGAGGAGCTGCTCGCCGACGGCCGGGCCGCCGACGACAGCGTCGGGGCGCTCGTGCGGGCGGGGCGGGCGATGCTCGACGAAGGGGCCGGGACGGTGCTCGTCAGCCGGGCCGGCGAACCGGCGATCGCGGTGCTGCACAACCGCGTCGCCGCCGTGCATCCCCCGCGGCTCGAGGTCGTCGACCACCGCGGCGCCGGGGACTCGATGAGCGCCGGCGTGGCGGCGGTGCTCGCCAACGGCGGGCTCATCGAGGACGCGATCCGCACCGGCGCGGCCGCCGGCGCGCTCAACGTGACACGGCACGGCCTCGGCACCGGGCGCGGCGACGCCGTGCGCGAACTGGTCGGCCGCACGTCCCTCGAGGACCTGCCGTTCGAAACGTGACACGGCACGGCCTCGGCACCGGGCGCGGCGACGCCGTGCGCGAGCTGGTCGGCCGCACGTCCCTCGAGGACCTGCCCTTCGAGCCCTGACCAGACGTCGACGGATCAGCGGCAGCGCCTCGGAACAGCACCCACTCGCGCCTCCGAGCACGGCACCCACTCGCGCCTCCGAGCACGGCGCCGCAGATCTTGAGGGGGTGTGGGTGGAGCGGAGCTCCCCCACCGCGAGCGCAGCGAGCCAAAAAACAGCGAACCGAATCGGCGGGCCGATCCGATGATGAGGTGTGACGGACAGCTCGGAGGACCGCGACCTGCTCGCGCTGGCGGCCGCCGGCGACCGGGCGGCGTTCGAGGCGTTCTACCGGCGCCACGGTGCCTGGCTGGCCATGCGGCTGCGGTACCGCTGCGCCGACCCGGCCCTCGTCGACGACATCGTGCAGGACACGTTCCTGGACGTGTGGCGCGGCGCCGCGCGGTACCGCGACGACGGCGACGTCGCCGGCTGGCTGTGGCGCATCGGCTCGCGCCGGCTCGTCGACGCCGCGCGCGGGCACGGCGCCCGGGAGCGGCTCGCCCGGCTCCTGGCCCGGTTCCGCGGGCGGGAGGAACCCTCGGCCGAGGAGCAGGTCCTCGCCGGGGTCGAGCACGGCGACCTGGCCGGCGCGATCGCGCGCCTCTCCCCCGAGCTGCGCGCCGTCGTGCAGGCCACCGTCCTGGACGGGCTCACCACCGCCGAGGCCGCGGCGCTGCTGCGCATCCCGCCCGGCACGGTCAAGACGCGGGCGATGCGGGCCCGCCGGCAACTTCGGCAGGAGCTGACATGAGCACCGCACCCGGCGCGTGGCACGCGCCCGACGACGACCTGCGCCGGTACGCCGCCGGGCGGTGCGCGCCGCCGCTGCTGTGGTCGGTCGAGTCCCACCTCGCCGCCTGCGCCGCCTGCCGCGACCGGCTCACCGCCGTGGCCGTCGCCTCCGAGCCCGCGTTGCTCGACGACGGCTGGGCCGGGCTCGACGCCGCCCTCGACGCGCCCGTGCCCGGGCCGGTCGAGCGGCTGCTGGCCTGGGCCGGCGCGCCGGGGCACATCGCCCGGCTGCTGGCCGCCACGCCGGCGCTGCGCCTGTCGTGGCTCGCCGCGGTCGCGCTGACGCTCGCGCTCACCGCGGCCCTGGCGAGCGCCGTCGCGCCGGTCGTGTTCCTGGCCGCGGCGCCGCTGGTGCCGCTGCTCGGCGTCGCGGTGTCGTTCGGGCCGGGCCTCGACCCGACGCACGAGGTGGCGCTCGTCGCCCCGATCGGCGCGCTGCGGCTGCTGCTCCTGCGGGTGGTCGCCGTCGTCGCCGTCAACGCGGCGCTGTGCGCCCTGGCCGGCCTCGCCGTGCCCGGGCCGGGCCCCGCCGCGGCCGGCTGGTTCCTGCCGTCGCTCGCCCTGACCGTGCTGGCGCTGGTGCTGTCCAACCGGCTCGGCATCGTGCCGGCGACCGCGGTCGTCGCCGCCGGCTGGGCGGCGCTGCTCGCGGCCGCCGCCGGCGCGCCGTTCACCGCCGCGGGGCAGGCCACCAGCGCCGCCGCCGCGGCCGCGGCCGTCGCCGTCCTGGCCTGGCGGGCCCGCGCGTTCGACCCCGCCCGCGCGCTGCCGCGCACGGCACGACAACACACCCGAGCCCCGAGCAACGAAACCCACCCGGACAGGAGCGCCCGATGAGCATCGACACGGCCGAGCCCGCGACCGGACTTGCGGTCCGAGCCAGCGGCCTGACGCTGCGGTACGGCCGCAAGACCGCCCTCGACGACGTGTCGCTCACGTTCGGCGCCGGCGTCACCGGCCTGCTCGGCCCGAACGGCGCCGGCAAGACGACGCTGCTGCGCATCCTCGCCACCGCCGCGACGCCCGACGCCGGAACGCTGCGGGTGCTCGGCCACGACCCGCTGACCGGGCCCGGCCGCCTCGCCGTGCGGCGCCGCCTCGGGTACCTGCCGCAGGACCCTGGCTTCCACACCGGCTTCACCGCCTTCGAGTTCGTCGACTACGTGGCGATCCTCAAGGAGCTCACCGACCGCCGGGCCCGCCACGCCGAGGTGCGCCGGGTGCTGGGCGACGTCGGGCTCGACGAGCACCGCCGCAGCCGCATCCGCACCCTCTCCGGCGGCATGCGCCAGCGGGTCGCGCTCGCCGCCGCGCTCGTCGGCGACCCGGGGCTGCTCATCCTCGACGAGCCGACCGTCGGGCTCGACCCGCAGCAGCGGATGCGGTTCCGGGAGCTGTTCGCCGAGCTCGGCGAGCGGCGCGTGGTGCTGCTGTCCACGCACCAGACCGAGGACGTCATGTCGCTGTGCCGCGAGGTCGTCGTCATCGACCGCGGCCGGGTCCGCTTCGCCGGGCCGCCGGCCGGGCTCGCCGCCCTCGCCGCGGGCCGGGTGTGGACCGGCGCCGGCCGCGAGGCGGGCGCCCTGGCCTCCTGGCGCACCGGGAACGGCTCGTACCGCCACATCGGCGACCCGCCAGCCGGCGCCGAGCTGCTCGACCCGACGATCGAGGACGGGTACCTCACGCTCGTCGACACGCCCGCCGGGGGCGACCGTGGCTGACCTGCTGACGGCGCCCGTGCACACCGCCGGCCGGGCCGGCGGGAACGGGCGGGCCGCACTCGCCCTCGCCCGGGTGGAGGCCGCCCGGTTCCTGCGCCACCCGCTCACCGTCGCCGCGCTGCTGCTGTTCGTCTCGCCCTGGGTCTACGACCTGGCCACCGGCACCGCCAACCGGTTCCCGGTGCTGGCGGACGCGGCCGTCGACCTGCAGGTGCTGGGCCTGTTCGCGCTCGGCGGCGGAGCGATGGTGACCGCGCACCTCGCGGCGCTGCGCGCGCACCGGCACAACGCCGACGAGCTCTTCGACACGCTCGTCCTCCTGCCGCCGTGGCGCACCTTGGCCTCCCTGCTCGCCCTGCTGCCGTACGCCGGCGTCGTCGCCGTGCTCGTCGCCGCCCGCCTCGTGGCGCTCGCCCTGCGGCCCGGCGCCGTCGGGGTGCCGGACCTGGCCGACGCCGCCGTCGTGCCCGCCGTCGTCGCGCTCTTCGGCGCCGTCGGGGTGCTGCTGGCCCGGCTGTGGCGCAGCGCGGTGGCGGCGCCGGTCGCGCTCGTCGTCTTCGCCGTCGTGATGTTCGCCGGCCTCGTCGCCGGCGTGGAGGGCCCGGCGTGGTGGCGCCAGGCGCTGCCGATCATGATCGACGACCGCGGGTTCGCGCTGCCGGCCGGGCTGGTGGACCGGCCGTCGGGGCGGCACCTGGTGTACCTCGGCGGCATCCTCGTCGTCGTGGCGCTCGCCGCGATCGCCCGCTCCGGCGCCCGCCGCGTCGTCGTGCCGCTGCTCGCCGCCGTCGCGCTCACCGCCGCGGCCGGCGCCGCCCAGTTCCGCGGCGACCCCGCGCTGCAGCGCCTGCGGGCCGACGTAACGCGCGACCCGGCGCCGCTGTCGACGTGCCGGACGCTCGGCGACGTGCGATACTGCGCCTTCGACGAGTTCACGCCCTGGATCGCGGCCTGGGACGAGGTGGTGCGCGGCGTGCTGCGCGCCGCGCCGGCGGTCACCGGGCCGCCGCTGGTCGTGCGCCAGCGGGTCTGGGCCGACGGCCCCGGCCGCGCCGGCTTCTCCGCCGACCCCGAGTCGGAGGTGGACCGCGTCGACGGCTGGCGGCGCGCCGACGCCGACGCCGGCTTCCCGGAGGCGGTCATGGCCGGCACCGCCTGGGGTTCCGACGTGGACGCGGCGACGCTCGCCGCCGCGGTGGCCTACCGCGTGGTGAGCGGGGTGTCCCACAGCAGCGCCCGCCTCACGTGCGGCGCACAGGGCGCACTGCTGATCTGGCTCGTCGGCCACGCGACGCCGGGCACCGCGGCCGGGCTGCGCCGGGTGGACGAGGACTCGAGCGGCGCGATCGTGTTCAGCGACTTCAGCCTGCTGACCACGATCGCCGTTCCGGACCGCGTGGCGGCGCCCGCCCTGGCGCTGCTGACCCGCCCGGCCGCCGAGGCCGAGGCGCTGGTCCGGGCGAACTGGGCGGAGCTCGCGGACCCGGCGACATCGGTCGAGCGCTTCGGCGCCCTGCTCGGGGTGCCCGTCCCGCCGCTGCCGCCGGTCGAGGAACGTCCGGTATGCGCGGGCTGACGCTGGTGCCGCCGACGCTGCGGGCGATGCGGCTCGGGCCGGTCGTCGGCGCGGCCGTGGCCGGGCTGCTCATCGCGGCCGGGCCCGCGCTGTTCGGCGCCCGTCTCGAGGCCGACGACCTCGGCGACCTGCTGCGCCTCGCGGCGTTGTGCGCGGCGACAGGCCTGGCGTTCGCGTTCGACGACCCGGCGCGGCCCACCCTCGTCGCCGTGCCGGTGCCGGCCTGGCGGGGCGCCGCCGTGCGCGCCGCGGCCGCGCTGGTCGCGTTCGCGGCGTGGTGGGCGGCCGCGGTCACCGCCGTGTACGCGGCGCCTGGGCCGGCGGGCCTGCCGCTGGTGGGGTTGAGCGTCGAGGCCGCCGCCGTCGCCGCGCTGAGCCTTGCCGCCGCCGCGGTCGCGGTCCGCTTCACCGCCCGGGGCATCGGCGGGCCGGTCGCCGCGCCCGCCGCCCTGGCCGTCGCGCTCGCGGTGGTGGTCGCGCCGCTGCGCCCGCCGATGCGCGTCCCGGCCGGCACGGCGGGCCCGACGTGGGCCGTCGTGCACCATCGGTGGGCGGCGCTGCTGGCGGTGCTGGTCGTCACGACCGTGGTGGCGGTCACGGCGCCGCCGGCTCGGCGGCGGTACCGTCTCGGGGAGCGGGGGCGGCCCGGAAGGCCTTGACGCGTAAGGCCTTCCGGACCGTGGGGGTGCGCAATGGGTGCGCGGGCGTCAGGTCAGCAGGCGCCGTTGCAGGCGAGGACCTTCAGGCGGTCGAGGGCGCCGTTCCACTGGTTGGAGTCGCCGGCGAAGGGGCCGCTGCTGGAGTACTGCCAGAACGACCACGTCGGCGCGCCGGCCGGCAGGGTGCCGGGTGCGCTGCTGTACCGGGCGATCCATAGTGGAGAGTTGGCCCAGAAGCCGCTGTAGTTGCCGGTGCAGGTCACCCACCAGTCCGTCGTGGTGTAGATGGTGGCCCAGCGGCCGGTGCGGGTGTGGTACTGGTTGAGGAACGCGCGGATCCAGCTGACCATCGACGACTGGGACAGGCCGTAGCAGGTCGCGCCGTAGGGGTTGTACTCGATGTCCAGCGCGCCGGGCAGGGTCTTGCCGTCCTTGGACCAGCCGCCGCCGTGCGCGATGAAGTAGTCGGCCTGGGCCGCGCCGCCGCCGCCGTTGGGGATCGCGAAGTGGTACGAGCCGCGGATCATCCCGATGTTGTACGAGCCGTTGTACTGCTGGGCGAAGTACGGGTTGGTGTAGTACGTGCCCTCGGTCGCCTTGATGTACGCGAACCGCGAGCCGGCGTTCCACTGAGCCTGCCAGTTGACGTTGCCCTGGTAGCCGGACACGTCCTGGCCGTAGGTGACGGTGGCCGCCGATGCGGGGCTGCCGGTGAGCAGCGCGGCGACCAGGGTGGCCGCCACGGACAGCGCCGCCAGTGCGCCGAGTCGTCGTTGGGACACGGTGCGTCTCCTTTGCGGGTGTTGCCGCCGGGAATGGGCTCCTTTGGTAAAGAGCTTCGCCGATTAGCGCACACTCGTGGGAAACTTTCAATAGGCGCACATCGAAGTTTAAGGAAAGCTTCGAGATCACAATTGATCGAGACCTGTCGATGGACACCGCGAGTTGAGCAGGTGTAGTGTGCGCCGCTGTAGGAAGTTCACCGGCGTTGGTCGTACCGGAAAATTAGCAACCTCGGTCCCACAGGAGGCTTCCATGGCTCGTCTCAGCCGCCGTGGCGTCCTGCGCGGCGCGGTCCTGCTCGGCGGCGCGGCCGCCGGGCTCGCCGCGAGCTCCCCCGCCTCGGCGTCCGTCGAACAGGTCTCGATCGCCAGCTGCGGCGCTTGGGGCGCGCGACCGCCGTCCGGCGCGCTCACCATCGACCAGCACCGGCCAAACAAGATCATCGTGCATCACACGGCCCTGGCGAACTCGACCGACTACTCGCAGGCGCACGCGTTCCAGAACTCGCGCGACATCCAGGACCTGCACATGGACGGCAACGGCTGGGTCGACAGCGGCCAGCACTTCACCAACAGCCGCGGCGGCTGGCTGACCGAGGGCCGCAACGGCAGCCTCTATGCGCTGCTGCACGGGCAGACCATGGTGCAGGGGGCGCACTGCGTCGGCCAGAACGACCAGGCGATCGGGATCGAGAACGAGGGGACCTACCTCACCGAGCAGCCGCCGGCCGCGCTGTGGAACAGCCTGGTGGCCTTCTGCGCGTTCACCTGCCAGCAGTACGCGATCCCGCCGACGGAGATCTACGGGCACAAGGACTTCAACAACACCCAGTGCCCGGGCCTGCTGCACGACCGCCTGCCGGAGCTGCGCACGGCGGTGGCCGGCCGCCTGTAGAAGGACGGCCGGCCGGTCGCGGTTCAGCGGGACGAGCAGGTGGGTGTCATGCCGGTGCCGGTTCCGGTGCCCTGGAAGCCGAACTCGGTGTACTGGCCCGCGGGGACGGTGCCGTTGTAGGCGACGTTGGTGAACTGCACCGCGCCGGAGTTGCCGCTGCGGTTGGCGTTCCAGGCGTTGGTGATGACGGCGCCGGCCGGCAGCGTCGCCGAGACGGTCCAGCCGCTGATCGGCGCCGAGCCCGCGGTGACCCGGAACGTGGCCACGAAGCCGCCCGTCCACTGGTTGAGCGAGACCGTCGCCGAGCAACCGCCCGGCACAGGCGGCGCCGAGCTCGACGGCGGCGGGGACGACGGGGGCTGGGACGAGGGCGGCTGGGAGGAAGGCGGCTGGGACGAGGGCGGAGTTGAGGTTCCGCCGCCCAGCATGGGAGTGGTCCAGTCCCGCCAGTCGGCGAGGTTGCCGCTGGCGTTGCTCGAGACGTGGAAGCTGCCCGGGTCGTTGCCGGTGCCGAGCAGGAACTTGCGGATGTTCTGCTGCAGCGGGGTGCGCCACTCGGGCCGGTTGGCGCAGTGCGTGCCGTCCTGGATGTCCGACCAGTACGTGATGTTCTCGCCGGCGCCCAGCGCCTTGTACACCTCGGCGCCGCCCAGCGCCGCGACGCTGGCCGAACGCGGGCCCAGGTTGGCGATGTGCGGGTTGTCCATGATGAACAGCCCGCGCGGCGCCACCATGGCGACCATCTCGTGCGTGTCGACCGGCAGGCGGGCCGGGCTGGACGTGAACGAGCTGAACGCGTCGCCGAGCCACGGCTGCTCGCCGTAGGCGCTGCTGAGGCTCTGCGCGCCCTCGCCGGGGATGCCGCGGAAGATGGGCACGCCGGCGCTGCCGGACTCGATCGGCATGGTGAGCGCGATGCGCTGGTCGAACGCGCCGACCACGAACGCGCCCTTGCCGAAGCGGGAGCAGCCGGTGACGCCCATCGCGTCGGCGCGCAGGATGCCGCCGCCGGACTGCGCGACGACGTCGATGATGCGGCTCACGCCCCACGCCCAGGCGGCCAGCAGGCCGGTGCTGCTGGTGTTGCCGTAGATGCTGTAGAAGGCGCCCTGCTTGTTGTTGCGGGGCGTGCCCTCCTTGCCCACGGCGTAGGGGTCGTAGCTGATGACCGCGACGCCCGCGGCCTTGATGCTCGCCGTGTCGGCGCCGAAGCCGCCGAGGACGACCACGGCGGGGAACGGGCCGGTGCCGCTGGGCAGGTCGACGCTCGCCGTGAAGCTGGAGCTGCGGCCGTTGTGCGACACGTTGACCGTGATGCCGGTGCGGGAGACGGTGCCGGTGACGGTCTGGGGCTTGCCGGGCTTCTCGCCGTACACGAACTTCTCCGCCAGCTTCTTGACCTCCTCGCGCCGGCAGCGCCAGTCGGACTTCGCGGTGATGCGGGAGCCGTCGATCCGCTGGAACGGATCGGGCAGCTTGGCGTTGGTGGGCAGGGAACCGGCGTCGGGCAGGGCCGGGACGGGTGTCAACGCCGCCGGGCGCCGGCGGCCGCTTTGTGCAGGTCGCGCCGGGCCCGGGCGTGGAAGCCCATGGAAACGATCACGGACGTCGATGTCACGGGACTGCTGGGCGTGCGCGGCGGTCCTATCGTGAGGGTGTGGCATACGGGTATCAGGTCCCGCAGCCCCCGAAGAGCAACACCCTGCGCACGGTGTTGATCGTCGTCGGCTCGGTGCTCGTGCTGTGCTGTGGCGCCGTCGTAGTGGGCGGCTTCTTCCTCTTCCGTAACATCGGCGACTCCATCGGGCCCGCCCAGGATGCCGCCGTCACCTTCGTGACCCGCCTCGAGCAGGACGACGTCGACGGGGCCTACGGGCTGCTGTGCGGCGACACACGCGAGCAGTACACGGCGACGGCCTTCGCCGACCGAGTGCGGCAGCAGCCGAAGATTCGCAGCCATTCGGTGGCCGGCGTCAGCGTGGTGGGCCGTCCCGGCGGTGCGAGCGCGACGGTGTCGATGCGCCTGACGCTGGACAGCGGCTTCGCCGCCGAGCACGCGTTCCCGATGGTCAAGGAGGGCAACGCCTGGAAGGTGTGCGGGCAGCCGTACTGACGGATCAGGCGACGATGAGGACCGTCTTGCCGCGGGCGTGCTCGGTTTCGAGGACGCGCAGCGCGTCCGCGGTCTCGCTCAGCGGGCGGGTCCGCTCCACGTAGGGCGTGAGCCGGCCCGCCTCGACCAGCGCGGCCAGGGTCGCGAGGTCCTCGGCGCTGCGCCGATTGGTCAGCACGCGCAGGCGGCCGCCGCGCAGCGGTGCGCTCGTGAGCACGGCCAGCAGCCGCGGCACCGGGCCGAGGACCGGGCCGCCGTTGCCGGTCGAGGCGATGTAGACGCCGCCGGCGGTGAGCACGCGACGCATCGCGGCGAGGGGGTGGCCGCCGGCGAGGTCGACGACGACGTCGAAGCGGTCCGTCCCGCGGGTCACGTCCTCGCGGGCGTAGTCGACCACGCGGGCGGCGCCGAGCGCGGTCGCCCGCTCGGCGTTGCGCGCGCTGCACACCGCCGTCACCTCGTGGCCGAAGTGGGCGGCGAGCTGGACGGCGAACGTGCCGACGCCGCCGGATGCGCCGTTGACGAGGACCCGCCGGGACGCGCCGCCGTCGGCGCCGGCCAGGCGCAGCGCCTGCAGGGCCGTGGTGGCGGCGACCGGCAGCGTGGCGGCCTGCTCGAACGTCAGCCCGGCCGGCTTGACCGCCAGGTCGGTGGCGGGGACTGCGACGTACTCGGCGAAGCCGCGCTTGACGGTCTCGCCGAACACCTCGTCGCCGGGGCGCAGGGCGGTGACGCCGGTGCCGGCGGCCTCGACGGTGCCGGCGACGGCGCGGCCCAGGATCGGGATCCGCGGCCGGCGCACGCCCAGGGCGAGGCGGGCGATGGAGGGGTTGCCGCGCAGGTCGACGCGGTCGCCGTGGTTGAGGGCGGCGGCGCGGACCCGCACGAGGACCTCGCCCCCGGCCGGGGCCGGGCGCTCGACCTCGGCGTAGCGCAGCAGTTCGGGCGGGCCGTAGCGGTCCTGGACGATGGCCTTCATGGTGTCGTACTTCCCTTCTATCGGCGGCGCGAGAGGGTCACGGCCTCGAGGACCGTGTGCACGAGCGTGATCGCGCCGGCGATGACGAGGCCGGCGTTGGTCCAGTGCGTGACGTCGCTCCCCCAGCCGGCCGCGGTGGCGAACTCCGGGTTGAGGATGCGGTCGCTGACGGCGAGCCAGACGAGCGTGAGGGCGCCGGCGATCTGCACGAGGGCGCCGGTCAGGGCGCGGGCGACGCTCCAGCGCAGGTAGTACTTCGCGAACGACACGGCGAGGTTCGCGACGGCCAGGGCGATGAAGAGGTACACCACGCCGCTGTCCCACAGCCACGGCGCGAACAGCGGGATCGGGTCGCCGTGCGCGCCGGACAGCGGGCTGACGTAGGGCGAGAGCAGGATGAACGTCGAGATCAGGATGAGCAGCAGCGTCTCGGTGACGAGCTCGGCGTAGCGGGCCCGGCGGCTCGGCCGGTCCGGCAGCGCCGCCGGGCTCCAGGGCCGGGCGACGCGGGCGCGGCGGCCGGGCAGGCGCTCGATCGCGGCGAAGACGAGCGTGGTCCAGAACGCCACGTGCACCGCGGTCGTGATCGCCGCGCCCGCGGTGGCGGCGGCGATGCCGGCGGCGGTGGCGTCGCCGGACAGGGCGCGCATGAGCCCGACGTACGCGGCCACGGCCGGCACGACGGTGGCGAGCAGTGTGGTGAGCAGGCGCGTGTAGTCGAGGTAGGCGGCGGGGCCGACGAGGTGCAGCGGCCGGTCGGCGTAGCCGGCGGCGAGCCGGGCCGGGTCGCCGAGCTCGGTGAGCACGGCGCGCTCGGCGTCCTCGGGTGCGGCGCCGGCCTCGACGCGGTCCTCGATGGCGTCGGCGATGGAGGTGCGCAGCTCCTGCTCGATGTCGGGGCGCTGCCGGCCCGGCAGGCGGCGCAGGGTGGCGTCGACGTAGCGGTCGGTCAGGGTGAGCGTCATGGCCGGGTCCTTCACTCGGGGTCTGCGGGCTGGGCGTGCAGGGCCTTGAACGAACCGTCGAGCTGGTGCCAGTCGCGGCGCAGGGCCTCGGCGAGGGCGAGGCCGTCGTCGCTGGTCTTGTAGAACTTGCGGGGCCGGGACTCCTCGGTGTTCCAGTCGCTGGTGAGCAGCCCCTGTTTCTCGAGCCGGCGCAGCAGCGGATACAGCGTGTTGGCGTCGACGGCGAACCCGCCGCGCTCGAGCCGGTCGAGCAGCGCGTAGCCGTAGTTGGGCCGCTCGAGGATCAGCAGGCACGCCAGCACGACCGTGCCGCGGCGCAGCTCCTGGAGGTGGGCCGAGATGAGTTCATCGTCGAGCATGCGTCATACGATAGTGTGCGTCACACAATATAGCAACGGGTACATCGATGTGCCCTTGGCACTACGGACGTGGCAGGGAGGCGCGCCAGCGCCGACCGGTGTCTGGTGGGAACAACGGTCGTCAGTTGCACGGACCCGAGCCATGTAAAAAGTCCGGACCTTCGCGCATTACCTGGTGACGGCGTACTTTCCCCGGCAAGGAGCGGCCAGTGACAGCACGAGACGACCCGGCGGCGCGGTTCGCGGCGCTGTATGCGGCGCACTACGGGCAGGTCTACGCGTATGCGGTGACCCGGGCCGGTCGCGACGCCGCCGAGGACGTGGCCAGCGAGACCTTCCTGGTCGCGTGGCGGCGCTTCGCGGACCTGCCCGGCGCGGCGCTGCCGTGGCTGCTCGGGGTGGCCCGCAACGTGGCGCGCGAGAAGTACCGCGACGCGGCGCGGCAGGCGAGCCTCGCCGCCGAGCTGCGCGCGTGGGTCGACGAGGCCGGCGCCGACGTCGCCGACGGCGTCGCCGAGCGGGCCGCGACCCTGGCCGCCCTGGCCGCCCTGTCCGACTCCGACCGCGAGCTGCTCACGCTGCTGGCCTGGCACGGCCTGTCGGCGCGGGACGCGGCCCGGGTCGTCGGCTGCTCCACCGCAACGTTCTTCGTGCGGCTGCACCGGGCCCGCAAGCGGCTCGGTCACGCCCTGGAAACCGACCGTCACGCACCGCTGCCGACCGCTTCGAAGGAGTACAGCCGATGACCAAGCGTGACGTGTTGCGCACGCTCGCCGAGGCGCGCCCGCACCGCCTCGACCCGTCGCGGGTGCCGCCGCTGCCCGACCTGCCGGCGCTGCAAGCCCTGGCCCGTCCCCGCGCGCGGCGGCCCCGCGGCCTGGCGCTGGGCGCCGCCACCGCCGCCGTCGCGGCCGCCGGCGTGGCGCTGGCGGTCCTGACCACGGGCGGCGAGAACCCCACGCAGCCCGTGCCACCGCCGCCGGTCGCGGGCTCATCCGCCGCGCCGATCGGCAACCTGCTGCTGCTCGCCGCCGAGCGGGCACTGGCCGAGCCGCCCGCGACGGGACGCTACTGGCGCACGCAGACGGAGACGGGCGAGACGCGGCACCTGGCGGCGTACGACGTGACGATCCGCATGGCCATGGACGACTGGCGCGCGGCCGCCGGCGGCGGGGTGAGCGTCGGGCGTTACCTGGGCGCGGACCCGGTCGACGAGGCCGCGTGGCGCGCGGCGGGCGCGCCTACCAGCTGGCGCGACGGCGACGTGACGATCGAGAAGGCGCCGGGCGGGCAGTTCACGCGGGCGTTGCCGGCGAACGCCGGGTTCATGCTCGCGGGCCGGCCGGTGACCGCGGCCGATCTCGCCGGCCTGCCGACGGAGGCGGGCGCGCTGCGGGGCGAGCTGGTGCGCCGCTACGGGGAGAAGTCGCTGTTCGATGCGGCCGAGCAGCTGGTGCTGGACCTGCCCGCGCCGCCCGCGGTGCGCGCCGCCGCGTTCCGCGTCCTGGCCGGGATCGACGGCGTCGCCGTTGCGGGGCCGGCCACGGACCGGTCGGGGCGCACGGGGACCGCGGTCGTGTACCGGCGGCAGGGGGACGCGGGCTGGTCCGAAACCCGGCTCATCATCGACCCGCAGACCGGGCGGGCCCTGGCCGAGGAGTCGTGGCACGAGGGGAAGATGCTCGGCTACACCCTCGTGGTGAGCGCCGGCTGGACCGACGAGAACCCGCCCGCGAAGTGAGGACCGTCAGCCCTGGCGGGTGGCGGTCAGGCGCTGCCACTCGCTGGGGCTGAGCTCGTAGGCGGCGCGGAAGCGGCGGGCGAAGTGCCGGGCGTCCTTGAAGCCCCAGGCGTGTGCGGCCTTGGCGACCGAGCCGGCGCTGGCCGGCATGCGGGCGAGGTCCTTGCGCGCGCCCTCCAGGCGGCCGCGCATGACCCACTCCGCGAGCTGCTCGCCCTGCTGGGCGAAGGCGGCGTACACCGCGCGCACCGAGACCGCGTGCGCCGACGCCAGCCGGGCGGCGCTGAGGTCCGGGTCGCGCTGGTGCTCGCGGATGAAGGCGGTCAGGCGCAGGAAGAGGGTGCCGTTGACCGCCTCGACCGTCCACTCGCCCTGCCGGGCGACGCTGGAGGCGATCAGGGCGCGGATCAGGTCCGTCGTCGACGAGCCGAGCATGGACAGTGCGGGGCCCGGCGGCAGCGCGTCGATGACCTCGGGCAGTCCGCGGAGGTGGCGCAGCGTCATCCGGTACAGCGGGCTGCCCGGCAGGCGCGGAATGGCCGAGCGGACCGCGTCGACGCTGAGGCCGAGCTGCGCGTAGTCGACGACGACGGCCTGCAGGTCCGACGGGCCGGCGACCAGGAAGTCGTAGGGCGAGGTCAGGTCGACGAGCTGCAGTTCGCCGATCCGGTCGCCGTAGGGCAGGTCGCGGTGCTTGAGGCGCACGGAACCGGTGCGCGGCAGGCCCAGGGAGATGCGCTCGGGGTTGTCGGAGCGCAGATGCTTGCCCGTGCGGGTCAGGCGGTGCCCGCCCGAGACGTGGTGCAGCAGGTCGGCGCCCGGGCCCAGGTCCCAGCGGCTGATGCGGGAGCGGGTGCCGGCCGTCGCCGCGACGCTGGCCGGGGTCAGGGCCGTGGCCAGGGTGGCGCAGACGGCGTCGGCGCGCTGGTGCCAGGGCAGTGCGGTGGTGTCGAGGAGCACGGCCATGGTTGTCGCGCCTCCGTCCGGCTGCCGGGCCCGAACCCAGGATAGATCGCAAAGCGTGCACAGCGGGACCCGGACGTGCACGCACAGACCCACAGCGGCGCGGCCGCGGCCCTTACATTGCCGACATGCTGGTGCTCGATACGCATGACCTGCCCGCGGGCGAGCGGGCCGAGGCCTTCCAGGCCACCGTCAGCTTCAACTGCTCCTCGAGCGTGGCCGAGTTCGAGGACCCGGGCGCGATCCGGGCGACGATGAGCGTGACGGACCTCGGTGCGGCGAAGGTGTTCAACATCGACGCGACCGGCACGACGCTGAACCGCACGCCGCGGATCGCGCGGGGCTCGACGGAGACGTCGGTCGTGCTGGCGCTGCCGATGCGCACCGACAACCACATGGCGTGGGCGCGGGAGGAGCGGCTGTTCGGGCCGCGCGACCTCATCCTGGTGGACCTGTCGGTGCCGTACGTGTACGGCTGGAAGGGCACCGGCGCCTCCTACGCCGTGCACGTCGACGTCGACCACCTCGGGCTGCCGCGGGACATGATCCACGCCGCGGCGCGGGAGCTGCGCGGCAGCCCGCTCTACGACCTCGTCCGCGACCATGTGGCGCGGGTGACGGCGCAGGCGGAGACGATCGCGGCGAGCGGCGCGGCGCAGGAGGTCGGCGCGGCGTCGGCAGAGCTGATGCGGGCGCTCGTCGTGTCCGCCGCGGGCGACGGTGCCCGGCTGCGCGATGCCATGCACTCCTCGCTGCAGGCGCGGGTCCAGGCGTACGTGCGCGACAACCTGCGCGACCCGGACCTCACGCCGGCGCGGATCGCCGCGGCCAACGCCGTCTCCGTGCGGGCGCTCTACAAGCTGTACGAGGCGATGGGGCAGAGCCTGGAACAGTCGATCATCGAGCAGCGGCTGCAGGGCGCCCGCGCCGACCTCGTCTCCTCGCGGCGGCGCTACACGTCCATCGCCGCCGTCGCGCGGGCCTGGGGCTTCACCAACCCGAGCTTCTTCACCAGCAAGTTCCGCGCCGCCTACGGCGTCACGCCCCGGCAGCTGCGTGCCTGAGCGCGGCCGTGCACGCAGGCGGCAGAACCGTGCGCCTGCAACACACTGCGGCCGCCCCGGCGGTGCGACCGTCCTCGTGTGGTGCTGATGCCGGTGATGCACGGCCGCGATCGCGAGCTCGCCGCGGTGGCCGACCTGCTGAGCGATGCGCGCGCGTCCCGCGGCGGCGCGCTGGTGGTGCGCGGCCACGCGGGGATCGGCAAGACGATGCTGCTCGCCGCGGCCCGGCACGCCGCCGCCGAGGCCGGCATGGCGGTCCTGCAGACCAACGGCGCGCAGGCCGAGGCGGCGCTGCCGTTCGCCGGGCTGCACCAGCTCCTCGCCCCGCTGCTGGGCGACCTCGATGCGCTGACGCCGCCGCTGCGGCGCACGCTGCGCGGCGCGTTCGGCCTCGGCGACCAGGACGCGCGGCCGGACCTTTTCTGCGTCGGGCTCGCGGTGCTGGAGCTGCTCGGCGAGCGCGCCGCCCGCGCGCCGCTGCTGATCCTCGCCGAGGACGCGCACTGGCTGGACCCGGAGACCCTCGACGTGCTCGTCTTCGTGGCCCGGCGGCTGCGGGTCGAGCCGATCGCGGCGCTGCTGGCGGTCCGCGCCCAGCACACCGGGGTCCTCGCGCGGACCGGTCTGAGCCGGCTGTACCTCGACGAGCTCGACGACGACGCGGCGCGCCGCGTGCTGCGCGACCACGCGCCCGGCCTGGCGCCCGGTCTGCGGGAGCGGATCCTCGCCGAGGCGGGCGGCAACCCGCTCGCGCTCGTCGAGCTGCCCCGGCTCATCGCCGCCGGCGCCGACGCGGACCTGCCGGAGCTGCTGCCACTCAACGAGCGCCTCGAGACCGCGTTCGGCGACCGGTTCGCGCAGCTGCCGGCCGCGACGCGGGCGGTGATGGCCGTGTACTCCGCCGACGCCGCATGCCCGCTGCCGACGCTGCTGTCGGTCGCCGGCGCGCTGACCGGCGACGAGGTGACCGCGGCCGCGATCCAGCCGGCCATCGACGCCGGGCTGATGCAGGTCCACGCGCAGCGGCTGCGGTTCCGCCACCCGCTGGTGCGCTCGGCGGTGTACCGCTCGGTCGGCGACATGGCCCGGCTCACCATCCACGCCTTGCTCGCCGAGGCCATGGCCGGCGAGCAGGACCGCTGGGCGTGGCACCGCAGCGCCGCCGCGCTCGGCCCGACGAGGCCGTCAGCGGGGAGCTGGAGGCGGCGGCCGCCCGGGCGGTCGAGCGCGGCGCGCTCGGTGCGGCCGTCACCGGCCTCGACCGGGCCGCGGACCTCACCGGCGACCCGGCCCGCCGCTCGTCGCTGCTGCTGCGCGCCGCCGACCTGGCCGCGCAGCTGCACGACCGGCGGGTCGCCGCCCGGCTGATCGCGAAGACCGACCCGGCGCACGGCGACGCCGCCGACCGCGCCCGGCTCGCCCTCGTCCGCGACGTCGTCGACCCCGGCGACGTGCGCGACACGGGCCGGATCGAGGCGCTGTGCGACCTCGCCCTCGACGCGCACGCCGCCGGCGCCACCGACCTTGCCGCGGCGCTGTGCTCGCGGGCCGCGTCGCGCTGCTGGTGGGCCGGCCTGCCGCCCGAGGTCGGCGCGCAGGTGACCCGGGTGCTGGGCAAGCTCGGCCTCGCCGGCGACGACCCGCGGGCCCTGGCGGTCGCGGCATACGCGCAGCCGGACGCGCTCGGCCCAGGCATCCTGCGCCAGCTGCCCGCGCTGGTGCCCGACCGCAGCGACGTCGACGGCATGCGGCACCTCGGCGAGGCGGCGCTGGTCCTCGGCGACTTCGTCACCGCGTCGTCGTACCTGGCCACCGTCGCCGCCGGCTACCGAGCGCAGGGCCGGGCCGCGCCGCTGGCGCGCACCCTGTCCGCCGCCGGCTTCATCCGGCTGTGGCTCGGCTCGTGGCCGGCGGTGCGGGCCGGCGCCGAGGAGGCCGAGGCCCTCGCCGAGGAGACCGGGGAGCACTTCTGGGCCGTTGCCGCGCGCGCCGGGCGGGCGCTGCACGAGGCCATGAGCGGCAACAGTGACGCGGCGATGCGGCTGGCGGATGCGGTACTCGCCAGCCCGCTCGTCGCCGGCGTGCGCTTCGCCGCCGAGGCCGCACAGCACGCCCGCGGCGTCGCGGCGAACGCGGCCGGCCGCCACGACGAGGCCCTCGACATCCTGCTGCGCGTCTTCGACCCGGCCGACCCGGCGCACCACCTCGACCTGTCCGGCTGGGCGCTGCCGGACCTCGCCGACGCCGCCGCCCGCGCCGGCCGCCGGCCCGAGGCCGCCGAGGTCCTCGCCCGGGCCCGCGAGCGCGCGCAACGGTTCCCGTCGCCGATGCTGCACCGCTGCCTCGCCTACGCCGCCGCGGTCCTCGCCGCCGACGAGGACGCCGGCCCGGCGTTCGAGGACGCATTCGCCATGGACCTCGCCGGCTGGCCGGTGCACCGCGCGCGGCTGCACCTGGCGTACGGCGCGTGGCTGCGCCGCCGCCGGCGCATCCTCGAGTCGCGCGTCCCCCTGCGCACCGCCCGCGACGCCTTCGACGCCCTCGGCGCGCACGCCTGGGGCCGCCTGGCCCGCGACGAGCTGCGCGCGGCGGGCGAGGAGAGCGCCGGCCTTCCCGTGCGCTCGGGCGAGCGGCTGACCGCGCAGGAGCTGCAGACGGCGATGCTGGCCGCGGCGGGGCTGAGCAACCGCGAGATCGGCCAGCGGCTGTTCCTGTCGCACCGGACGGTGAGCTCGCACCTGTACCGCATCTACCCGAAGCTCGGCATCAGCGGCCGCGCCCAGCTGCGCGCCGCACTCGACGCCCTGCCCGGCGCGGTCAGGTGACGATGACCGCCTCGCAGACGCCGCTCAGCGCCGTCTCACCGATCGGTTGTGCCTCCACCAGCAAGATGCCGGGAGCCGCCGACGGCCGGTCCCTACCCCGCGGTCCGGGCCGCCCGGCTCTCACCCACCGAGGCGCTCTCGACTCCCTGACTGTTCCAGGTGCCGGGCGTAGCGGATCAGGAAGCCGACGACGCGGTCCGGCTGCTCCAGCATCGGCCAGTGGCCGCAGTCCGGGAGCTCCGTGCGCAGCACGACGTTCAGCAGCTCCTCGGCGCGCTGCGCGTCGGTGGCGGTCATCATCGGGTCGTCGGCGCCCCAGATCAGGGCGGCCGGCTGCTGTACCTCTCGCATGAGGTCCTCGAACCGTGTCCGGCGCGAGCTCAGCATCAACCGGACCAGGCGGGCGGTGTACACGGCGTTGACGTGTGAGACGGCGTCGCGGACCCGGTCCGGGTTCAGGGCGGCCGGGCGGGCCACGAAGGGCGAGAAGAGCAGGACGCGGACCGCCTTGCTGCGCAGCAGGGCGTGCTTCGTGGCCTCGGCGATCGGGATGAGGCTCTCCAGGAACTGCAGGCCCAGCGCGAACGCCTGCCGAGGGTTCGTCAGGGCGCCGAAGGGGCGCTCCGCCATGCGCCGCGCCGAGAACAGGCAGCCGGACACCAGGGCGACGCCGCGGACCAGGTCCGGGCGGTCGGCGGCCGTCCGCAGGGCCACGGCGCCGCCGAGCGAGAAGCCGGCGACGACGGCGTTGCGGACGCCGATGGCGTCGAGCAACGTGCCGACGCCAGCGCTCAGCGACGCGAGGTCCAGGCGGCCCGGCGGGCGCGGGGTGCCGCCGAAGCCGGGCAGGTCCAGCGCGACCGTGCGGCGCTGGCGGCGCAGCGCCGGGGCGACGGCGGTCCAGAAGTCGAGCGAGCTGCCGGGGCTGTGGATGAGCACGATCGGGGTCTCGCCGACGGCGGCGCCGGGGAAGGAGTCGAAGTAGCGGATGCCGGCGATCTGCTTGGTGCGCAGGGCGCTCATCGGCGGCGCGCAGCCTCGTAGGACACGTGGTAGTCGTTCACGTAGCTGTAGAAGAGGCCGCCGATGTTGCGGTACTCCGTCCAGAAGTAGCGGCGGGCCTGGACCAGCGCCTCGCCGGCGGGGATGGGGGCGTACGCGGGGTCGTACAGGAACGTGAAGAAGACGTCGGCGAAGCGTGCCGCGAAGCGGATCGGCACCTTGCATTCCGTGCCGATGAAGGCGCGGCACTTGCGGTCGAAGAAGAGGCGTTCGAGGCGGTTCGGGGTGTACGGCTCGCCGGACACGGTGTCGCAGGCGTTGGCGAAGACCAGGGGCTGGTCGGGCAGCTGGCGGGTGCCGAGGTCCATCAGGCCGAGCGTGTCGTCCGGGTCGTTGGTGCTGCCGAAGCGCAGCACCGGGTCGGAGCCGTCGCCGGTGTTGCACTGGCAGTAGAAGTACAGCAGGCCGACCGGGTTGGGCGTGGGGTCGTACAGGAACCGCTGCAGCTCGGCCTTGCCCGGGGTCTCGGTCGGCAGCACGAGCGGGTGCCAGCGGGCGAGCGCCGCCGCGTGCTCGCGCGACGCCGCCCAGGTCTCGTCGCCTTCGCGGCCGCCCCAGTACATCAGGTGCGCCTTCGTCGCCCCGTTGACGATGCCGCGGGAGCGCACGCCCATGCTGTACGCCCGATAGGCGATCCGGTACCGCAGGCCGAAGAACTCGGTGGCGTCGACCGGCTCGCCCGGCCGCGGCGGCTCCGCGCCGTACAGCAGGGTCCAGGGCACGTGCGACACCCACGAGCCGCCGTTCTTCTGCCACGTAAGGTCGAGCCGGTCGCCGGGCTCGAGCAGCCCGATCACCTCCGCGAGCCGGCTGTCGTCGGGGAAGATCGCCCGGTAGAGCGCGTACCCCTCGTAGGCGAGGCGGGCGAGCTCCTGGCTGCGGGCCATCCCCTCCCACCGCTGCTCGGCGCCGTCCGCGGGAGTCGATCCGGCCCGGTCCCAGTGCTCCGTGGGACGGAACCCCTCGAGCCGCTGCGCGAGCGCCTCGACGGTGATGTCGTCCAGCTCCTGGTGGTACCGGCTGCGGAAGGCATCCGCGGCGTCGCGGGCGCGGGCGATGATCGACTCGATGCCGGCGATGTCGGGGCGCCAGCTCTCCGCCTCGTCGGGGCCGAGCTCCTCGCTCTGCAGCTGGGCCATCGAGCCCAGGAACAGGATCTGCAGCTTGTTGGAGGACCGCTGCCACTCGTGGCCCGGCTTCGGCGCGAGGTCGCGCGCGGGCACGACGAGCAGCTCGGTGGCGACCACGGTCGCTTCCTCCTCGGCGTCCTCGTCCTCCACGTCGTCCTCAGTGGACGATCCGGCGACGCGCAGCCGCACCGTGAACTCCCGGTAGGCGTCGCCGGCGACGCGGACCAGGCCGTCGATGCGGGCCTCGCCCTCGACCAGGGGCGTGAGCACCAGGTTGCGGTCCTCGGACTCGCCCTTGTGCGGGATGTGCAGGCAGAAGCGGGCCATCCACTGGGTGTCCGCGCCCGCCTCGGCGACGTCGAACTCGACGGACGGGTCGTCGCCGCGCGTGAGCCGCATCGTGGTCGACCAGAGAATCCACTCGGTCGCGAGCCCTCCGGCGGGGATGTCGTCGCGCGGGATGGCGGTGTCGCCGGTCGCGACGTTGTCGGGGCGCAGGGCGCCGACCTGGAGCATGCCGAGGTACTGCTGGTCGACCACGAGCGGCTCGTCCGGCCGGCCCTGCAGCTCGGGAATCCAGAAGTTGATGAACTGCACGTCGATGGCGTCGTGCCGTTTGTGCTCGTCGTCGGTGCGCAGGATCCGTCGCGCGAGGGAAGGCACCATCGCCGAGATCACGCGGGTGACGGCGGGGCTGCCCTTCGAGACGATGAGCGCGATGAGCAACGCGATCCAGATCGGGATCTCGACCAGCACCAGCAGGACCACCGCGATCGCGTAGATCAGCGGCACCCCGACGGCGATCCCGACGACGGCGAGCAGGAAGAGCCCCACCGCGCGCAACACGCCCGAGAACCCGGCCTCCGCCACGCGCCGCGACATCCGCACGGCGAGCGCGGGCACGCCGCCCACGGCGACCGCCGCCCGCCGCAGCATCCGGCCCAGGTCGGACCACGTCATGTTGTACGCGAACTTGGACAGCCGGATGACGCCCACCGCAAGGTAGAACAGCGCGGCGCCGATGGCGATGAGCGGCGAGAACACGATGAACGACGGCGTGACGAAGCAGCCGCTCGTGAACATCAGCACGGCCAGCAGCAGCGCGATCATCGACAGCGTTTGCACCGGCCCGCCCGGCCTGCCCTGACGCATATCGGTAACCTACGTCAGTCATCGTTCGCGGCCTATGGCACCAACGGATGACGGCGTTGCGGTGACTACAGCAGCCGGACCTGCCGGAAGCTCGGGAACCGGCCGTTTTCCAGGGCCTCGTCCAGCGCGTCGAGGTCGGGCGCGGAGAGGTCCAGGTAGCCGGGGTCGTCACCGTCGGCCGCATCCGCGGTACCGTCGCCGCCCAGGTGACCGGCGAGAGCCTCCTGCGGTGTCCGCGGCAGTTGCATCGGCTTGCCGGCCAGGAACCGGAAGGCGTCGTCGTACACGGCGGGGATGCTCGGCAGGCGCCCGTGCTCGCCGCGGACGTAGCGGGTCTCGGCGACGTACTCCAGGCGCGCCGACGCGAGCGGCACCCGGCCGTCGCCGTCGCGATGCGGGTCGCCGGGCCGGCGGCTCGTCACCCGGTCCATGTGCTCCCAGCCGAACCCGAAGGCGGGCTTGTACGCCGTGCGGAACAACGTCCGGTAGCCCACACCGGCGATGACCGCCATCCGGTCGCGGCGCTCCTGGTCCAGGTCCAGGTGGGCCCGGTACAGCTCCTCGTGCTGCGCCCGCGCGGCGTCCAGCGCCCCCTGCAGCCGGTGTTCCGCCTCGAGGTCGAGCCCGAGGTGCCAGGCGCTCGCGTCGTAGAGGTCGAAGTTCGCGCACGGGTGGTCCGCGGCGTCGCGCGTGCCCGGGTACACGCCGGCGGGTGCGGGCAGCAGGCCGAGCACGCCCCACAGCGAGCGGAACGTGTCGCGGTCCAGGTAGCGGCCGAGCAGCGCGAGGGCGTCCCAGCCCCACAGGTGGTTCTTGAGGTACCCGGCGATCACGGGCGCGCCGTAGTGCGGCGTGCCGACGAAGACGATCCGGTCGATGCGCGACCAGAGCTGCGGGTGTGCGGCGAGCGCGGTGCGGACCATCAGGCCGCCCATGCTGTGCGCGACCACGTGCACCGGGCGGCCGCCGAGGTCGTCGCTGATCCGCGTGACCCGCTCGGCGAAGCGCCCGGTGCTCTCGGCGAGGGACTTGCGCCAGTCGTAGGCGAACGCCTCGTGCCGCAGCGTCGTCGTGGCGTGGACGCCGGCGAAGAAGCCCTCGTAGCTCAGGTCCACCGCGAAGGGCTTGATGCGGGCGCGCGGGTCGGCGTCGCCGCGGCCGCCGGGCGCCAGGCGCAGGTCGTTGATGTGGTTGCGGGAGCGGATGTCGAGCCACCACACGCCGCCGTAGCCGTCGCTGGACAGCAGGCTGCCCATCACGCCGGGCACGAACACCAGGTTGGTGGCCACGTCGCCGAGATGGCCCTCGTCCAGGCCCGCCGCGAACCCCTGGTACTGGGCGAAGGCGTCGGGCCCGAGCCGCTCGCGCAGCTCGGCCGCGTGGCGGTCGTCCCCGACCATCCGCAGCCGCTCGGTGAACGTGCCGGCCAGGAACGCAGACCAGGTGTCGGTCACGCCACCATCCAACCCCGGCCCGCTCGCCGCGTCACCATCCGTTCGGGCGCGACGCCGCGTCGAGCAGGCCCTCGCAGCTGCGGACCACCACGGCGGCGGCGCGGCGCTGCGCCTCGGTCAGGGCGACGTCCTCGGCGGCCGGGCGCCACCGGCGCAGCGCCTCCTGCGCGGCCGGCCACAGGTCCTCCGCCGGCTGGTCGTCGGGCACCGCCAGGCGGGCGGCGGGTGTGGTGCCGTCGGCGCCGGCGAGGCGGCGGGCCTCGGCCGACAGCGGCGCGGGCAGGCTGACCCGGCCGGCGCGCAGGGCGGCGAGCAGGCGCAGCTCCCGGAACTCGTGCGCGCCGGCGACGATCCGCTCCAGCTCGGCGAGGAGGTACTCGGCGCCCGGCAGCGGCTCGGCGCGCAGCATGAACTCCAGCGCGACGAGCGCCGAGCGGGCCTTGAGCGCGCCGCGGCGGTCCAGGAACAGCTCGCGGACCGACTCGCGCAGGTCGGTCAGGCCGCCGCGGCGGGACAGCGACGCGCTGAGCCGCTCGCGGGTGGCCTCGCCGGTGCGCACCAGGGTCACGCACAGCCGGACGCCGGGCACGCCCAGGCGGTCCAGCAGCGCGCGGCGGGCGGCCGGGTCGACCGGGGCCGGGAACTCGGGCGCGATGAAGCGGTCGGCGGAGAGCAGGTGCGGCTCGAGGTCCGCCCTCGGCAGCGCGGCGATGGCCGCCAGCGCCGCGTGCTCCGGCGCGGTGAGCGTTGCGGCGGCGCGGGCCAGCCGGGGCGAGACGGCGACGACGTGGTGCGACAGCGGGCCGGTCGCGGGGTCGCGGCGGTGCCGGCGGGCGATCTGCTTGGCCTCGACGAGCGCGCCGATGCCGCCGCCGGTCACCTCGTCGGCGCGGGACAGCACGGTGAGCACGGCGACCGGTGCGGCCGCGGCCACCGCGCCCTGGCGGGACAGGCGCAGGAAGCGCTGGGCGGCGTCGTCGACGTGGCGGGTGAGGTACAGCACCGCGTCGGCGTCGCGCAGCACCCGGCGGGCCAGCGCGACGTCGTCCGGGGCCGAGCGGCCCAGGCGGACGGGCGGGGTGTCGGCGAGCTGGGCGTGGCGCAGCGCGCGGACCGGGAGCTCGACGACGACCTCGGCGGCGTCCGGCGGCGGCGGGCCGCCCGGGTCCAGGCGCAGGCCGTCGCCGGAGCGTGCGGCGGTGAGCTCGTGCGCGGGGCCCTGCGTCGGGTAGACCGTGACGCGGGGTGCGGGCCCGTCCTGGTACCAGACGAGCGGGCGCCCGCCGAGGCCGGAAAGACCGGCGCGCACGGGCGCGACGTCCTCGCCGACAAGGACGTTGACGAGCGTCGACTTGCCGGCGCCCTCGGGGCCGGTGACCGCCAGGCGCAGCGGGCCGTCGACGCGCTCGAGGTGCTCGCGCAGCCAGTTCGCGGCGCGGGGGCTGTCGCGGTACGCGTAGAGCGCCTCGCCCATGAGCGCCCGAACCGACTCGAGCAGGTCCGCGCCGGGCCTCATGCCGACGGCGCCGGCTGCGCGGGGACCAGGGCGGGCCGCACGGCGCTCAGCGCGGTCGCCTGGCGGTAGAGGCCGGCGAGCTGCGCCAGTTCGCGCTGGATGTGGCGGGCCCGGTGCTCGCGCACCGCGGCGTCGTCGTCGACGGCCTGCCGTGCGTGGCGGGCCGACTCGACGATCTCCTGCTGCAGCTGCTCGCTCAGCTCGGTGAAGTGCCCGCGCAGCGCCCGCTGCGCCTGCCGGATCGCGTCCTTGGCGTCCTTGTTGAGCCGGGCGAAGACGTCGTCGACGTGGCGCTGCACGGCGAGCTTCGCGGTGGCCTGGCGGCGCGAGCGGGCCGTGCGGCCCTCGTCGCGGATGCTCTTGCCGGCGAACAGCGCGCCCGCGCCGAGCGAGACCGGGTTGATCAGCGGCAGGCCGGCCAGGCCCGTGGCGAGGCCGAACATGAGCACGCCGCCGTAGGAGCCGCGCAGGCCGGTGAACACCTTCTGGCTCAGCGACAGCTTCTCCAGCGCCGGCCGGTCGAGCCCCTCGATGCGCTCGGGGGCGTCGCGCAGCCGCGCCGACGTCCACCGGGGAAGGTAGGCGGCCGTGCCGGGCGGCAGCTCCTCGGCGATGCGCTCGGCCAGGCCGTCGAGGCGGTCGGCGAGCTGGGCGAAGCTCGCCTCGGCGGCGTCGCGCAGCGAGCCGTCCAGCCACTCGGTGAATGAGCGCCAGGTCCGGGCCGGGTCGGCCTCGCCCAGGCTCTCCTCGGCGCGGCGCAGCACCGTGCGGGTCCGCTCGCGCAGGTCGTACTCGACGTCGGAGACCAGG
Organism: Dactylosporangium darangshiense; assembly: GCF_039537565.1. Taxonomy (NCBI): domain Bacteria; kingdom Bacillati; phylum Actinomycetota; class Actinomycetes; order Micromonosporales; family Micromonosporaceae; genus Dactylosporangium; species Dactylosporangium darangshiense. Next base: position 25,730 of record NZ_BAABAT010000027.1, read on the forward strand.
TCGGCGACCTCGTCGGCGAGGGCGTACTGCCAGCGGGCGGTGCACCGGCGCAGCTCCTCGAGGCCGCGCTGGGCCTCGTGCAGCCGCGACATCGCGTCGGCGGAGCCGTTGCCGGTGCGCGCGGACTGCTCCTCGCGCAGGGCCGCGGCGAGGTCCTCCAGCGCCGAGCGGCTGACGAGGCCGGCGGCCGCCGGCGCGAGGCGCTCGCTCTTGCCGGCCGCGGTCCGGCGCAGGTGGGCCACCAGGTGCGCGAACCCGGACTCCGCGTTGAGGGCCCGGTCGCCGGTGCGGGCCGCGTGCAGCCGCAGGGTCGCGGAGAGCCCGACGAGCAGGACCGGCACGCCCGCCTCCTCGAGCAGGCGGCGGTTGCGGTCCAGCACGCGGCGCCAGTCGGGCGCGAGGTCGGTCTTGGTGAGCGCGACGGCCATGCCCGGGTACGTCCGCCCGAGCCGCACCAGCAGCCCCAGCTCGGTGGCGGTGAGCTCGCGGGCCGCCTCGGTCACGAACAGCACCGTGTCGGCGCGGGTCATCGAGCCGATCCCGGCCACCGCGGGCGCCGGGTCGGACCAGTCCACGCCGGTCGCCTCGATGAGCGCGAGCCCGTCGGACAGCAGCGCGCGGGGCAGGCCGATCTCGGCGTAGAGCACGTCGCCGGGCTCGCCGCCGTCGAGGCGCTCGGCGAGGCCCTCGACCGGCACGGCGCGGCGGTCCTCGGCGGGGTCGTCCTGTTCGGCGGCGGGGGCCCGGCCGTGTACCAGATGCGCGGACGGGGCCGACGCGTGCTGCACGACGGTCGTCACGCGCCGCCGGGCGTCGTCGCCGACCGGGCAGACGGCGGCGCCGAGCAGCGCGTTGATGAGCTGGCTCTTGCCCCGCCCCGCCTCGCCGACGACCATCACGCGCAGCTGCGGGTCGAGCAGCCGGGCGCGCCGGCGGCCCAGCCAGCGGACCAGGTCGGGCCGCTCGTGGGCGGCGCAGATCCCGGTGGTCCGCTCCAGCAGGTCCAGCCAGCGCGGCTGCGGTGTGCGGGGAGAAGCCGGGCGCGGTTGCGTGGCGAGCCCGGCCTCCCAGATGTCCATCAAGGTGCGGCTTCTCCAGGTCAGTGCAGCAGGTGGTCGAGCAGGCCGCCGTGGTCGGCGCCGGCGTCGTGCCCGGCGGGCGTCGAACCGGTGACCCCGGAGACCGTGTGCTGCACGGTGTCGGTCGCGGTCTGCGTAACGGCGTGCGGGTCCGTGCCGATCCCGGTCAGTCCGCCCAGGCCCAGCGAGTCGACGGTGCCGGAGACCGGTGCCAGGCCGGTCGCGGTGCCGAGCACCGGGTCGGCCGTGTGCAGGACCGGGTCGGCGGCGCCGAGCACCGGGTCCGCGACGCCCAGCACCGGGTCGGCGGCGTGCAGGACGGGGTCGGCGGTGCCCACGACCGGGTCCGCGGTGTGCAGCACCGGGTCGGCCGCGTGCAGCACCGGGTCGAGTGCGCCGGCCGCCGGGTCCACCGAGTCGAGGGTGTCACCGGGGTCGGCCAGCAGCGACAGGTCGAGCCCGTTGCCCAGGCCGCCCCCGACGCCCAGCATCGGCAGGCCGGCCGGTGCGAGCGGCAGCCCGCCGCCGACGGTGGCCGACACGCCGGCCGCCGTGGCCGCGGTGACCGTGTAGTCCGAGCCGCTGCCGTGGCCGACGACGGCGAACTGGGTGAGGTCCTGCAGCTGGCGCACCGCGCCGGTCACGTCGCCGTCGATCCCGCCCGCGGCGTCGTCGACGACCGGCAGCCCCGCGAGGCCCGGCAGGTCGGCGACCGGGGCGTAGTCCATCACCAGCGGGATGACCTCCTGCACGTCGGCCTCGGTGATGTCGCCCAGCCCGGCGTCGACCAGGACGCCCTGCGGGTCGATCTCGAACGCCGTACGCGCGGCCGGGTCGGTGAGCAGGTTGAGCACGAAGTCGTGCAGGGTCGGGGAGCTCATGAACGGTTCTCCTCGCAGCTTGCCATCAACATAAGCGGGCCTGGATGCCTTCGTCCAGCGCCGCCGCCGACGGTAGGTCCGGGTGCTGCCCGTGCGAATCGGGGATAGCTCCCAGTAACCGGACGACTCCTTGGGGGATGGCCCCCCAGCTGCGGTTAGGGGCATTAGGGGAATTTGCGCCGGGACCCATATCTAGGGGAGATTGTCGATACCGGTTCTGGTACGAACGGTCCGGTGAATTGCACAGCGCATCGAGGAACGCAATCATGCCGTACGCCCTGGGAGTAGACATCGGCGAAAGCTTCACCTCCGCCGCGGTCTGCCGGCGCGACGGCTCCGCATGGACCGGGCCACTGACCGTCCGGCTGGGCGCCCGCTCGCCGTCGGCCGCCTCGCTGATCGAGCTGTCGCCGACCGGCGCCCTGCACACCGGCGACGGGGTGCGCGCCGACGAGGCCGCCGGCACCGGCCGCATCCTGCGCGGCTTCGTGCGGCGCATCGGCGACGACGTGCCGATGGTCGTCGACGGCCGCTCGTACCGGCCGCAGGACCTCCTCGCCGCCCTGGTCCGGCTCGTCGTCGACCGGCTGCGCGAGCAGGAGGGCGAGGCGTGCGAGCAGGTGGCGCTGACCCACCCGGCCGGCTGGGGGCCGCACCGGCTCGGCGCGCTGTTCGAGGCGCTGCGCGAGATCGGCCTCGACGACGTGGTGCTGCTGCCCGGGCCCGCCGCGGCCGCCGAGGCCTGCGCCGCCTCGGCCGCGCTGCTGGCCGGCTGCGACCTGGGCGGGAGCGCCTGCACGACGTTCCTGGTGCGCCGCCCGGCCCGGGGTCCCGTGGAGGTGCTCGCGCACGAGGAGCACGCGGTCGGCGGCGCCGACCTCGACGACGCCCTCGTCGCCCACGTGCGGGCCGCGATCGGCCGCGCCGTGAGCGAACCGCCGCCGGACGCCGACTCAGGGCCGGTCGCCGTGCTGCTGCGCCGCGACTGCACCGGGGCCCGGGAGCGGCTGTCGGAGCAGGACGAGGCCGAGGTACCGCTGCCGTGGTGGGCCCCGGACGCCGGCCGCGCCCTGCCGGTCACCCGCGCGGAGCTTTCGGCGATGGCCCGCCCGATACTGCGCGGCACCGTGGAGAGCCTGGTTCGCCTGGTCGAGGAGGGCGAGCAGGAACCGGCCGCGGTCCTGCTCGTGGGCGGCGCGGCCGCCACCCCGCTGGTCGCCGAGATGATCACGGAGCGGCTGGCGCTGCCGATCCTGCGCGACGACGAACCCCAGTCGACCGCCGCCCGCGGCGCCGCCCTGGTCGCCCGCCGCGCCTCGATGCACCGGGTCGGGTCGTGACCGGGGTGACGACGGCGGCGCGGCGGCTCGTGCTCGGCCCGGCCGCCCGCCGGCTGCTCGAGTCGGTCGTCGAGGCCGCCGCCGCCGACCCGCGCCGCGTGGTCTGCGCGCAGGTGCGGGCGCCGGGCGGGCACGGCAAGACGGCCCTGCTGCGCGAGCTGGGCGAGGCCCTCGTAGCCGCCGGCGTGCCGGTGCGCACGCCGTGGCAGGGCGACGGCGAGCCGGACGACGACGCGGTGCTGCTCGTCGACGACGCCCACCTGCTCGACCCGGACCGGCTGCACGCGCTGCGCGACCGGGTGCGTGCGGGCCGGCCGCGGCTCGTGCTCGCCTACCGGCCGTGGCCGCGCCCGGGCGCGCTGCTCGAGCTCGCCGAGGCGCTGCCGCGGGTCGCGCCGCCGGTCACGCTGACGCCGTTCGGGCCCGAACAGGTGCGCGCCTGCCTCGCGTCGGTGTGGGACGCGCCCGCGCCGCCCGAGGTCGCCGCGTTCGTGCTGGCGCAGACGGCGGGCGTGCCGGCGTACGTGGCCCGGCTGGCCGCCGCCCTCGCGCCCGCCGCGCGGCGAGGCTTCGGTGCCGGCGCCGGCGGCCCGGCCGAGGTGCCGGCGGCGGCGCTGGCCGCCTTCACCGCCGAGCTCGACGAGCTCGACCCCGACGTGCGCCGCGCGCTGCTGGCCGCCGACGCCGGGCTCGGCCTGCGCATCGACCTCCTCGAAGCGCTGCTCGGCGGCGGGGCCGACCGCGTCGGCGAGGTCCTCGCCGCGGCCCGCGCGACCGGCCTCGTAGGCCGCGACGGGCAGCTGGTGCCGATCGCCCGGCAGGCCCTCGCCGCCCTGACGCCCGCCGCCGAACGCGTCGCCGTGTGGCGGCGCCTGACCGAGCTGCAGCTGGACCGGCGCGGGCCCGTGCTGCCCCTCGTCCGGTCGCTGCTCGCGGCCGGGCCGGGCGGCCTCGACCGCTCCGGGGGCGCCGGGATGGCCGCTGCGCTGGAGACCGCGGCCGAGGAGGCGTTCGACGGCGAGCCGGCCCTGGCCGCCGAGCTGTTCGCCGCCGCGGCCGCCGCCGGGCGCCCGACCCAGGTGCGCCAGGCCCGGGCGGCGGCGCTCGCCGGCGACCTCGACACCGCGCTGCGCCTCGCCGACCAGGTCGTGGCCACGCCGGACTCACCCGAGCGGGCCGAAGGGGCGCTGCTGGCCGCGACGGTGATCGCGCACCGCGGGCAGCTGGCCCGCTCCGCCGAGCTGTACCGCTGGTCCCGCCACGGCCCCTCCCCCGCGTTCGCCGCGATCGGCCTGCTGGGCGTCGGCCGGGCCGCCGAGGCCGACGCCGCGCTGCGCCAGACGCCCGGCGACGGGCCGCCGACGCTGCTCACCGGCGCCGCCGGGCTCATGGCCCGCGGCGTGCAGGCGTCCGTGAACGGGGCGGCGACCGGCGCCCTGTCGACGCTCGTGCAGGCGGCGGCGCTGCTGGAGTCGGCGGGCCCCGGCGTGGCGCTGCCGGACAGCCCCGCGGCCCTGGCCGGCCTCGTCGCCCTGCACTGCGGCGAGCTGGACATCGGCGAGTCGGTCCTGGACCGGGCGGCCGCCGCGCGGGTCGGCGGCGCGCTGCTGTCGCGCCGTCACGCGCTGCTGCGGGCGTGGCTGGACCTGGTGCGCGGCGACCTCGCCGCGGCCGAGGCCCGGCTCACCGCCGCCACGGCCGGCAAGGGCCGCCCGGAGGCGCGCGACCTGGTCTTCGCCGCCGCGCTCGGCATCGGCCTGGCCCGCCGCCGCAGCGACCTCGTCGGGCTGCACCGCGCCTGGCCGGCCGCCTGCGAGGCACTGGTACGCCACCCCGTCGACCTGTTCACCATGCTCCCGCTCGGCGAGTTCGCCATCGCCGCGGCCCGGCTGGGGCAGCAGCGCTGGCTCGCCACGCACCTGCGCGAGGCCGACCTGCTCCTCGCGGCGCTCGCCGAGCCTCCACTGTGGGCGGTACCGCTGCACTGGAGCGCCCTGCACGCCGCCGTCATCGCCGAGCAGCCCGCGGTCGCGGCCCGCCACGTCACCGCGCTCGCCGCGCACGGCGGCCACAGCGCCTACGCCTCGGCGGCGGCCACCGCGGCGGCGAGCTGGCTCGAGGTCCTCAACGGCCGCGTCGACCCCACGGCGGTCGAGTCGGCCGCGCGCGGCCTGCACGACGCCGGATTCCGCTGGGACGCCGCGCGCCTGGCCGGCCAGGCCGCGATCCGCACCACCGACCGCCGCGCGATGACCGCGCTGCTGGAGTGCGCCCGCACCCTGCAGGGGCGCGCCCCGGCCCGGCCCGCCGAGCCCGCCCCTCGCCCGCCCGGCGCCACCGAGGCGGTGCTCAGCGACCGCGAGCTGGAGGTGGCGCGGCTGGTGCTGGACGGCCTGACGTACCGCGAGATCGGCGACCGCCTGTTCATCGCCGCGAAGACCGTCGAGCACCACATGGCCCGGATGCGCCAGCGCCTGGGCTGCGCCACCCGCGCCGAGCTCCTGGCCAACCTGCGCGTCCTGACCGGCGAGGAGTCCACGCCGTGATCATCCTGCGACGGTACGCCCCGGCGCTGCTCCTGCTCGCCCTCTGGGCCTTCGGCGCCTACCACGGCGGCCGGGCCGCGCTGACCGCCTTCCAGGATCGGGCGACCACCGTGGACCTCGTCGAGCCGGCCCAGCCGGTCGTCATCGCGCTGCAGGAGGAGCGGCGGCTCACCGCGATCGCCCTCGCCGGCCCCGGCGACCGCGCCGGCCTGCTCGCGCAGCGGGCCCGCACCGACGAGCTGGCGGCCTCGCTGCGCCGCTCGGCCGGGCGGCTCCGGGTCACCTGGAGCGGGCCGAGCGCTCTGGCCGACGCCGACCGCCTGCTGGACCGGGTCGCGGCGCTGCCCGCGACCCGCGGCGCGGTCGACGGCGGGTCTCTCGAGCGCGCGCGGGCCATGGCGGTTTACGACGACGCGATCGACGCCGGCCTCCGGCTGGGCGAGGCCGGTTTCCGCCTGGGCGGGGCCGGGCTCGACGCGGGCGACGGGACGTTGCCGCGCGGGCCGGCCGAGCTGGCGCGGGCCGACGAGATGCTCGCGCGGGAGGACGCCCTGGTGTCCGGCGCGTTTGCTGAAATTTCGGACAAGTCTGGAAGGCCCGGTACGGCGCGCGATCAGGCCGGGCTCGGCGAGGCGGACCGCGCGGCGTTCGCGCAGCTCGTCGGCGCCCGTCGGCAGCTGCGCACCATCGCAGCACCGGACGCGCCCGCCGGCGCCGCGCCCGGCCGTGCGGGTGGGGCGCCCGATCTCCTCGATGTGGCGCTCGTCGCGGCGGAGGACGGGCTGCTGCGCGGCGACGCGGCGGTCGACGCCGCGGCGTGGCGAGGGGCCGTCGACCCCGCGCTGTCAGAGGGACAGGCGGCGACCACCGCGGCGGCACGCGCACAGGCCGATGCCGATGCCGGGCCCGGCGCCTGGACCATCGCCCTGGCCGGCCTGTTCGCCGGGCTCGGGCTGGTCGCGGTCCTCCTGCTGCACCGCATGTTCGGCCGCCGGCCCGCCATCGCCGGCGGCGGGGAACCGGCGGACGACGCGGTGCTGGTCCGGCTCGCGCAACGCAGCCAGGCGCTGCTGCACCGCCAGCTGGCCGTGCTCGACGACCTGCAGCGGCGCGACCGCGACCCCGGCGAGCTGGCCGCCCTGTTCCGGGCCGACCACCTCGCCACGCAGCTGCGCCGGCACGCCGAGCGGGCGATCCTGCTCGCCGGGCTCGAGCCGGGAAGACGGTGGCGGCGGCCGGTGCCGCTCGTGGACGTGGCCCGCGCGGCCGCGGCGTCGGTCGAGCGGCACGTCGTCGTGATGGTCGCGGCCGTCGACGCGGGCGCCCTCGCCGGGCCGGCCGTCGGGGCCGTCACCCACCTGCTGACCGAGCTCGTCGACAACGCCACCCGCGCCACCACCGGCGACGCGACCGTGTGGGTGGGCGGGGAGATGGGGCTGACCGCGTACACGGTCACGGTCCAGGACCGCGGCCCGGGCATGACGGCGCGGGACCTCGCGGCGGCCCGGGACGCGCTCGCCCGGCCGTACCGCCCGCCCGCGCCCGGCGAGACCCCGCGCGTCGGGCTGCGCCTGGCCGGCCGCCTCGCCCGCGCGCACGACATCGAGGTCGAGCTCGAGCCGGCGCCCCGCGGCGGCATCGTGGCGCGCGTGCGGATCCCCGTCGCGCTCATCGTGGCGAGCGAGGAGCTGGCCGACGACGTTGCGCCGGACCTCGAGCCGTCCGGGGAGCACGCCGGGGGCCTGCCGGTGCGGGTGCCGGGAACGGTGCCGGCGTCGGCCGCCGGCTTCGCGCGGCGCGGCGGGCCGCGGGCGCCGGTGGACCGCACCGCCCGGTTCCGCGATCGCCTCGCCGCCCGCGGGCGCGGCGCGCCGGGCACGGACGAGCGCGAGACGGCGGAGATACCGGCGCAACGGTCCACTGTGGACGATTCACCGCAACCGTAGGAGAGGACGACCCCATGACCCAGCCGGCGCTGGCCCCGGCGAACGAACTGCACCGGATGCTCGACGACCTCGTCGAGCGGGTGCCCGCCGCCGAGCTGGCCGTGCTGACGAGTGCGGACGGGCTGTCGCTCGTCGCCTCCGGTGCGGTGAGCGCCGAGACGGGCGAGGTCGTGGCGGCCACCGCGTCCGGGTTGCACGCCCTCGCGGTGGCGGCCGGCGAGCAGCTGTGCGGGGGCACCACCCTGCGGTTGATCGTGGAGATGGAGCACGTGCTGCTGGCCATCGAGCCGGCCGGCCGGGACGCGCTGCTCGCCGTGGCCTTCACCGGCGCGCCCGACCCCGCCGAGGTCAACGGGCCGGTCACCGAGACGGCCGAGCGCGCCGCGCGCGCCCTGGGCCCGGGCCCGCGGCGGGCGGGCAGCGGTGACGAGCGGTGACCGGGGCGCACGACCTGGCCGACGAGGTCTGGTACGACGACGACGCCGGGCCCGTCGTGCGGCTCTTCGCGGTGACGCGCGGGCGGGTCGCGCGCGACGCCGGCCGGCTCGACGTGGCCGCGCTCGTCACGGCCGGGCCGTCGGCGACCGGGCTGGAGGACCTCACGCCCGAGCAGTCGGAGATCCTGCGGCTGTGCGCGCGGCCCGTCTCCCTGGCCGAGGTCGCCGCGCACCTCGCGCTGCCGCTGAGCACGGCCCGGGTGCTCGTGTCCGACCTGCAGGGCGCCGGGCTGCTCGCCGTCGGGCCCGGGCGCTACGCCGACGCGCCGTCGGAGCAGCTGCTGGGCAAGGTGCTCACCGGGCTGCGTGCCCTGTGACGCGGCGCAGCACGCCGGTGGCCCTGCTCGACGCCTGCACCGCGGGCGTCGGCGCGCTGCGCCGGGCCGGGCTGGGCGGCGGCGCCCTCGCCACGGTGGCGGTCACCGTTGCGGGCACGGGCGCGCTCGTCGCGGGGTTCCTGTGGCCGCCGGCGGTGCCCGAGCCGGCCGCGGGCGCGCCGCAGGTCGCCGCCGCCGGCCCGACGTCGGCCGGGCACCCGGGCGCGATCTCGCAGCAGATGGGGTCGGCGGCCGCGCCGCCGTCGTCGGCCGCGCCGTCGCGCAGCGCGTCGTCCGCGCCCGTGAAAACCGCCGCGCCGGTACCCCTCACCGCCCGCTTCGCCCGCGGCGCCGACGGCGGCCTCGCCGGCTACTCGGCCACGATCACGGTCGCCAACCCGGGCGCTGCGGCGGCGAGTGGCTGGACCGTCACGCTGACCCTGCCGCGCAACTCGCTGAGCGTCACCGACGTCTCCGGCGCCACGGTGACCCGCGACGGCGCCGTGTGGACGTTCATCCCGACCGCCGACACGGCCAAGGTGGGCCCGGCCGCGTCGGTCACCGTGTCGTTCCGCGTCAGCGGAGCCGCCCTGCTGGATGCGACCCCGACCGCGTGCCGCATCGACGCCAACCCCTGCCAGGGCGTCGGCTGAGGCGGCCCGCTCAGAGCAGGCCGAGCTCGCCCGCCCGGCGGATCGCGTCGGCCGGCTCGTCGACCTCCAGCGCGCGCAGGATGCCGCGGATGTGGGTGCGCACCGTGGTGACGGAGACGTTCAGCTCGGCGGCGATCTCCCCGACGGGGATGCGCGCGGCCAGCCGGCGCAGCACGTCGGCCTGGCGGGCGCTCAGTGCGGGTACACCTTCCGGATCCCCTCGATTGGGATCCGCTCGATGCTCGACCGCGAGGTGCGGCATGTCCTGCTCGCGCAGCAGCCGGCGCAGGATGACGTCGGACTCGTAGACCGCCCGGACGCCGCCCTCCTCGGCCATGAACTCCACGGCGGTGCGCAGCGCCTCCGCCGCGCGCTCGTCGTCGCCCTGGCGGGCCACGCCGGCGGCGAGCAGCAGCCACGCATCGACGACGACGCCGACGGGCAGGTCGAAGCGGGCCAGCACCCGGTCGGCGCACTCGATCGCGCGGTCCGGGTCGCCGCCGGCGAGCTGTGCCACGCCGCCGAGCAGCTCGACCTCGGGCAGGTCCGGGTCGAGGTGGTCGAGGGCGTCGCGCACCTCCTGGTGGCGGCCCATCGCGATGAGCAGGCGCAGCTCGGTGAGGGCCAGCTGGCTGCGGATCCACGGGCGCGGGTGCCGGCCGGTCGGCGCGCGCCGCACCGCCGACAGGGCGGCGGGCAGCTCGCCGCCGGCGCGCAGCAGCCGGGCGCGGACGAGGGCGAGGGTGTCGGCGAAGGTGTCGCGCTGCGGCTGGCCGGCGAACGCCTCGAGGCCCTCCTCGGCCGAGCGCAGGTACTGCCAGGCGGTGTGGATGTCGTACCACTCGGCGGCGACCCAGGCGAGGGTGGCGTCGGCGACGTGCGGGCGGACCGGGTGGTCGAGCTTGCCGGGGACGGCGGGGGTGGTCTCGGCCAGTGCCAGGGCGCGCCGGGCGGCGTCGTAGGCGACCCGCAGCCTGCCCCGGTGCGCCTCGGCGAAGGCGAGGTGCTCGGCGCAGTACACGAGCAGGGCGTTGCAGCGGTGCCCGGCCGCGGCCAGGGCGGCCTCGGCGAACAGCTCCGCCGCCTCGGCCAGCCGGCCGGCGCACAGCGCCGCGGTCGCCCGGCCGGACAGGACGAACACCCGCAGCTCCGGGCGGGCCGCCCGCCGCTGCCGGTCGGCCCGCTCGAGCAGCCGGGCGGCCGCGTCGGCGGTGGCGGCGAGGCGGTCGAGGTCGGCGGTGAAGTACGCGAGGGACTGCTGCACCAGGCACGCCGACAGCGCCAGGGCGACCGGGTTGTCCACGCCGGCGAACGCGCCGAGGCCGGCCGGCCCCGCACCGGCGCGGGCCATGAACCGCTCGGCGGTGGCGTGGTCGCCGCGGGCCAGGGCAAGGGCCGCGGCGACGACGACGCCTTCCGGCGTGGCCGGCTCGTCCGGCGCGGCGGACAGCAGGCCGGCGAGGCGCCCCTCGGGGCCGTCGAGGATCAGCTCGCCCGCCGCGAGGTCGTCGACCACGATCCGGGCGGCCTGGTCCCAGGCTCCGGCCTCAGCCGCCTGCGCGACGGCGCCGGGCACGTCGCCGGCCGCGGCGAGGAAGCGCGCGGCCCGCAGCCGCACGGCCCGCGCCTGCGGCGGCGGCGGCGCGAGGCGGTCGCGCAGCATCGCGGCGAAGAGCGGATGCATCCGGTACACCGACCCGCCCGCCCCGCCCGGCCCGTCCCCGCCGGTGCGCTCCAGGAACGCGCCGGCCTCGGCGAGCTCGTCGAGCACGTCGGGGTCGGGGTCGCGCCCGCCCGCGGCCGCGGCCAGCTGCGGCGTGAACGCGTCCAGCAGCGCGACGCCGGCCATCAGGGCCCGCTGCGGCTCGGTGAGCGCGTCGGCGATCTCGCCGGTGAAGTACTCGGCGACGTGCGGGTGCTCGGTCAGGTTGGGCACCCCGGCGCCGGGCGTGGCCTCCATCGCCAGCGCGCACAGCCGGGCACCGGCGATCCAGCCGCGGGTCTGGCGCATCACGTCGGCGAGCTCGCCGTCGGTGACGCCGACGTCGTGCAGGGCGAGCAGCTCGCGGGTCTGTTCGGCGTCGAGCAGCAGGTCCTGCGGCGGCAGCTCGCCGAGCTCGTCGGTGAGGCGGTAGCGGTGCACCGGGAAACGGGGCCGGCGCCGGCCGACGAGCAGCAGCCGCAGGCACTCGGCGTGGCGCACCACGTAGTCGACCTCGGCGTAGAGCTCCGGGCCCAGCCAGGTGGCGTTGTCCAGGACCAGCAGCAGCGGCCGGTCCCAGCGGGCCAGCGCCGCGGCGACGTCCATCGCGGTGCGGTGATCCGCGGGCGCGCCGCTCGTCAGCCGGGCCGGCAGGACGACGCCGGCGCCGCGCAGGGCGGCGAGCAGGTGCCGCCACAGCCGGTCCGGCTGCCGGCCGTCGTCGCGGTCGAGGGTCAGCCAGGCGACCGGGTCGCCGCTGCCCGCCTCGCCGGCCCAGGCGGCCACGAGCTGGGTCTTGCCGGTGCCGGCCGGTCCGGTGATCATCGCGACCGGCAGGTCGGTGAGGCTCCACAGCTCGTCGTGCAGCTCGCGGCGGGGCAGGGCGCGCGGCACCACCTCCGGCACGGTGAGCTTGGCGCGCAGCACCGAGGTCGCGTCGTCCGATCCGGCGCGATCGATCGAGCCCATGCGCCGTCACCTCCCTCCCGGGCGCCGTGCAGACGCGACGTCACCACCGGTAGTAATAGCCGCTTTCGATGCCCTACGGCAACGATCCGGTGCGCAGCGTCGCCCAGACGACCTTGCCGGCGTCGGTCCGCGTGGCGCCCCACGCGGTGGCCGTGCCGGCGACGATCCGCAGCCCGTTGCCGCGGATCTCCAGCGGCGCCTCGCGGCGGGCGGTCACCTCGATGACGGCCGGGAGGGTGGGCTCGGCGTCCTCGACGGCCAGGTGCAGCATGGTCCCGCGGCGCGACGCGGTGACCGTGAACGGCGTCCGGGCGTGCTCGACCGCGTTGGTCGCCAGCTCCGACACGATCAGCCGCGCCGCCCGGAGCAGCGGCGCGAGGTCCCAGGCCAGGACGGTGTCCCCGACGAACGTCCGCGCCGCCGACGGCCCGAGCACGGTCGGCTGCAGGCGCAGGGCGACGCGGCCCAGCGGGGGCGAACGGCGGTCGAGGTCGGCGTGCGCCGCGGCCGCGGCCCCGTAGACGGGCACGCGCAGCGCCACGCCGGTCGACTGCAGCTGGCTGCGGTCGGCTTCGGCGGCCACCACGAGGACCGGCACGGGCGGCTCGGCGGCGGCGCCGCGCCGTTCGGCCAGCAGGACGGCGCCCAGCACCGCCGGGTCCGCGTCCTCGATCGCCGCCAGGTTCAGCAGCAGCGCCCGCGGTTGCTCGGCGAGGGCCTTGCGCACCGCGGCCGCGAGGTCGATCCGGACGCGGCCGGTCCACGGGCCGGCGACGACGACCTCGACGATTCCTCGTTCGACGTCGCCGCGCAGCACAACAGACGGCTCGAGCACGGCGGCCTCATTCCCGACCCCACCTCGGGAGATCCCCCCGACCCCACCTGGGAGATCGATCTGCATCCGCAGTGTGCGAACCCCGGCGACCGGCTGTCAAATTCGCCGCCTCATATCGGACAGCCATACGGCGCGCAATGCGATCACTCGCGCCTTTTCTTAGGAGTTGTATAGATCGCTTGGTGACGGGCGCCACTATCAGTAGGTTCCGGGCATGCGGCACATTCGAACCCTCATCGTCGCGGTTTTCGTCGCTCCACTGGCCTGGGTCCTCCTGGCGCTCGGCCAGGTGCGCTCGGACGGCGCCTTCGGCGACACCCTGCACGCGAGCAGCTTCGTCAAGCCGGCGCTGCTGCTCGCCGTGGCCGGCCTGCTGCTGGGCCTGCTCGCCACGCTGCGCATCTCGCCGCTGGGCGCGGTCGCGATCGGCGTGGTGTACACGCTGAGCTATGCCCTGTTGCTCGTCGCTCCGGCGCGGGTGACCCGTCTTCTGCCGGACGACTTCTACGTGGCCGGCCACAAGCTCGACCTCTCGGCGCCGCTACGCTCCGGGGTCGCCATGGTGCTCGGCGTGCTGCTGCTCGTCGCGGCGGCGAGCGCGCAGCGGTGGCGCGCCTGGCCGCGGCCGGACGCGGAGGAGCCGGGCGGGTCGAAGCTCGACGACGACCGGCCGCTGGGCACGGAGGGCCTCGGCCTCACCCCGTACCGCGACTCCCAGTCCTCGTACGACTCGCCGCCGTCCTCTTTCGAGGACGAACTGCCCACCCGCGAACGCACGCTGGCCGGCCAGGACACGTACCGCTGGTAACACACAGCGTTTAGCCCGGACGCCGCCGGGCAGCCGGTCGCGATGCGCGCCATCGTGATCGAGCGGTTCGGCGGCCCGGAGGCCCTGGTGTACCAGGACCTGCCGGAGCCGGAGCCCCTGGAGGGGCACGTCGTCATCGAGGTCAAGGCATTCGGGCTCAACCACGCCGAGATGCACATGCGCCGGGGCGAGTGGGCCGAGGCCGCCAAGGTCAGCGGCATCGAGTGCGTCGGGCTCGTGAAGTCCTGCCCCGGCGGTGAGTTCCCGGTCGGGGCGAAGGTCGCGGCCCTCATGGGCGGGCTCGGGCGCACGATCAACGGCAGCTATGCGGAGTACACCCGGGCGCCCGTCTCCAACGTCGCGCTGATCGAGTCCGACCTGCCGTGGGCCGACCTCGCCGCGATACCGGAGACCTACGCGACGGCGTGGACGTGCCTGTTCCGCAACCTGGAGATCGAGGCCGGCCAGACGCTGCTCATCCGCGGCGGCACGTCCTCGTTCGGCCAGGCCGCCATCAACCTCGCGGTCAACGCCGGCGCCCGGGTCATCGCCACCACCCGCCGCCGCGACCGCCGGGCGATGCTGGAGGAGCTCGGCGCCGAGCGCGTCGAGCTCGAGTCGGCGGACCTGTCCGTGCGCATCCCGGAGGCCAAGAGCCTGGACGCGGTGCTCGACCTGGTCGGCAACAGCACCATCCTCGACTCGCTGGACACGCTGCGCCGCGGCGGCCGGGCGTGCCTGGCCGGCTGGCTCGGCGGCCTCGCGCCGATCCACGACTTCAACCCGCTGCTGCAGATGGCCAGCGGCGTGTACCTGACGTTCTTCGGCAGCTTCGTCTTCGGCCGCCCGGGCTTCCCGCTCTCCGACGTCCCGCTGCAGGAGATCGCCGCCGACATGGCCGCGGGCCGCCTGCGCGCGCACCCGTCGCGGGTCTTCGGCTTCGACGAGATCCGCGAGGCCCACCGGATCATGGAGGCCGGCGAGGCCGGCGGCAAGATGGTGGTCGTGCGTTAGTGTGCCTGCTCGGGGGTACGGGATCCGCCCCGCAGGTACTAGTTTCTTGGCCATGGGTTCCGTTGCTCTGGCCGAGGAGTTACTCCTGCTGGCCTACGATGACGAGTCGGGCCGAGCCACCGGCTCCACCATCGGTCTCGATCTGGGCATGGCCGCCGCCGTGCTGGTGGAACTGGCCTTGGCCGGCCGGCTCGTGTACGTCGGCGGGACGATCGCCGCCATCAACTCGACCCCGACCGGCGAGCCGATCGCCGACGAGGTCCTGGCGCGGGTGGCCGCCGACACGCCGCACTCGCCCGACTCGTGGCTGCAGCGCCTGCGCCACGGCCTGCGCGACCGCGTCCTGGCCGACCTGTGCGCCCGCGGCGTGATCTGCGACGTCGACGAGACCACGATGGGCTTCATCCACCTGCACCGGTACCCGACGATCGACCCGTCGGTCGAGGCCGAGGTCCGCGAGCGCCTGAGCAAGGCCCTCATCGGCGGCGACACGGACCCCGACGAGCGCACCGCGGCGCTGGCCACGCTGGTCGCCGCGGTCCGCATGGAGCCGGCCCTGGGCCTGACCGGCCCCGACGTGGCCGCCGCGCACCACCGCCTCCAGCAGATCGGCGACACCGCCGGCTTCACCGGCTCGGTGAGCATGGAGGAGTCCTCGATCCGCCCGTCGGTCGCGCTGGTCGTCGCGGTCCTGGTCAAGGCGATCCAGACCGCCCTGGGCACAGCGCACGAGTAGCCGTGCTCGCCCTCGCCGGCATCGACCTCGACGAGCTCACCACCGCCCTGCAGGACCAGGGCGGCTACGACGACCACCGCTGGCTGATCGACCCGGCGACCGGCGAGATCGCGTTCTGGACCCCGGAGCTCGGCCTCGACGGCCGGGGCGACGCCGCGGACGAGGAGGAGCTGGACGAGCGGGGCCTGTTCCCGATCGACCCGATCCCGTCCCGCGTCTGGTACCGCGACATGGCCGACTTCGCCGCCCGCCTGACCGACGACGGCGCGCGGCGCCGGCTGGCGCGGGCGCTGGACGGCCGGGGCCCGTTCCGCCTCTTCGGCAACGCGGTGCACCGGGAGCGCGCGGACGTGCTCACCGCCTGGAACGCGTTGCGCAACACCCGGGCCCTACGCCACGCCGTCGACTGGCTGGCCGACAACAACCTGATCCCCGAAGCGGAGGCCACCGCCTTCCACGCGGCCCACCCCGACCCCCCGGTGCCGTAACCGGCGAAGCAGCACCCCTCGAACGGCGCGCGTACGCTTCATCGTGCGGGGCGCGTCGGGGAGCGGCTAAGGAGACGGGCGTGGACGTCGGCGACATCGTTGAGGACTTCGTGCTGGCCGACGACGAAGGGGTCGAGCGGTCGCTGAGCGGGCTGCTGGAGGGCGGGCCGGTGGTGCTGTTCTTCTATCCGGCGGCGCTGAGCCCGGGCTGCACCATGGAGGCCTGCCACTTCCGGGACATGGCCGGCGAGCTGCGCGCGGCCGGTGGGCAGCCGGTCGGGATCAGCGGGGACGCGATCGAGCGGCAGGCCGAGTTCTCGTCGAAGCACTCGCTGGGCTATCCGCTGCTGTCCGACGCCGACGGCAAGGTGCGGGCGACGTTCGGCATCAACCGCTCGTTCGGGCTGCCGCGGCGCATGACGTTCGTCATCGACACCGACCGGCGGGTGCTGGCGGTGGTGAAGAGCGAGATCCGGATGTCGGTGCACGCCGACAAGGCCCTCGCGGCGCTCCAGCAGCGGGCGCGGGGCTAGGCCGCCGCTCGCAGCTGGTCGTCGAGCACCGCGAGGAGGCGGGCGTGCTCGGCCTCGGTGCCGATGGCCACGCGGCGCTCGGGGTGGTCGTGGTACTCGTTGATGGCGCCGGTGATGACGTCGGGCGCCACGCCCCACAGGCGCGCGGGGCCCTCCTGCTCGACCAGGTCGGGGAATGCCCGGTCCCAGCGGGCCCGCAGCGGCTCGTGGAAGATCGCGCGCACGACGAGGCCGTCCGGGGTGAGCTCCATCGTGCGGAACCAGGCGCGCGCGGCGATGACCGTCACGGCGAGCGCCAGCACGGCCATCACGCCGGCCACCCACCGATCGTTCCACTCGGGAATCGTCCGGCGGGCGTGCACCACCATCACCGGGATGGAGAGCCACGCCGCGACCGCGACCGCCACCATCAGCGAGCGCAGCCGCGGCGCGGCGGGCACGACGAAACGGCCGGGCCGCACCCGGAACGCCCGCTCGCACCCGGGGACCCAGCCGTGCAGGCCGAACGCGATCCAGAACAGCGGGTGGTACGACGCATGCAGCACCACCCGCCGCCAGCCTGTCAGGGTGCCGTCGTCGATGTGGGGCTCAACCCACAACTGGAGCCAGGCCAGAGCGCCGGCGAGCAGCGCCCCGGACACCACCCCGACGATCCAGACCCCCTTGCGCACACCCCCGATGGTACGGACCGCTGTCGATCCTGTACGCCCCGTGCCGGCCCGAAGTTACGCCGGGCGATACGTCAGCAGCGTGAGCCCGTCGCCGACCGGGCGGGTGCCGACCAGGCTCAACGCCGTGGGTTGCGACGCCTCACCGAACAGGCGCTCGCCGGCGCCGAGCACCACCGGGAAGATGACGAGGCGCAGTTCGTCGACGAGGTCCAGCGACAGCAGCGCGCGGCACAGCCGGTAGCTGGCGTAGACGAGGATCTCGCCGTCGATCTCGCGCTTGAGCCGGGCGACCTCCTCGGCGACGTCGCCGCGCAGGACCGTCGAGTTGGCCCAGACGGGGTCGGCGAGGGTGGCGGAGACGACGTACTTCGGCATGGCGTTGAGCCGCTGCGCCCACGCCCCTTCGCGGCCGTTCCACCGCTTGCCGAACCACGCGTCGCTGCGCCGGCCGACCAGCAGGGCCGCGGCGCCCAGCGCCTCCTCCGTCTCGAGCTTCGCCCACGCCTCGAGGTCGGCACCGCCGTACCGGCCGAACCAGCCTCCCAGCCGGAAACCCTCCTCGCCGTCGGGGTCCTGCACCACGCCGTCCAGGGTGGTGTTCGTCGTGATCACGATCGTGCCCACCGGGCATCTCCCATTCGTCGTGCCATCGGTTGCCGGTGGTGCAGGCACCGCGGCGCCGCGAAAAGGGGCGGCGGCCGGGCGACCCCTTTTCGGCCCGGCCGGTGTCCATACTGGGCATGGAGATGACCGCCGAACTGATCGCGCGGGCGCGGGCCGGTGACGGCGAGGCGTTCCGGGCGCTGACCGAGCCGCACCGCCGCGAGCTGCAGGTGCACTGCTATCGCATGCTGGGCTCGTTCCAGGACGCCGAGGACGCCCTGCAGGACACGCTGCTGGCCGCCTGGCAGGGCTTCGCCGGCTTCGAGGGCCGGGCGTCGCTGCGCACCTGGCTCTACCGGATCGCCACCAACCGTTGCCTCAACGCGCGCCGTTCGGCCGGCCGGCGCCAGGCCAAGCAGTGGGATGTGCCCAATGTGGTACCGCCGGAGCCGACCCGGCTCGGCGAGGCCTTCTGGGTCGAGCCGATCCCCGACACCCTCCTCGACGGCGTCGCGCCGCTCGGCCCGGAGGCCCTGTACGAGCGGTCCGAGTCGGTCTCGCTCGCGTTCGTGACCGCCCTGCAGCTCCTGCCCCCTCGCCAGCTGGCGGTGCTCATCCTGCGCGACGTCCTCGGCTTCCACGCGAGCGAGGTGGCGGGGATGCTCGACTCGAGCGTCGAGTCGGTGAAGAGCGCGCTGAAGCGGGCGCGGGCCGCGCTGCAGGAGCGCCGCCCGGCGCCGGGCGGCGAGCCGGCGCCCGCTCCCGGCTCGCCGGCCGAGGACGCGATCGTCGCCCGGTTCGTGCGGGCGTGGGAGTCCGCCGACCTCGACGCCCTCGTCGGGCTGCTCACCGACGACGCGTTCATGGCGATGCCGCCGATGCCGTTCGAGTACGAGGGCCGCGACGTGGTGATCCGCTTCTGCGGCAACATCTTCGGCGCGGGCCGCCGCTTCGACCTCGTCCCGACGCGGGCGAACGGCCAGCCGGCGTTCGGCGCCTACCTGCGCACCCCGTCGGGCATCAGCCACGGCACCGGCCTCTACGTGCTCACCCTGGCCGGCGAGCGGATCTGCGCGCTGACGCGCTTCGAGAACGGCGTCCTGCCGTCGTTCGGCCTGCCGCGCTCCCTGCCCGCCCGTTGACCCCGCCCCCGGCCCGCGGTGAGCGGGCCGGGGGTCACGCCGCGGTGTAGAAGTCGCGCAGGACCCCGGCGACCTCGAGCGGTCGCCCGTCGTCCTCCGGGCCCTCGTGCGTGAGGCCCGGCAGCGTCCGGCGCTCGGCGTGCGGCAGCACCCGCTCGAGCTCGTCGAGGGCGCGGGCGAGGAAGCCGGGCCCGCGGGTGCCGCCGAGCAGCAGCACGCGCGCCGGCAGCCGGGCGTAGTCGGGCGCGGTGTCGGCCATCTCGGCGACGATTCGCATGTCGTAGCGCTCGGTCGGCACCAGCTCGGCGATGCTCGCCTCGTCGGGCCGGGCGCCGCCCTGCACGCGCAGGCCGAGCGCGATGACGGGGGTCAGCACCGCCCGGGGCACCCGCGCGAAGACGGGCTCGGTGCCGAGGCCCTTGAGCGCGGTCACGAGCGCGGCGGCGCGGTTGCCGGTGTCGAGCTCCCGCTCGTACCGCGGCACCCACGCCATCGGCGTCGACCCGCCGACCGACAGCGGCGGCTCGTAGAGGGCGAGCCGTTCGACCTGCGGTGTCGACAGGGCGGTCCGCAGGCTCACGAGTGCGCCGGAGCTCAGCCCGAAGACGAACCGGGCCTCCGTGGCGGCGAGGAGCGCCCGCAGGTCCTCGACCTCGCGTTGTACCGCGAAATCGGCGCCGTGCGGGCCGCTCATGCCGCGCCCCCGGCGGTCGGGGACGTAGACGCCGAAGCCGTCGGCGAGCGCGCGGGCGAGCCGCGCGAAGTGCTGTGCGGCCTTCATCCCGCCGTGGACGAGCACGACGCCGGGCCCCTTGCCGCCGTAGTGCCGGTAGCCGATCTCGGTCCCGTCGAGCGAGCGGACCGTTCCCTTGGTGTAGTCGGGCATGACCCCAAGCTTAGGTAAACTCGGTATACATTTCAACCGGGTGTACCGTAGCGGCTGTGACGGAGGAGCTCGGTCTTCGGCAGCGCCAGCGGCTGCGCATCCAGCAGGCGATCCAGGACGCGGCGACGCGCCTGTTCCTCGACTCCGGCTACGACGCCGTGAGCGTCAACGAGATCGCCGCCAAGGCCGAGGTGTCCAAGCGGACCCTGTTCAAGTACTTCGCGAGCAAGGAGGACCTGGTCATCGGCGCGTTCAGCGACCACCAGGACGAGCTCGCGCTGACCGTGCGCTCCCGCCCGGCCGGCACCGGCCCCCTGACCGCGCTGCGGCGGCACTTCCTGGACGGCCTGGACCGGCGCGACCCGATCACCGGGCTGGACGACCGCCCGCAGACCATCGCGTTCGTGCAGATGGTGCTGTCGGTGCCCACCTTGCAGGCGCGGCTGCTGCTCTACCAGACCCGGGCCGAGCAGGCGCTGGCCGAGGCCCTGCCGGACGACGGGACGGCCCGCCTCGCCGCGTACCAGATCTACGCCGCGCACCGGGCGCTCGCCGACGACAACCGCCGGCACCTGGCCGCCGGGGTCACGGCCGACGCACGCTACCCGGCCGCGGTCGAGGCCGCGAACGACGCCTTCGCGCTGCTGCGCCACGGCCTGGCGTCGCGCTACGACCTGGCCTGACCTCAGTCGCCCCCGAGCCAGCGGCGGAAGCTCTCGAAGAGGCCGGGCCGGACGTGGCCGTGCCACCAGCGCAGCGCTTCGGGGCCGAGGGCTCGGGCTTCGCGCTCGAGCTTCTCCTGTACCTCCGCGGACAGCTCCTGCGCGAGCGCCCGCACGGCGGGGTCCTCCCCCGCCTCCCCGTCGACGGCGCGGCGGAGCAGGTGGCGCAGCAGGCTGCGGGCGCCCGCCTCGTCGCCGGTCGCCCGCAGCACCGTCGCGCACGCGGCCACCAGCGCGTCCTCGCGCAGCACGGCGGCCGCCGGTCCGAACAGCGCCGGCGCGGGCCGCCGGGCGACGAAGTACAGGGCCGCGCAGCGCAGCGCGACGTCCCGCGCACCCGGCTCGCCGATGTGCCCCGCCCGCGCGACGGCGTCGCGCAGCTCCGGCACCGAGGCCGGCGCGGCGCGGTCCAGGCGCAGCACCGCCAGCCAGGCCGCGGACTCCGCGTCGGCGCACCAGGCGAGCAGGTCCTCGGCCTCGGTCGCCGTCCGCGGCAGCGCGCCCGCGTCGAGGTCGCGGGCCAGCCGCCCGGCGACCGCCGCACGGACGGCGCGCCCGATCGGCTCGTCCGCCCGGTGCAGCAGCCGCGCGCTGCGCCCCGCGACCAGGAACCGCAGGCGGGCGTCGCCGGTGAGCTGCTCCGCGGCGTACCACCCGATCAGCTCGGTGCGCCCCGCCGGCGGCAGCGCGCGGGCCGCGTCAAACACGAACCGCGCCCGCGCATCCGGCGCCACGGCCACGACGACGGCCCGCAGCCGGCCGGCGCCGGCGAGGTGCCCGACTGCGTGCGGAACGAGCTCGGGGAGGCGCACCAGGCGCGCCGCCACGTCCGCGGGTGCCGCCCGTCCGGAGCCGAGCGCGGCCGCAAGCACCTGCCCGCGCCACTCGGAGGCGAACCGCGAGTCGTCGGCCACCGTCGGCCAGTCGGTGCCCAGCCCGTCGAGCAGGCCGCGCACGGCGGAGTCGAACGGCCGCAGCCCATCGCCCGCGGCCCGGTGCAGCAATGCGAGCCGAGCGCGAGGGCCGGCGGCCTCCACGAGCGCGGGCTCCCCGGCCAGCCGATCGAGCAGTGCGCGCTCGCAGGCGGCGGCCAGCACCGCGCTCAGCCCGGGCAGCCGCGCCAGCACGGGGTCCCATCGCCCCGGCGCGGCGGTTTCGTTGCCGGTCAGGGCGTCGGCGATCGCGGTGCCCACCGCCTCGAGGGCCGGCGCGCCGGCGCCGGATCGCACGGCCGCCGCGACCGGCTCGGCCGCGCCGCGTACCAGGGCGAGGGCCAGCTCCGCGCGGACCGCCGGGAACTCCTGCAGCGTCGCGTCGACCACGGCCGGGCGGCCCAGCAGCGCGGCCAGCACGTCGTCGCCGGGGCGGGCGCCGTGGATCAGGTCGTCGTAGCCGCCGATGAACGCGGCGAGCGGCCTCACGTCGGCCTCCGGCGTGCCGATGCCGGCCGCCCGGGACGCCAGGGCCAGCGCGCGCGGGGCAGGGGCGAGGATCAGGGTGCGCGCCCGGGCGACCGGTGCGGCGGTGCGCGCGTCGCCGCCGGGCGTGACGAGCAGGGCGCCGGGCGGGGGCTTCACCGCGCCGACGATGTCAAACCACAGGGCCGTGTCCGGGCCCTCGTACGTGGAGACGGCGAACTCGTCCATGAGGCCCGCGAAGCGCCGCTCGACGGCGGCGACCAGGCCGGCCACGACCTGCGGTGCGGACGGCACCGCCACGAGGGTGCGCGGGCCGCGGCCGAGGATCGCGTCGAGGAACGGGGGCAGCAGGCCGGCGGGTTCGGGTGGGTCTTTGCGCGGTACCGATGCCAGGCCGGACAGGCAGGGAAGCTCCGCGGTCGTCACCGCGCTCCCCCGCCACCACCACGGCGAGGCGAAGCGGGCCGCGAGCTCGGCGGCGGGCAGCAGCTCGCGCGGTGCGACGAGGATGTGCGCGGCGAGGTTGCCGGGGCGGCCGTACTCGTCCACGCCCGCGGGCACGCGCCGGAAGCAGTAACGCAGGCCGTCGGCGTCGACCCAGCCGAACGACGGCGGGGGCTCGGCGCCGGGGTCGGGGTCGGCGGGCGGGTCGTAGCGGCACAGGCGCAGCGCCGTGGCGACGGTCGAGCTGTGGCGGTCGCGCAGGCCGGGCGACGCCGCCACGATCTGGAAGCCGGGGGTACCGCCGCGGCCGGCGGGGCGCGTGTACCAGAACTGCTCGATCATCGCGGTTCGGGCGGGGCGATCCGCAGGTTGCGCAGCACGGCGATGAGCGGGTCGAGGCAGCGCAGCGAGGCGATCGATTCGACCACGCGGTCGTCGGGCCTGCCGGGGACCTCGCGCGGGGTGTAGCCGATCGGGGCGACCGCGTGGAAGCTCAGCGGTACCTCGTGTCCGAGCTGGGCGGCGACGGCGAGCAGGTCGTTGGCGTTGGCCCACCGCAGCAGGTTGCGCACCTCGCCGTCGATGCGGGCCATCTCCTGCTCGGCCAGGCGCCGGTCCGCGCTCGGCGGGCGGCGGAAGCCGACGTCGACGCCGGGCAGGGCCTCCTCGATGAGGTCGGACTTCGACATCGCGATCGCGACCGGCACCCGGTGCGGGTCGCGCTGCTGGCGGCGCAGGTCGGCCAGGCAGGCGTTGACGAGGTCGGCCTGGTTGACGTGGCGGCCGATGTCGAACTCGCCGGGCAGGCGGCTGCGGATCGGCTCGATCATCAACGGGTCGATGAGGAAGATCAGGCCGGACGCGCGCGAGAGGAACGGCGCGTACCGCGCGCGGCTGCGCTGGTACATCAGCGTCTCGCCGGCGATGTCGTGGATGAGCAGCAGCACCGGCGGCCCGCCGCGGAAGCGCGCCTTGATGATCATCGGGCGCAGCCGGACGTCGGTCTCCGCACTGGGGTTGGTGGCGCCCAGCGCCTTGCGCTCGGTGAAGAACGACTGGTAGGACGCGCGGAACCGCTCGGCCGAGTTCTCGTCGGGCACGAACTCCTCGACGCCCCAGTCGCGCAGCCGCTGGCGGTGGAAGCCGTCCTCGATCAGCGCGGCGATGAAGTGCGTCTTGCCGGCGCCGGTGGTGCCGACGACGCCGATGGTGAACACCCGCCGCGAGCCGATCTCATCGGGCAACGGCTCGCCGCACTGCTTGCAGGCGCGGGCCGGCAGGTCCTCGTACACGGCGTAGTCGGAGACGGGGTGCTCCCGCTCGTACCGGTCGTAATCCTCCTCGACGCCGGTGCCCGTCACGATGTCGCGCAGCTCCTGCATCAGGCTGGGCGCCGCCTTCTGGGGCGCGGGCCGCGGCGGCGCCGGCCGCCACAGGACCGGGCGCCCGGCGAGCACGCCATGGGGCTCGCGCCCGGAGACCGGCCGCGGCACCGGCTGGTCCTTGCCGGCGCTGAACGAGCCGGCCGGCACCTCGTAGTTCGTCGCCACGATCGGGCAGTCGTTGAGCAGCAGCCGGGCGTCGCAGTACGGGCAGACGACCTGCAGGCGGATCAGGCCCATCGCCCGGTCACCGCTGCTCGGGGAAGTGGTCGGTGTACGGCCCGTGGTAGCCGGGATCGGCGGGCGGCGGCTGGTCGTCGCGGGGCGCGTGGCGCGGCCTCGGCGGCGGGACGGGCCCTGGGTACGGGTCGGCGCCGGACCGGTTTCG
The DNA here is from genome assembly GCF_039537565.1 of Dactylosporangium darangshiense. Classification (NCBI taxonomy): domain Bacteria; kingdom Bacillati; phylum Actinomycetota; class Actinomycetes; order Micromonosporales; family Micromonosporaceae; genus Dactylosporangium; species Dactylosporangium darangshiense. Next base: position 49,730 of record NZ_BAABAT010000027.1, read on the forward strand.
CCACACGTCACGCAGCACGGCCGAGACGCGCTCCTGCGGGTTCTGCGGGTCGTAGTTGAGCACGACGTAGGCGATGAGCCCGACCATGAACCCCGCGTTGGGAATCGCGCCCGACCCGATCGTGAACCCGTTGCGCCGCACCGCGTCCACGTAGATCTCGAGCAGCTCGATGTGCACGATCATCCCGATGAAGATCATGCCGCGGATGGCGATGTTCCGGCTCGTGCGCAGCTTCGTGATGAGGTACTTGCCGACACCGTAGCCGGCCGCCACCACGACGACCGCGACGAACGCCTTGACCGCGAACCCGGCGAACCCGGTGGTGGCCAGCGTGTCGACCGTGAACCGCGCGACGCTGATGCCCGCGGCATCGACCCCCACCGCCGTGAGCGTCCCGGCGAACAGCGCCAGCCCACGGATCATCCGCTCCACGATGCTGCGGGTGCGATAGATGATGAGCAGCGCGGAAAGCAGGAAGGGGACGAAGGAACCGACGATCAGGAACAGGTTCAGCAGCAGATGGATGATGAAATGCACGGCACTCCCCGCAGACTCGGCGAACCGCACCCGCCAACCAGCGTAGGAAGTCGATGGAATGCCGCGGTATCGGCGGAAGTCACCGTCCCCGTGCCGACTCCGGCGCGCCGCGAACCCCGTTCGGCCCGTGCCGCCGCACTATCGGCCCACCCGCTCCGGCTACCGCCCCGGCGCCCGCCGACGCTCGTGGGTGGCCTGCAAGTTGTCGGGGTGCGTGACGGATTGGCGACTCTGCGCGGCGAACCAACCTTGCCGAGGGTGCATCGAACGGTACGTCACCAAGCCAACCGAACTTCCGGGGAGCCATAATGCGTGCAATGCCCAAGGCCCTGACCCTCACGACGACCGTCTCGACCGTCCTGCTGCTCGCCGCGTGCGGGCCGAAGCCGGTGCAGGTGCACAGCGGCGACGCGGCGCCGGCCGGGTCGCCCGAGGTGACGGCCAGTGCGCCGACCACCGTCACGCCCACGTCGCCGGGGACGGCGCTGTCGCCGTCCACCGCGACCACCACCAACACCGCCGGCGGTTCGCTCGTGCTGGGGCCGCTCGGCTTCGGGTCGCTCAAGCTCGGGATGAACCGGCAGCAGGCCAACGCGACCGGGATGGTCGTGCCGTTCGACAGCACCCCCGCCTCGGGCTGCAAGCTGGGCAACCTGCGCGACGCGCCGAGCGGCAAGGGGTATGTGCACCTGTCGGCGGCCCGCGGTATCGCGACCATCGACGCGTACAACAGCAGCATCAAGACGCCGGAGGGCGTGCACGTGGGCACGTCCGCCGCCGACATGCACAGGATCTACCCCGAGTGGGAGCCGACCGACGGGGACCAGAACAACGGCCGCGGCGGGGTGTTCGCGCCGGGCGGGGACCACAAGACGGTGTACCGCATCTTCCTGCGCAACGGCGTGGTCACCGAGCTGACGCTGCAGCTGCAGAACCAGGACTGCTACGAGTAGGAGCCGGACAGGCGCACGCCGGCCAGGACGTCGTCGGTGACGTCGGAGGCGCCGACCTGCTTGATCTGGATGTACACCCCGAAACGCTGCGGCACCGCGAACACCACCTCGCTGTAGGAGACCGCGGCGCCGCACGACGTCCACCGTCGCACCAGGGCGGGGGTCCCGGCCACGTCCACCGTGCGGTCCGGCCGCCGGACGCACGTGGCGTGGCCGGGCAGCGCGGGGTCCGGGTTGCCGGGCAGCAGCGCGCGGCTCGCACCGGCGAAGACGCCGGGCATGGCGCTGGCCGGGTCGGTCCAGCGGGCCAGGTCCGGCGCGACGACGAGGCCGGGCTCGTGGCCCGCAGGCAGGCCGAGCGCCGCCGGGTTCCAGCCGGCGTCGCGCAGCTGGCCGGCCCAGCGCGGCGGCACGGCGACGGAGATGGCGCCGGTGTTGTCGCGCACGCGCACCCAGCCCGAGCGGGGCAGCACGGCGGAGGCGCCGGCGGCCAGGACGGCGGCGAGCGCGACGGCGGCGCCGGCGATCCGCAGGAGCCGGCGGCGGGATCGGGCGCGGTGGTGGACCTGCTCCATGGCCGCGGTCGCCCGACGCAGCTGCTCGATCAGCGCCTCGGCGGACGCCCAGCGCTGCCTGGGGTCGTGGTGCAGCGCCCGGCGTACCACATTATCCACTGTGGACGGAACGCCCGGGCGCAGCCGGGACGGGCGGGCCAGCGTGCGCTCGGGCGGGCGGCCGGTGAGCATGTGGTACAGCGTCGCGCCGACCGCGTACACGTCCGCGCGGGCGTCCAGCCCGCCGCCGATCGAGGCCTGCTCGGGCGGCATGTACCCGGGCGTGCCGGCGGCGATGGTGAACCCGGACGCGTTGGCCAGCGCCTTGGCCAGGCCGAGGTCGGCGACGAGGACCCGGTCGCGCTCGCCGCCCGGCTGGAACAGCACGTTGGACGGCTTGAGGTCGCGGTGCAGCACCCCGGCCTCGTGCAGCACCGCGACGGCGCCGGCGATGTCGGTCGCCACCAGCAGCGCCTCGCGCACCGGCAGCGGCCCCTCGGCGAGCCGGTCGGCGAGGGTGCCGCCGGCGGCGTACGGCATCACGAGATACGGCCGGCCGTCGGGCAGTTCGCCGACGTCGAGCACCCGCACCAGCAGGGTCGAGTCGGTGCGCCGCATGATCCGGGCCTCCTGCTCGAACCGCTCGCGCAGGTCCGGATGGTACGACCAGTTGTCAGCCAGCACCTTGATCGCCACGAACGCGTCCAGCGCGTCGTCGGCGCCGAGCCACACGGTGGCGAACGCGCCGGAGCCGATGCGCCGCACCACGCGATATCGGCCGATCTTCTCCGGTACTGGCACGCCCGTATTATGGCCCACACATTGAAGATGAACGGGGACCCCAACCATGCCGGACGATCTTGACCTCGAGGAGCTCGCCGGCCGCGCCGCGTCGGGCGACGCCAACGCGCTCGACGCGCTGCTGGCCCGGATCGGCCCTCAGGTGCTGCGCCAGTGCCTGCGGTTCCTGCCGTGCCTGCAGGACGCCGAGGAGGCGTGCCAGGACACGCTGCTGCAGGTGGCCCGCAACATCGGCGGTTTCGGCGGACGGTCGCGTTTCTCCACATGGCTGTACGCCGTGACGGCCAACTGCGCGCGCCAGACCTACCGTTCGCTGCGCCGCCGCGCCGACGAGCGGCCGACCGCGGTCCTGCCGATCGACGCCGCCGACCCGCGCACGACGAGTGTGATCGCGGGCTCGCGGCTCGACCTGCTCGAGGCGCTGGAGCAGCTGGAGGCGCACCGCCCCGAGCTGGTTGCGCCGTTGGTACTGCGGGACGTGTGCCAGCTGACCTACGAGGAGATCGCCGAGCATCTCACCGTGCCGGTCGGCACCCTGAAGTCCCGCATCCACGACGCCCGCCGCCACGTCCGCGCATCGCTGCAGACCACCTGACCTACGCGCGCTCGGCGCGGTGCAGGCCGGTCGCGGGGGTCCACCACTCGATGACGAGGAGGGTGGCCTCGGGGTTGAGGTGGGTGTGGACGACCTCGGTGATGTCGGCGTGGAAGCGGTCGCCCTCCGGGCCCTCGGTGGTCGCGCCGGCCGGCCGGGCGCGGCCGGCGATCTTGGCCTCGCCGGGCCAGCCCGACTCGGCGCCCTCGATCGGGTCGACCGTCGCGCTGTGCAGCGCGAAGCGCGGGTCGCGGCGCAGGTCGGCGCCCTTGCGGGCGTTGGGCATCGAGCCGAAGACGAGCTCGCCGGACTCGAAGACGACCTCGATGCCCGAGATGCGCGGCGCGCCGTCGGCGCGCAGGGTCGCGATCGTCTTGTGCCGGTGTGCGTCGAACAGGGCCTGCACCCGGGCCGCGAACTCCGGCTCCGCCTGCTCGACGTCACGCCATGCCGTCATGGCACCATTCTGTACCTACGCGAGTCGGCGCATCACGCGGCCCGCGAACGGGATCGTCCAGGCCGCGAGGCAGGCCGCGCCGAGCAGCAGGTGTGCCGGATCGGGACCGGACCAGGCGCGGACGATCCAGAAGGTCGGGAGCGCGGCCAGGGGCCAGGCGGGCGGGCCGGCGAGCCACCATGCCGCGACCGGCAGGTAGAGCGGGAGCGCGAGGGCCTTGTCGGCGGTGGCGCCCTGGACGCGGGTGCGGGCCACCGCCAGGGTCGCGAGCGTCACCAGCGGGGCGAGCGCGGCGGCCAGCACGAGCGAGCCGGCGGCTGAGGCGCGTACCAGACCGGACAGCGGCGCGGCTACCGCGAGGCCGGCGGCGGCCAGGAGCGCGACGGCGGTCAGCCGGTAGGCGAGGTAGCGCCGCACGCCCAGCGGCGACGTCCGCACGACGGCGAGGGTGCCGTCCTCGAGGTCGTCGAGGACGACGAGCGCGCCGGTCATGCCGAAGGCGACCGGCACGTGCACGGCGACGGCGACGATGGCCAGCGCCGGCGCGTACGGCGCGAGGTCGACGCCGCGGTGGTGCCGCAGCCACGCGGCCAGCGGCGCGAACCCGAGGCGCAGTCCCAGGGCCAGCAGCAGCGGGCTCAGCGCCACGGCCGCCAGCATCGAGTCGCGGGTCACGTTGCGCAGGTCCGCGCGGGGGAACACGAGCCAGCGCGGGCGGGCCGGCAGCGGGCGGGCCCGTGCCGCCGGCCGGCCGGGCGCGGCGTCCTTGCCGCGCAGGCGGCGGGCGGCGAAGACGACGGCGGCGAGCGCCCACAGCGCCAGGTAGGCCAGGACGAGCACGGCCGGGTACGGGGACTCGCCGCGCAGGAGGGCGAGGGCGCCGGTGGTCGGCACGGCGTACCACAGCGGGCCGCCCAGCAGCCCCGCCGACGTCGCGAGGGGCACCGCGAACAGCGCGGCCATCGGCAGCGGCAGCGCGGCCATGAAGCCGACGAACTCGTCGCGGCGGGCGGCGACCGCGGCCGCGACGGCGAGCAGCAGCGCGGCGGACAGGGCGACCGCGGGCAGCGCGACGCCGAGCTGCTCGGCGCGGCGGCCGGCGAGCAGGACCGGCACCGCGCCGGCCACGGCGAGCAGCACCAGCGGCGCCATCCGCGCCGCGACCCGCTGCCACGGCCGCGCGGGGCTGACGCCGAGCGCGGCGGCGGCGCCCGTGGACCGGTCGGTGACGGTGAGCGCGCCGGCGAAGAGCGTGCCGGCGGTCATGACCTCGACGAACAGCAGGTACGGCGAGACGGCCCGGGCGGGCGCCGCCGGCAGCAGGGCGAGCGGGACCGACCAGCAGACCGCGAGGCCCAGCAGTGCGGCCGGGACGCGCTGGCGCCACTGCAGGCGCAGCTCCAGGGCGAGCAGGGCGGTCACGATGCCGCCCCGGTCACCGCGATGAACACGTCGGCCAGGGCCGCCTCGCGCGTGTGGACCGTCTGCACCCGCCCGGTGGCGAGCAGCGCGAGCAGTGCCGGGTCGTCGGCGGCCGGGAACTCGGTACGCAGCAGCCGGCCGTCCTCGGCGTGCTCGACGACGACGGTGCGGCGGCCGTGGGCGAGCCGGAGGTTGCGCGGGGTGTCGACGGCCACGACGGCGCCGTCGCGCATGAACGCGACCCGGCCGCAGAGCTCCTCGACGGCCGGCATGTCGTGGGTGGTGAGCAGGACGGTCCGGCCCGCGTCGGCCTGCGCGCGGATCACCGCGCGCACGTCGGCGGCGTTGGCCGGGTCCAGGCCGGACGTCGGCTCGTCGAGGAAGAGCACGTCGGGGCGGTGCAGGATGGCGCGGGCCAGGTTCAGCCGCATCTTCATGCCCTTGGAGAACGTGGCGGCGCGCCGGTCGGCGGCGTCGGCGAGCCCGACCGCGGCGAGCGTGCGCTCCGGGCGGTCCGTCGGGCGGCGGTGCAGCGCGCCGAACGCGGCGAGGTTCTCGCGGGCGGTGAGCCTCGGGAAGTACGCCGGCAGCTCGAATCCGACGCCGATCCGCTCGTAGAGGTCCCGTCCCCAGTCGGCGACGGGCCTGCCGAGCACCTGCACGCCGCCGGTGTACTCCCGGTGCTGCCCGGTCAGCACCCGCTGGGTGGTGGACTTGCCCGCGCCGTTGGGCCCGAGCAGCCCGAAGACCTCGCCGGCGGCCACCGCGAGATCGATGCCGGCCACCGCGTCGCGCGCGGCGCCGGGGTAGCGCACCCGGAGCCCTTCGACCCTGACGACCTCTTTTTGCATCACGATGCAAATTTACACCGTACTGTAGGATAGCGCCATGGGCTTGCGCGAGGAGAAGAAGCGGCAGACCCGCGCCGCGCTGGTCGAGGCCGCGGCGCGCCTGTTCGCCGAGCGCGGCTACGACGGCACGACGGTGGCGGACATCGCCGCCGCCGCGAACGTCTCGACGCGCACCTTCTTCTCGTACTTCCGCGCCAAGGAGGACGTGCTCTTCGCGGGCACCGACGAACGGCTGCGCGCGATGGAGGAGGCGTTCGCCGCGGCGGGGCCCGCAAACCCCCTGGATGTGGTGCCGAGCATCCTCGAGCGGGTGATGTCCGCCTCCGACGACTTCGCCGGGCCCGACCGCCTGGCGATCATGCTGACCCGCCCGGAGCTGCAGGCGCAGGCCCTGCAGCGCCTGATCGCCGCGCAGCGGCTCATCGCGGGCTGGCTGCGCCGCTCCTACCCCGACCGCCTGGACGACACCCTGTCCGGCGCCGCGTCCGGCGCCCTCGTCGGCGCCCTGGTCGGCACGCTGCTGTCCCCCGACTCGCCGGAGGACCCGCGCTCCCGCCTGCGCCGCGCCCTCGACCTGCTCGAACGCGGCCTGCGCACCCTCTAGAGCTCGAAGAGGGACCCCTGGCCGGCCGAGACGGGCGGGTCGAGGACATCGCGCAGCCGCCCGACCCCCTGCCGCCACCGCCGGGCGTGCTCGGTCTCGTCCCACGCCTCGGCCAGCTCGGAAGCGGGATCGAGGACACGGTCGATCGCGACCAGGGCCAGGCCCCGCAGCTCGTACGGCAGCTGCGGGATCGGCTCCCGAGGGCCGTAGTTCGCCGGCACCGGAGCCCCGCCCGGGCACTGCGCCACGACGATCGCCGCGGCGGCGAGGGCTTCGGAGGCGGCGGAGTAGCCGAGCGGCCCGACGGCGCGCACGGCCCGCTCGAGCGCGCCGCGCACGATCGGCTCGCGCTCCTCGAGGGCCACATCGTCGAGCCCGTCGGCGAAGTCGGCCGCCGTGTCCTCGTCGAAGGGCCCGACACCCCAGGAACCCATGTTTCCGAGTCTAGGTGTCGAAACCGGCGACCCGAGTTCGACGCATGGGCAGAGGACACCACAACCCAGGGAGCGCATCATGCGGAAGATCGTGGCCGGGCTGCACCTGTCGCTGGACGGCGTCATCGAGGCGCCGGAGCGGTGGAGCTTCGACTACCACTGCGACGAGGTCGGGCAGTCGATCAAGGCGCGACGCGACGCGACCGAGACCCTGCTGCTCGGGCGGAACACCTACCAGGCGTTCGCGGGAATCTGGCCCGGGCAGACCGGGGAGATCGCCGACTTCATGAACAACACCCCGAAACTCGTCGCCTCCACCACCCTCACCTCGGTCGAGTGGGGCGGCGCCGAGCTCGTCGACGGCGACGTCGAGACGGCGCTGGCGAGGCTCAAGCAGGACGACGGCGGCAACATCACGATCACCGGCAGCGCCACCCTGGTCCGCTCGCTGGTGCGCGCCGGGCTCGTCGACGAGCTGCACCTCATGGTCTGCCCGGTAGTGGTCGGCGGCGGCAGGCGGCTGTTCGAGGCCGACGGCGGGCGGGTGCCGCTGCGGCTGGCCGGCTCCGAGACGTACCCGACGGGCGTGGTCCACCTGACCTACGCGCCGGCCTGACGCGTCCGGCACTTGAGAAAGTCGCCGTCGGGGCTACTATTACGTCGCGCGATATAACGCGGGATGTAGGAGGCGCTCCTTGGAGCCCGGCATGCTGATCCTCGCCAGCCTGGCGGCCGGCCCGAAGCACGGCTACGCGCTGATCAAGGACATCGAGGAGATCGCCGGGACCACGCTCGGGCCCGGGACGCTCTACGGCGCGCTGGGCCGGCTCGAGGCGCAGGGCCTGGTCGAGCCGCTGCCCGCGGAGGACCGCCGCCGGCCGTACCGCATCACTGCGGCCGGCGCCGAGGCCGCCCGCACCTACTTGGAACACGTCCGGACGGTGGCCACCGCCGGCCTGCGCCGCCTCGGGCCCGCCCATGCCTGAGCGCCTGATCCGCCTCTATCCGCGTGCCTGGCGCGCCCGCTACGGCGACGAGCTCGCGCAGCTGGTCACGGACCTTCGCCCCGGCACGTCGCGCACCGCGCTCGCCTTCGACCTGATCCGCTCGGCAGCGACACTCCACCTGCGGGAGGTACGGACCATGAACGCCCATGCCATGCGCGTGGCCCTGTCGGCCGCCGCCATCGTCTGGCTCGGCATCTCCGCCGAGATCGTCCTGTCCAACGTCGTCTTCCCGGCGAAGACCGACGACGACACCATCCCCATCCTGGTCTCCTACGCGTGCATCTTCGCGGCATTCTTCCTGGTCGGCCGCCTGTCGGCCCGGCATGGCGCGAACGCCCGCAGCCAGGTGCTGGCCGGCGTGATCGCCGGCGCCGTGATCGGCGCGGCGACGGTCGCCACGTTCGCGGTGGTCGACAACGTCTGGCTCGACATCGTCTCCCGCCAGCAAACCAAGATCGACGGCTTCGCGCAGAGCGGCGCGTCGTCGATGCGCACGTACATCAACCAGGGCCTGATCGGCGCCGCCTTGTTCCTGACCGCGGTGCTGGCCGGGTTCGGCGCCCTGCTGAGCCGCGCCGGCGGCCTGTCACACACCCGCCGCCTCTGAGCGGCGTCGTGTTTTGGCGGTCGGCGGCCCGTCACTCGTAGCGGACGGCCTCGGCGACGGGGATCTGGGCGGCGAGCCGGGCCGGCGCGCTGGTGGTGACGGCCACCGCCGCCGGGACCACGACCGGGACCAGCGCGAGATACCACCACGGTGCGAAGACCGTGCCGTTGTCGGAGCCGCCGGTGATGCTCACGACCGCCAGGTAGAGCCCGATTCCCAGCGGTATGGACAGCAGCGCCGCGAAGACCGCCATCAGTGCCTGGGCGCTGACGAGGCCGGCGGTGACCTGTGCGGGCGTCAGCCCGATGGCCTTGAGCACACCGAAGTCGCGGATCTGTTCGCGGACCGTCAGCAGCATCACCGCCACCAGCGTCGTCGCGGCGATGAGCATGAGGACGGCGTCGAGGCTGTAGACGAGCACGGACAGTTCGGTGGGTACATCGCTGACGGTGCCGACAATGGGGATGCGGACCGCGGCCCGCATCTGCAGTGTGGCCACGACGACCGCGCCGGTCACCGCGACCGCGGTCGCCGTCCAGAAGGTGCGCCTGCGGCGGGCGATCAGATCCTTCAGGCCCAGGGTCGCCGGCAGTGGCAGGCCGGCGCGCGCGACAGCGCGGGCGAGCCGTCCGGTCGGGGTGGGTGCGGGGGAGCCGGCTCGGATGGCGGCGAGGGTGGTGGACCGGGTCGCGCGCCGGGCGGCCAGGAAGGCGCTGAGCAGCAGGACCGGGAGCACCACGGCTCCGGCCAGCAGCGCGTGCCACGGCTGGATCGCAAGGCTCGGCGAGCCGATGAGGGTCTGCGCGCTGGGCGCGGCCAGGCGTGGCGCCAGAGCGGCGCCCACCGGGAACCCGACGGCGACCGCGGCGAGCCCGAGCGCGGCCGTCTCGACCAGGAATACGGTGCTGACCTGACGGGGTGTGAGCCCGACGGCCTTGAGCAGCCCTATTTCCCGGTACTGGGCGCTGACCCGTGCCGCGGTGAGGATTCCGGTGACGGCGAAGCCGACCGCCAGCAGCAGGATGGTGAACATCCCCAGGATGACGGTGAGGGGCTGGCTGTCCAGCAGAGCCTCGTCGCGCTGCTCCTGCCACGAGATCATGGCATTCCCACCGGCCTGGGCCTCGGCCGAGGGAAGCGCGGCCGCCGCGGCATCGGCGAAGCCCGGCGCCGCCGCGGGGTCGCTCAGCCGGACCGGTTGCGTCCACACCCACCGGCTCTGGTCGGGCTGGACCCGCGCGAGGGTGTCCCGGCTGACCCAGCCGAGGCCGGGGTTGTGCCGGGGGTATCGCGGCTGGCTGGGTGAGACGGCGGTGCCGACGACCGTCAGGCTCAGGACCCCGGTGGGCGTTGGTACCCCGATCGTGGCGCCGACCGCGATATGCAGGGCATCGGCGAAACTGCGTTCGAGCACGATCCCGGAGCCCGGCTGCGACGCGCCCTCGATCCGGACCGGAGCGTTGATGGCGGGCCGGCCGTCCAGCCCGGCGAACTCCAGGCGTTCGCTGTGGCCACCGATGCTGGCGGCCCCGACCGCGCTGGGCACCGGGTCGTCCCGCTCGGCGACGCCGGGCAGTGCGGCGACCGTGTGCGCGTCGTCGAGCGAGGGGACGATCGCGAGCACGTGCGCGCCGTGCGCGGCTTGGAACGTCCGCTGCCACGGATCGACCCCGCTGGCCCGCACCTCCAGCGCGATGACCAGCGTCGCGGCGGCGGCAGCGGTGATCAGGATCGTGAGCGTGGTCGCGAGCAGCCTGGAACGGATACCGGCGAGCGCGAGCCGCAGCAGCGTGAGCGTCATTGGTCGCCGCCGAGGTCGAGCAGGTCCGGTACCGCCCGGGCCGGCTCCATGCGGCCGTCTGCGACGATCCGCCCGTCCCGGAGCCGGACCACCCTCCCCGGCCGACGGGCGGTCGAACCCCGCCAGAAGATTGAGCAGCGTGGACTTGCCGCACCCGCTGGGCCCCATGATCGCGACGAACTCGCCCTGCTCGACCGCCAGGTCGACCCCGTCGAGGGCGCGCACCGGCGTCTCACCGGACCGGTACGTCCTGACCAGCGAGCGCGCTTCCAGCACCGGCATCACGCGATCCTCCCTTCGTCCACGAGCCGTGCCTCGATCAGATCGAGCCACTCCAGGTCGGCCCGCAGGTGCAGGATCGACCCCTCGACGAGCAGCTGCGCGGTCGGACCGTGCCGGCCCGAGTGCAGCAGCCCATCGAGGTCACGCAACGACTGCAGGTACTCGTGCCGCTGGTCCTCGATCAGCCGGCCCGGCTCCGCGAGCCGTGCCGCCGCCACCGCCACGAGCTTCATCAGGAACTCGCTCTTGAGCCGCATACCGGAGACCGGCCGGTTGACCCACTCCTCCAGCGTCGCCCGGCCCGCCGCGGTGAGCTGGTACATCCGCTTCCCGCGGGCGTCCCCGTCGACGGCCTCGCTGGTCACCAGCTCATCGCGGGTCAGCCGAGCGAGGGTCGTGTAGATCTGCCCCGTGTTCAGCGCGGGCAGCAGGTCCCCGAACTTCCCGTCCAAGGTCTGCTTCAGCTCGTACCCGTGCGCGCCGCCGTCATGGAGCAGGGCCAGTACGACCTCCTTCATAGATAGCGAGAATACGTACCCGCTACCTATTGCTCAAGCCGCTGTTGCGCGATCGGGTACTGCGCGGTCGGCGCGGTGTGCAGGCCGTGTACGCCGGGGCCACCGGCCTGCCCCGGCACGTCGTAGGCGGTGATCTGGACGGGCGCGTGCGGGTGAGGCCGGCGCCGCCACACCAGCGTGCCGATCGCGCCCATCCCGCCGAGCAACAGCAGCGCGCCGATCGTGTACGCCAGCCAGCTCAGCGAGCCACCGCCGCCCGACGCGCCGGCAGCGGCCGCCGGCGACCGGTCGATCGGAGCCGCGCCGGCGGCCGATGCCGGGGCATCGCCGGCCGGTGACAGAGTCGGCGTCGCCGCCGGTTGCGTCTGGATCGGCTGTCCCGCCGCCACGATCGCGGACTGGTACGGGCCGGCCGAGCTGACGCCCTTGGGGTCCCGCCTGGGCTGCACCTGTACCGACAGCGTCAATGCGGTGCTCGGCAGCTTCCTGCTGAACGACAGCCCGTAGGTGATGCTCGCCCCGCCGCCGGGCGGCAGTGCGAGCGCACCGAGGTCGACCTGTTCGGTGGCCGTGACGGCACCGCTGCGCACGCCGCGCTGGGTGAACGTGCCCACGTCGTGCGGTCCGCCGGACATCCGCTGGCGCTGCAGGTCCACCAGGTCGCCGACGAGGCCGTTCGCCTGGAGCACGAAGGACACGTCGACGTAGCGGAGGGTCTCCTGGGACTGGTTGACCAGGCGCACGGTGAAGGGCGCCGGGCCGCCTCCGGCGGCGAACTGCGTTGGCAGGTCGTCGATGCCGACGTCACAGCATCCTTGGCCCGCGGCGAAGGCCGGCGACGCAACCGTGACGACCGCGGCCGGCGCGGCGATGAGCACGGCGACGAGGAGGCCGAACAGGGCCGCCACGACGCTGCGACCGAACCTTTTACGCTGCATATTTGCCCGATCCTTGCCGCCGCGCGCCGACGCCCGCCATCGGCAACCGGCCACGCTACGTCGATCGGCGTCGCCGGGCAACACCCGCAGGGCCGGCCGGCGGCCGGCATGGCGGCGCCGGCCGGCGTGCGGGTGCTCAGCCGACCTGCAGGGCCGTGTCGTCGATGACGAACGAGGTCTGCAGCGACGCGTCCTCCGGGCATACCACCCGGGCCATAGCGCCGCTAGCCGTGGGCGCGGCGGGTGAACAGTTCGCGCTCCGTCTCGTTGCGCGTGAGCTCGGCGGCGCGGGCGAACTCCGCCCGGGCCTCTTCGGCGCGGCCGAGGCGCTCGAGCAGCTCGCCGCGGGCGGCGGGCAGGTGCGGGTACCCCGGCAGCTCCCCGCGCCCGATCAGCTCGTCGACGATCGCCAGGCCCGCCGCGGGCCCCTCGGCGAGGCCGACGGCCACCGCGCGGTTGAGCTCGACCACCGCCGACGGCGCCACGTGCGAGAGCAGGCGGTACAGCGCGGCGATGCGCGCCCAGTCCGTCTCCGCGGCGGTCAGGGCGCGGGCGTGGCAGGCGGCGATCGCGGCCTGCAGCCCGTAGGGGCCCAGGGTGCCGATCTGCTCGGCCCGGGTCAGGGCGGCCAGGCCGCGGCGGATCAGCAGCCGGTCCCACCGGCGCCGGTCCTGGTCCAGCAGCAGCACCGGGCGGCCGGCGGCGTCGGTGCGGGCGCCCATCCGCGACGCCTGCAGCTCCATGAGCGCCGTCAGGCCGTGCACCTCGGCCTCGTCGGGCAGCAGGCCGCACAGGACGCGGCCGAGGCGCCTCGCCTCCTCGCACAGCTGCGGGCGGGACCAGTCGTCGCCGGCCGTCGCGCTGTACCCCTCGTTGAAGATCAGGTACACGGTGCCGAGGACGGCGGCCAGCCGCGCCGGGACCTCCGACGGCGGCGGGAGCTCGAAGCGCACGCCCTCCTTGGCCAACGTCTTCTTCGCGCGCAGGATGCGCTGGGAGACGGTCGCCTCGGTGGTGAGGAAGGCGCGGGCGATCTCGTCGGTACGCAGGCCGCCGAGCATCCGCAGCGTCAGCGCCACCTGCGACTCGGTGGTGAGGGACGGGTGGCAGGCGGTGAAGATGAGCCGCAGCAGGTCGTCGCCGATGTGGTCGTCGAGTGCGTCGACGATCTCCGGCTCGGCCGAGGCCTGCTCGGCGAGCTCGACGTCGCGGCCCACCACGGCGAGCTTGCGCCGGTAGTTCTCGGCCCGGCGCAGGTGGTCGATCGCGCGGTGCTTCGCCGTGGCCATGAGCCACGGGCCGGGGTCGTCGGGGACGCCGCGCTGCGGCCACTGCTCCAGGGCGGCGACGAGGGCGTCCTGGGCCAGCTCCTCGGCGAGCCCGACGTCGCGGACCATCCGCGCGAGCGCGGCGATGATCCGGGCGGACTCGATGCGGTACACCGCCTCGACTACCCGGTTCACGCCCGCAGGCGCGGGTCTTGGATCGGTGGCCGTCATGACCACCGATCCTCGCATCCCGCGATCAGGACCGCTGGAAGTCCTCAGGACCCATGATCTTGAGCAGCCGGCAGTCGCCCTCCCAGCCCGCCCAGAGGTCGCGGTGCAGCTTCATGAACCGCGAAGCCCACTCGATGGCCTCCTCCTTGGTGCGGGTCTCGTAGAGGGCGTAGCTGATCAGCTCCTTGGTCTCCGCGAACGGGCCGTCGGTCACGCTCAGCCCGCCCCCGGTGACGGTGATCCGCGCGCCGGCCGCGCTGGGTGCCAGGCCGGCGTTGTCCAGCAGCGCGCCCGCCGCGGTCGCCTCCTCGCCGAGCTTCATGATCGCGGCCATGAGCTCGGCGGGCGGCGGCGTCGCGGGCTGGGCGGCCTCGAGCAGCATCACGTAGCGCATCGTCGTCTCCTTCGCGTGTCCGGGCGTTTCCCGGCTTCATCCCGTCCTCGAACGGGGCGGGCCGGATCCGACACGCGGCCCGGAGAAATCTTGCCGCTACGCGTTGCGGGTGATGTCGGCGACCTCCGCCGGGGTCAGGTCGATGCCGGCGGCGGCGATGTTGTCCTCCAGGTGCCCGGCCGAGCCGGTCCCCGGGATCGGCAGGATCACCGGCGAGCGGGCCAGCAGCCAGGCGAGCACGATCTGCCGGGCCGACGCCTCGTACTTCTTGGCGATCGCCTCGATCGTGGCGTTGCCGTCGAGGTTCTGGATCGGCGCCCACGGCAGGAACACGATCTGCTCCTGCTCGCACAGGTCGACGAGGGACTCGGAGCCGCGGTCGTCGACGTTGTACCGGTTCTGGATGGACACGACCGGGGTGAGCGCCTGCGCGGTGCGCAGCTGGGCCTCGTTGAAGTTCGACACGCCGATGTGGCGGATCTTGCCCTGGGCCTTGAGCTCGACCAGCGTGCCGATCGAGTCCTCCAGGGGCACCCGCGGGTCGGGGCGGTGGAACTGGTACAGCGGGATCTGCTCCAGCTTCAGCTTGCGCAGGCTGCCCTCGAGGGCCGCGCGCAGGTGCTCGGGGCGACCGTCGGCCTCCCACTGGTTGGCGCCGGGGCGCACCAGGCCGCCCTTGGTGGCGATGACGAGGTCCTCGGGGTAGGGGTGCAGCGCCTCGGCGATCAGCTCCTCGCTGACGTCGGGCCCGTACGAGTCGGCGGTGTCGATGAAGTTCACCCCGAGCTCGACGGCGCGGCGCAGGACCTCCTTGGCCTGCCCGCGGTCGCGCGGGTCGCCCCAGATCCCCTCGCCGGTGATGCGCATCGCGCCGAAGCCGAGCCGGTTGACGGTCAGGTCGCCGCCGACGTCGATGGTTCCGGCATTCCGCGCGCTGCTCTGCTCTGACATGCGTCAGGTCTCCTTCGCGGTTCGAGAAAGCTCTCAACCGAATCTAGCCGCGCGCGAGGGCATGGCGTGGTGTGTTTCATCCGGTACGTCGCCTCGGCCCTACTTGTGAAAAAATCTGCCGGGGTTCGAGCTATGGATTAGCGCAGATCGCCGTGGGTATCGTGGCGCGGACCCGCCCGCCGCCAACCCAGGGAGTGAGCAGCATGAACGCGCTGGACCCGACCGGTATCGACCCGAACAGCGACGAGGCGCGGGCCAAGGAGGCGGCGCGCCGCGAGGCCGAGCGGCGGCAGAGCCTCGAGCACCAGCAGGCCCGCGGCGGCCTTGTCGACGAGGGCGCGGTCGACTCGACCGGCCGCAGCATCCGCGACCCGCGCCGCGGCACGCAGCTCGACGAGGACATCTGACGCACGGGTGCGCCGGGTGCATTGCTGCAATGCACCCAGCGCGGGTTCCGATATATCGCCGATAGTTGTACCGTCCCGGGCATGAGGCTCTGGGAGATGCTCTTCGTCCGGGCGACCGTCGCCGAGGCCGAGGTCGCCGGGCGTTTCCGGCGCATCCGCCTGCGCGCGCCCGCGCTGCGCGGCGCGGCGTTCGTCGCCGGCCAGCAGGTGCGGGTCGACGTCGGCCCGAAGGGCGCGATGGGGCCCCTGCTGCGCACGTACTCCGTGTGGGACCGCGCCGACGACACCGTCGAGCTGCAGGCGCTGCTGCACGGCGACGGGCCCGGCGCGCGCTGGATGGGCGCCGCGGCCGTCGGCGACGAGGTGCTCATCAGCAGGCCCAAGGGCGACTTCGTGACCCGGACCGCCGCCTACCACCTGTTCGTCGGCGAGGAGACCGCCTCCGTCGCCTTCGGGGCGATGCTGCGCGCGCTGCCCCAGGCCGAGCGCAAGGCCAGCCGTGCCGTCGTCGAGATCGCCGGGCCCGGCGACCGGCTCCCGCTGGACGGCGACGTCACCTGGGTCGAGCGCCGCGGCGACACCGTCTCCCCCTCGCCGTCGCTCGTCGCCGCGGTCGAGGGGCTCGACCTGCCCGCCGAGCCCGGCCGGGCCTACGTCGCCGGTGAGGCCCGCACCGTGCAGGCCGTGCGGCAGCACCTGGTGCGCGAGCGGGGCTGGCCGCGCCGCTGCGTGCTCACCAAGCCCTTCTGGACGCCCGGCAAGCGCGGCATGGAGTAACGTCACCACCCACGAACGTCGATGCGGGGGACAAGCGTCTGGCCTGGGCCGGGCTCGCCGCGCTGTGCGCGGGCGCCGCGGCCCTCGCCGTGCTGTCCGCGCGCGGCACGATGCACCGCCGCTCCGACGGCGGGTTCGCGCCCCCGCCGATCGCCGCGACCGCGCTCGATCCCCTGCAGCTGCTGCCCCGGCCGGCCGCCGTCGCGCTCGTCGCCGCCCTGTCGGTGGCGGGCACGGCGGCGCTGCTGTGGCTGTGGTTCCGCCGCCCGCTGCCCGTCGTCGCCGGCATCGCGGTGCTCGCCGCCGCCGAGCCGTGGCGCGACGCGCTGAGCCTCGGCCGCATCGACGTCGCGCTCGTCGCGCTCGTCGGGCTCGACCTGCTGGTGCTGCGCCGCGGCCCGCTCGTCGGCCTGGCCGCCGCGCTCGGGCTGACGCCGGCCCTCTTCATCGCGTACCTCGTCATCGCCCGCCGCTACCGCGAGGCCGCCGTCGCCGGCGGGGTCGCCGCGGTCGCCACGGGCCTCGGCTGGCTGGTCGCGCCGGCGGAGTCCGGGCGGTACTGGGGCGGCCTGCTCGAACGGGTCACCCGCGTCGGCGGGGCCGGTGACCCGGGCGACCAGTCCCTCGCCGGCGCGCTGCAACGCCTGCAGGCCCCGGACGCGGTGTGGCCGCTGCTCGCCCTCGCCGTCGTGCTGTTCTGGACCACCCGCCTGCAGCCGTCCGGCGACTGGGCCGGGTTCGCGCTCACCGGCGTCGCGATGTGCCTGATCAGCCCCGTCACGTGGGTGTACAGCCTCGTCTGGGAGCTGCCGGCCGTCCTCACGCTGCTCGACCGGCGCCGGTGGCTCGCCGCGGCCGTGCTCGCCGTGATGGCGCTGGGCCTCGTCTGGCTGGTGCCGGCCCTCAGCGTCCTGACGCTGATCGGTCTGGTCCTGCTCGCCGCGGTACCGCGGGAACGAACATCGGATGTTTCGACGTGACCGGACCCTTGCGCCCGGATGTTCGGGCCTGATAGACAGCAGTCCTCCGATGTATGGGAGGACTTTTGTGAATGGTGAGTTCGACGGCCTCGCCGCCGTCGTGACCGGCGGCGCGTCCGGGATCGGCCTGGCCACCGCGCAGCACCTCGCCGCCCGCGGCGCCCGGGTCGCGAGCCTCGACCTGCGCGCCGACGGGCTGCCCGAGGGCATCGAAGGGTTCGCCGCCGACGTCACCGACGACGCCGCCGTGCGCGCCGCCGTCGCGGCGGCCGCCGAGCGCCTCGGCGGCATCGACATCCTCGTCAACAACGCCGGCATCGGCGCCGTCGGCACCGTGGAGGCCAACTCCGACGAGGAGTGGCACCGGGTGTACGACGTCAACGTCGTCGGGCTCGTGCGGGTCAGCCGGGCGGCGCTGCCGTACCTGCGCCGCTCCGGGCACGCCGCGATCGTCAACACCTGCTCCATCGCCGCACACGCCGGCCTGCCCGACCGGGCCCTGTACAGCGCGACCAAGGGCGCCGTGCAGGCGCTGACCGCCGCGATGGCCGCCGACCACGTGCGCGAGGGCATCCGCGTCTGCTGCGTCAACCCCGGCACCGCCGACACCCCGTGGGTGCGCCGCCTGCTCGACCAGGCCGCCGACCCCGAAGCGGAGTTCGCCGCGCTGCAGGCCCGCCAGCCGACCGGCCGCCTGGTCAGCGCCGAGGAGGTCGCGCACGCGATCGCCTACCTCGCCAGCCCCCTGGCCAGCGCCACCACCGGCACCGTGCTCTCCGTCGACGGCGGCATGCACGGCCTGCGGCTGCGGGCCCGGCCGTGAGCCTCGGCCTGGGCTGCGCGCAGCTGGGCAACCTCTACGAGGAGCGCACCGACGACGAGTCCCTCGCGATCGTCGACGCCGCCTGGGACGCCGGCATCCGCTACTTCGACACCGCACCGCACTACGGCCTCGGCCTGTCCGAGCGCCGCCTCGGCGTGGCCCTCGCGGGCCGCCCCCGCGCGGACTACACCGTCAGCACGAAGGTCGGACGTCTGCTCGAGCCGACCGACGAGGGCGGCCTCGACCTCGCCGACGGCTTCGCCGTGCCACGCACCCACCGCCGCGTCTGGGACTTCAGCCGCGACGGGGTGCGCCGCTCGATCGAGGAGAGCCTGACCCGCCTGGGCCTCGACCGCATCGACATCGCGCTGCTGCACGACCCGGAGCACCTACCCGAGCAGGCGCTGCGGGAGGGCTTCCCGGCCCTGCTGGAGCTGCGCGCCGAGGGCATCGTCGGCGCCGTCGGCTCGGGCTCCAAGGATGCCGGCATGCTCACCCGCGTCGTCGCCGAGTGCACTCCCGACGTGGTGATGGTCGCCGGCCGGTACACCCTGCTCGAGCAGCCGGCCGCCGCCGAGCTCCTGCCCGCCTGCGCCGCGGCCGGCGTCGGTGTCCTCGCCGTCGGGGTCTTCAACAGCGGCCTGCTCGCCGAGGAGGTGCCGCGCGACGGGCTGCCGTACGAGTACGGCGCCGCACCCTCCCAGCTGCTGCGCCGCGCCGCCCAGCTCGCCGAGGCCTGCGCCGCGCACGGCACCACCCTGCCGGCCGCCGCGATCGCCTTCCCGGCCCGTCACCCAGCGGTGGCCGCGGTCGTCGTCGGCGCCGACTCCGCCGAGCAGGTGCGCCGCAACGCGGCCCTCTTCGCCGCACCGCCCCCGGATTCGCTCTGGCCGGATTTGGTACAGCGGGGGCTCCTGTGATGCTCGTCGACGCCCACCATCACCTTTGGGACGTCGACGCCGGCTACGACTGGCTCGACGCGCCCGAGCTGGCCCCGATCCGGCGCACCTTCGCTCCCGCGGACCTGCGCAGCGAGCTGGCCGCGGCCGGCGTGTCCCACACGGTCCTCGTCGAGGGCGGCCGCTGCGACGCCGGCGAGGCCGCGCTGCTGCTGGCGCACGCCGCCGAAACACCCGAGATCGCCGGCGTCGTGGCCTGGGACGACCCCGCCGCGCCGGTGTTCACGGCGTACCGCGACCTGGCCGGGGCCGACCGCCTGGTGGGCCTGCGCGCCCAGGTCCAGGCCGAGGACGCCGGGTATCTCGACCGCCCCGACGTGCAGGCCGGCCTGCACCGCTTCGGCGCCGCCGGCCTGGCCTTCGACCTGGTCGTCCGCGCCGACCAGCTCCCCGCGGCGGCCCGTGCCGCCGCGGCGCTGCCCGACGTACGCTTCGTCCTGGACCACCTGGGCAAGCCGCGCATCCGCGCCGGTCTGTTCGAGCCCTGGCGAGCGGCCGTAGCGGACCTGGCCGCACGGCCGAACGTCGCCGCGAAGCTGTCCGGCCTCGTCACGGAGGCCGACTGGGAACACTGGGAGCCGCAGGACCTGCGCCCGTACGTCGAGGCGGCCCTGGAGCTGTTCGGCCCGGAGCGGCTGATGTGGGGCTCCGACTGGCCGGTCTGCCGCCTGGCGGCGGACTATTCACAGGTCCTGTCCGTGACCCAGGACCTCGTTTCTTCCCTGACCACCCCCGCCGAGCGCGCAAGAGTGTTCGGCAGCACCGCCGTCGAGGTCTACCGGCTGGTCGGCGGCGGCAACGGCGTACAGTCGCCGCGGAGGCATTGATGGCACTGACCGACGAGGCAATCGACAAGATCAAGGGCATGATCACCTCGGGTGAGCTGGGCCCCGGGGACCGCCTGCCCAAGGAGGCCGACCTGGCCGAGCGCCTGGGCCTGTCGCGCAACTCCCTGCGCGAGGCGGTCAAGGCGCTGTCGATGATCCGCGTCCTGGACGTCCGCCAGGGCGACGGCACCTACGTCACCAGCCTGGAGCCCAACCTCCTGCTGGACGCCCTGAGCTTCGTCGTCGACTTCCACCGCGACGACACCGTCCTGGAGTTCCTGGAGGTCCGCCGCATCCTCGAGCCGGCCGCAACGGCCCTGGCGACCCAGCGCATGACCGACGCGGACGTGGTCAAGCTGCAGTCGGTCCTGGACCAGCTCGGCGACGACCCGACGATCGAGTCCCTGGTCGCCAACGACCTGGAGTTCCACCGCCTGATCGCCGCGGGCTCGGGCAACGCCGTGCTGTGCTCGCTCATCGACGGCCTGTCGGGCCCGACGACGCGCGCCCGGATCTGGCGCGGCCTGACCCAGGAGGGCGCCGCGGTGCGCACGCGGGAACAGCACCAGGCCATCGTCGACGCCATCTCGACCCGCCAGCCCGACCTCGCCCGCTCGTGGGCATCGATCCACGTGGCCGGCGTCGAGGAGTGGCTGCGCCGCGCCCTGTAGGCTCGGGCCGTGTTCGAGACCATGTCGTGGTTGAACGAACCGGCTGACTGGTCCCTGGCCGGCGGCGTCCTCCGCGCGGTCACCGAGTTGCGGACCGACTTCTGGCGCCAGACGTTCTACGGCTGGACCACCGACAACGGCCACTTCCTCCATGCCCCGGCAACCGGCGACTTCACCGCAGAGGCCGTCGTGTCCGCGAAGCACACGACACGCTTCGACCAGGCCGGCATGATGGTCCGCGCCGGCGAGCGCCACTGGCTCAAGAGCGGCCTGGAGGTGACGTCCGGCGCCGTCCAGGTCAGCACGGTCGTCACCCGGGAGTTCTCGGACGTGTCGATGACACCGGTCACCGGCTCGCCGTCCGAGGTGTCGATGCGCGTGACCCGCTTCGGTTCGGCGCTGACCGTGCACTGCCGCAGCGGCGACGCCCCGTGGCAGCTCCTGCGCCTCGCCCACCTCGACCTCCCCGCGACGGTGGAGGTCGGCGTCATGTGCTGCTCACCGGAGCGCGCCGGCCTGGAGGCCACCTTCCGCGACTTCCGCCTCGGCCCGCCGATCCCCCGCGACGGCCTCGAGTAGCCGGCCACGCCCCCGAACGGCCGTGCGGCGTGCTGGGAGCACGCCGCACGGCCGGCCGATCGCTACCAGGGCGGCTAGCCTCCGGTGATCACGAACTGGGATCCCGGCTGGATGAAGATGTTGCCGTCGTTGGAGTTGGTGATGGTCACGTTCGTGAGGTTCGCGTTGCCGCGGGCGCCGCTCATCGCCAGGATGCCCGCGCCGTTGTTGGACTTGTCGATCTTCACGTTGGTGATGGCGACGTTCGGCATGTTGCCGCCGCCGTTCTTGAACTGGATGCCGTCGTAGGTCGAGTCGTAGATGTCGGTGTCGCGGATGGTGACGCCGACGATGTCCGACGTCGACGGGAACAACGTGATCGCGCCGAACTCCTGGGCCTCGTTCCAGAAGACGCCACCGCAGCGGTACAGCCCGTTGTTGCTGACCGTCGTCGTGCCGGAGAACGGCAGCGGGCTGTGGTCGGTCGCGAGCATGATGCCGGGGTAGTTCATCGTGTCGGAGATCAGGTTGTTCTCGATCGCGTTGCCGTAGCCGCCGTAGATCGCGATGCCGTTCGCGCGCCAGGGCAGCTGGACGGTGTTGTTGGTGAAGTGGTTGTCATGCTCGACGTCCACCGCGGTGTCCTTCACGCGCGGGTTGGCCCAGACCGCCAGCGAGTCGTCGCCGGTGCTGCGGAAGGACGAGTTGAACACCTTCGAGTTGCGCGTGCCGTTGCTGAAGTTGATGCCGTCGGCGTAGGTGTCGCGGATGCGCATGCCGGTGAACTCGAGCCCGTCGCCCGGGTTCCAGTAGGCGGGCGTGTCCGAGTAGTCGCGACCCACCCAGGCACCGACGTTGACGTGCTCGATCCAGACGTTGCTGATCTTCGTGTTCTTGCCGAACCGGCCGTTCAACCCGTGCCCGCGGTTCTTGCGGTTGGTCGTCATGCCGAAGATGGCGATGTCGGAGATCTGCGTGTTGTCGTCGATGTCGAAGCCGACGTTGCCCTCGTCCGGGTGGTTGATGTTGCCCACCACGTTCTGCGGCTCAGTGTTCGTGTACAGCTGCGAGTACCACATGCCCGCGCCGCGGATCGTGACGTCGCGGATGCCCTTCTGGTTGTACTGCCCGCGGGTCGGGTCCGGCGTGAGGATCTTCTGCTCCTGCCGCCACTGCCCGGACGGGATCCAGACGCAGCTGATGACGCCGTTCTGATCGTCCATCACGGCCCGCTGGATCGCGGCGGTGTCGTCGATCCCATCGTTGGCCACCGCACCGTAGGCGGTGATCGAGGTGCAGCCGGCCGGCTGGCTCGCCGCCGGTGCCACCTGCTCCAGGTCGATGAAGTCGATGATGTAGAACGATGCGTTGTCGGCCGCGTCCCGCTGCAGCTTGAACTTGGTGCCGGGCGGGTACGACTGCGTCAGCAGCGCGTGCGACTCGTCGAACAGCCGGCGGGCGTCGGCCGAGGGCGTGTTCGACAGCGACTCGGTGTCGTCGGTGGTGCCGTAGAGCCAGCTGTTGCGTGACGACAGGGTCAGCTTCTGGGCGAAGCTGCCGTTGATGTACAGGCTGAGGCTGTAGTCCTGCCCGCCGCCGCCCGCCGAGTCGGGGACGGAGTTGCGGACCACGATGGAGTTGGACTGGTTGGTCGAGGTGAACTCGACGAACTGGCCCGTCGTGTTCAGCCGCACCGACTGCCGCCCCGAGGACTCGGTGGCGAAGTTGGTGTGCCCGAAGGTCCGCAGCGGGTCGGGGGTCAGCAGCGCGCCCTGGTAGTTGGCGGCCTCGGCCTCGTACTCGACGTACGGCACCGCGGCGCCCCGCCCGACGACGATCGCCTGCGACAGCGTGTTGTTGTTCTCGTTGGTCTCATCGACGATGTTGGTCGCGTCGGCGGTGGCGACGATGGTGGCCCCGCCGCTCGTGGCGGTCCAGCTGCCGGTGATGGAAACGTTGACCGTCTGGCCGGCGCCGATCGCCGGCGAGTTGGTGTTCAGCGTGGCAGTGCCCACCTGCACCCGGGTGACCGTGTTCGCGGCCACGCCGGTGGTGCCCCGGTTGTTCACCGCGACGATGAACGTGACCGCCGCGCCGATCGCCGGGTTCGCCGGGTTGGACGCGATCCCCAGGACCTGCAGGTCCGGTCCGGGCGCCTGCGCGACCACCAGCTGCGAGGTCGCCGTGAAGGTGTTGTTGGCGTTGTTCTGCTCGATGATCGTGTTGGTCGGGTCGACCACGGCCGAGACCGCGTAGCTGCCCATCGGCCGCTGCCCGGCGTTGAACGACACGGTCGTCGAGGCACCGGCGGCGAGGCCGCCGACCGGCACGGTGCCGGCGAGCGCGCCACCCAGGTTGAAGTTGACCGTCGTCGCACCGGCGGGCGCGGTCCCGATGTTCTGGACCGTCGCCGACAGCGTGATCGCCGACGTCTCGTTCGGCGACGCGGGCGTCCAGCTCACCGAGCTGACCACCAGATCCGGGTTGGGCGCCGGCGTGCCGCACACCTCGAGCTCGGCCACCTGACCGGACGGCGCGCCGTCGTTGGAGTTGAAGCGCAGCTGCACGTCGGCCGTGGTCGCGTTGAACGGGATGCTCACCGCGTTGTTGTTCTGGACGAACTGGTAGTCCGTTGCGGGCACGAGGCTCGTGTAGGTCGTCGCCGCCTGGTCGCGGCCCAGGATCTGGATGTTCTGCTTCCGCGTGCCCCAGGCCGGGTCCGGGTTGAGCTTGACGTTGATGCCGGTGAGGATGTAATTCGCGCCCAGCGCGACGGTCAGGCTCTGCGGGAAGCCCGCCGCGCCTTCCCAGTAGGTGGTGAGCAGCCCGTCGTTGGCCTTCTCCGGGGTGAAGGTGAACGTGGAGCCGGTCGCCGTCATCGCCTTGCCCAGCGCGACGTTGGTGCAGCCCGGCGGGGTGGTGCCGGTGCGGGTCACCGTGTTGCTGTTGCCGGACAGGTTCCCGGCGCCGTCGCGGGCCCGGACGAAGTACGACACCGTCGCCGTGGTCGGCTGCGTGTCCGTGAACGTCAACACTGTGCCGAGGGTCGCGGCGAGCGCGCCGTCGCGGTACACGTTGTAGCCGGCCAGGCCGCTGCCGCCGGTGTCCGTGGACGCGCCCCAGCTGAGATTGATCGACGTGCCGGACTGCGTGAACGACAGCGTGCCCGGGACCGTCGGCGCGGTCGTGTCCGGCGTGGTGCCGGTGCGGGTCACCGTGTTGCTGTTGCCGGACAGGTTGCCGGCGCCGTCGCGGGCCCGGACGAAGTACGACACGGTCGCCGTGGCCGGCTGCGTGTCGTTGAACGTCAGGACCGTGCCGAGGGTCGCGGCGAGCGCGCCGTCGCGGTACACGTTGTAGCCGGCCAGCCCGCTGCCGCCGGTGTCCGTCGACGCGCCCCAGTTCAGCGTGATCGTGGTGCCGGACTGCGTGAACGACAGCGTGCCCGGAACGGTCGGCGCGGTCGTGTCCGGCGACGTGCCGGTGCGGGTCACGGTGTTGCTGTTGGCCGACTGGTTGCCGGCGCCGTCGCGGGCGCGGACGAAGTACGACACGGTCGCCGTGGCCGGCTGGGTGTCGGTGAACGTCGTGGTGCCGGAGCCGACGCTGCCGGCGAGCGTGCCGTTGCGGTAGACGTCGTAGCCGGCCAGGCCGCTGCCGCCGGTGTCCGTGGACGCGCCCCAGCTGAGATTGATCGACGTGCCGGACTGCGTGAACGACAGCGTGCCGGGAACGCTCGGCGCGATCGTGTCGGTCGAGCCGGCGGGACCGTAGACCTCGAGCTCGGAGAGCTGGGCCGCCGGCCACGCGCTGTTCGCCGTGATCAGGATCCGCACGTACCGCGTGCTGGCGGTGGTGAACGTGATCGTCACCGTGTTCGTGCCGCTGAAGGCATACGTGGCCGAGGCGACGATGTCCGTGAAGCTCGTGTTGTTGACGCTGCCCTGCACGGAAAGGGTCTGGTTGCGGGCGCCCCAGGTCGACGGGGTCTTCAGCACGACCTTGTTGATGTTCAGCGTCGCGCCGAGGTCGACCGTCGCCCACTGCGGGAACGCGTTGTTGGTGCTCTCCCAGTAGGTGCCCTGGTTGCCGTCGACGACGTTGCCCGAGGGGTAGACGTCGGCGTGCCCGCTCTCGAACGTCGGCCGTCCGGCCGCGAGGTTGGTCGACGCGCTGGCGCTGCCGTAGACCTCGAGCTCGGACAGCTGCGCGGCCGGCCAGCCGGTGTTCGCCGAGATGTTGACCCGCACGAACCGGGTGCTGGTGGCGGTGAAGTTGAGGGTGACCACGTTGCTGCTGGCCGGGCTGAACGCGCGGTCACCGGATGCGACGAGGTTGAAGTAGCTCTGGCCGTCGAGGCTGCCCTGCACGGAAAGGGTCTGCGTGCGGGCGCCCCAGCCGGCGGGGAGCTTGAGCACGACCTGGTCGACGCTGACGCTGCCGCCGAGGTCGACCTGGCCCCACTGCGGCAGGGCGCCGCTGCTCTCCCAGTAGGTGGCCTGGTTGCCGTCGTTGAGGTTGCCGGCCACGAATCCCGCGTTACTGCTGCTGGCGGAGGCCGGTCTACCACTGGCGAGGTTGGGTCCGCCGGCCGCGTTCGCGACGACCACCCACCCCATCGTCGCGATCACGACGGTCGCGACCGCTGTCGCCACCACCTTGATCAGGTTCGTTCGTCTCATGTGTCAGTCCTTGTCGCTCAGGGGCGGGCGCCGACACGGAGCCGAAGCGGCCACGGGGCGGCGTGGCGGAGCAGAACGAGAGCCGGTCGTGATGGCGGACGACCGGAACTTGCAGTGCAAAGACGAAATCAGACACAGCTTTGTCGTAATCTTGCAGCGCTGGAGGGCCAAACGTTACCGATCTGCTACGAAGACGTCAACAGTTCGACCGACATCAGTAGGACGTCGGCATTGCGGCAGGTAGCAGGCGTTTGTTCCGGCACGGATTGCCGCGGCGTTGGCCCGGCCTCGACGGCAGCCGGGTAGCACAGTTGAGGCGGCGGCGGGTGTTCGAGCCGCCGGCGTGGCGCCTGGTCGGCGCTGCCGCTCAGCCGGGGCGCTGCTCGCGGGCGGCGATGGCGGCCTGGATGCGGCGCAGCGTGCGCAGGGCCTTCTTCGCGGCCACCCGGACCTCACCGTCGAAGACGGTCACGCCGCGGTCCTCGGCCTGGAGGCGCTCCAGCGTCGGGGCGACCTGCTCGTCACCGGTCGAGCCGAGGGCGACCGCGGCCCAGTAGCGGCGGTTCGGGTCGGGATCGGCGGCGGCCGCAACCAGCCGCGGGATGACCTCGGGAGCAAACATGGCCAGGCCGCTGGCGATGTGACCGATCCGCGCGAAACGGCGATGCTCGAACTCGTGCCACAGCGCGTCCAGCGCCTCCGGACCGCCGATGCTGGCCAGGGCCTCCGCCGCGCGCAGGCGCACCCAGTCGACGTCGTCGGCGAGCAACGAGCGCAACGCCGGCACGACGGACGCGTCGCCGAGCCTGCCGAGGGCCTTGACCGCCTCGTCCACCACCATCCATTGCGGATGGTCGAGCAGGGAGACCAGCTTCGGTACCGCCTCCCGGACATCCATCGCGGCGCAGCCCATCGCGGCCCAGGCCTGGCAGTTGTACCGGGTGTCCGCGAGCGCTGCGAGGAGCGGCTCGCGCAGGGCGCCCGGCGGGGTGTGCGCGGCGAACGCGTCGGCCTGATTCATCGCCCGGGTGTAGAGCGAGCGGTGATAGTCGGGATAGTCGCGGACGAGGGCGTGCAGCGCTGCGATCGCCGCCGGGTCGCCGAAGTCGTGGGCCCGGTCGAGCAGCCGATAGAGGTGGGCCTCGCGAGTGTCGAGATCCCCGAGGCGCAGGCCGTCGAGGTCGGTGTTCGTCACAGCGTCCGTGCCCGGCCGGCGAGCTGACACGCCACCTGCTCGGCAGCGCTGTCGTCAGCAACCGTCATGAACGGCATCATACGGCGAGGCCGTCCGCCCACTTCAGCCCGCTCATACTCGCGTCGCGTGCGCCCATCCAGCGCTCCGGCCGACGCCGTTGCAAATGGGGCCGAAGTCGTTCGGCCACCGCCACGGTCGCATCCCAGCCACCCTGGCGAGCCAGGTCGACCGAGGCGTTCGCCGCCTGCTTGCGCTTGAGCAGTCGCCGAGGTGGTTGTCGGCGCGCCGTTCTAGGCGGCCTCGACGAGCAGAAGCGTCCGCAGTGACGAGGACAGCCACTTCTCGGCCCGGTCGAACGACCAGCCGTGTTCGTTGATCAACTGTACCCAGGTGTCGATCGACAGGAGCACGGCAATCGTGGTCGCCGCGGTGTCGGCGTCGGTTCCGGGGCGTAGCGCGCCGAGCTTGGCGATCCGCTCGGCGCCGCGCCGGGCGCCGTCGGCGTGGCGGGCCTGTCCGTCCGCGTACGCCGCCGCGATGGTCTGGTCGATCTGTGCCGCAGAGCGCAGCCCGGCCAGGATGTCCCAGCAGCGTTCGTTGAGCTGCCTGGTCAGCCGTGTCTGGAGGTCGATGATCTGGCTCGCGTCCGTCGAGCGCATGATCTCGGCGCCGAGCTGCGGGACGCCGGAGATGGCGTCCACCTCGTCGAGCATCGCGGTGACGAGCCGTGCCTTCGAACCGACGCTGGAGTAGATGGTCTGCACCGCGACGCCGGCCTCGCGGGCGATGTCGGTGACCGACGTGTGCGCATATCCCTGGCGAGTGAAGAGCCTGGTCGCCGCCAGGATGATGTCGCGGCGGGTCTGCGCCGCCTGCAACTGTCGTCGATTGGTCGCGGCGCGGCCTTGCTCGTCCGGGGGGTTCATCTTAATATCGTTCCAGTCAGTAGATCGACGTTCTACTTTGGGGGGATCTGATGTCTCGAAGAAAGATAGCGGTGGCGGCCGTGACCCTGCTCGGGGCGATCGCTGCGTTCACGTTCGGCCACGTGATCTGGCCCGATCCGGCCGGTGCTGCCACCCCGCCGCAGGACCTGTTGCCGCTCTTCATCGTGCTGTCCGTGCTCGAGGCGCTGGTGTTCGGCGCCGGCCTGGCGTTCGTGTTCTTCGGCCTGGCTCCGCTGCGGCGCTTCGGCGCTGGTGTCGGGCTGACCCGGGCCGCGTACGTGAGCATCTCGTTCATGCTGCTCAGCTGGTGGCCGCACGACAACCTGCACCGCGTGCTCGGCCACGCCGATTTCGCGGGGCTGGCCCAGATCGAGTACCTCTTCCACGTGCCACTGATGGCGGGTGCCGCCGTCGTTGCCCTGTTCTTCCTGCGCACCACGCGGGCAGGCGACCGTGTCCCAGCGTGAGCAGCTCATTCGCGGCCTCTACCGCACCATGTTCGAGTCCGGTGACGTCGCGCTCGCCGAGCGGGTCGTCACGGCCGGGTTCATCGACCACGCCGCACCTCCAGTGCCAGTGCCGGTCCCGGCAGGACCTGGCCAGCTGCGGGCGGTCGTGAGCTACCTGCACTCGGTGATGGCCGACATCCGGTACGAGATCGATGACGTCATCCATGACGGCGACCGGCTCGCATATCGAGCCACCATGTCCGCGACCCAGACGGGCGAGCTCTTCGGCTTCCCGCCGTCGGGCCGCAGCTTCAGCGTCCAGCAGATCCACATCGTCCGGTTCGACGGCGACCTCATCGCCGAGCACTGGGCATGCCGTGACGACCTGGGCGCGCTGCGTCAGCTCGGCCACATCTCCTGAGCGCTTCCGTCGCCCTGGCTGCGTCGCCGGGATTTCAGGTCCGGTCGTCGGGGCGGCCCTTGGCGATACGGCGCAGGTAGTGGTCGACCTCCCGGCGGTTGTACCCGCGCAGGGCCACCCGGAAGCTGACCGCCTGGGCGTCGGCCTGGGCCCTGGCCCGCCGGCTCGGCTCGTTGGACTCAATGGCGTCATTGGCCGTCTGGACGAACTTGTCGACCTCGGCCCGATCGTAGCCATGGAACTCGGTCGTGAAGTGTGTCATACCTGCGAGTGTGCGCCTCCCTGAGCAAAATGCACTCACGCTGCCCGATCGGCGATGAGAACCTCTGGTCGCCCGGGCGCGCCGCCGCAGATCCTGAGGGGGTGTGGTGGAGCGAAGCTCCCGCCACCGCGAGCAAAGCGAGCTATGACACCGCGAGGCCGAAGGACTCGGTGAGGTTGCACAGCTCCAGCAGGCGCCGGACGGGCCGCCGGGCGTCGGTGATCACGAGGCGGCCGGGCATCGCGCGTTCGGCGGTGCGTAGCTCCGCGATGGCGCCGCTGGAGCAGAACGTGACCCTCGCGAGGTCGAGCTCCAGGCGGGCCGGCCGGCGGGCCACGACGTCGGCGAGGGCGGCGCGCAGCCGCGGTACCGTCGCCGCATCGAGGTCCCCGGCCACGCTGACGCGCACCACGTGCGCCACCGCCGGTCGCGTCACGGTCGTGATCTCCAGCTCACCCACCAACATTCCCATCACCGTGAGTGACCCTAACGGCCGGGCCGGCGAGTCCGGAATCGGACAGACGGCCCGACCGGTCCGTCAGGCGGGGGAACCCGATGGGCTGGAAGTGCCGGAGGGCGCCAGGTGGAGGGCGTACGCCTCCGTGGTGAAGAACGCCGGCAGGTCCTCCGCAAGGGCGGTGCGCTCCACGATGTCCGCGGCGGCCACGGCGCGGGCGCGCTCCTGCGGGTCGCGGCCGGTGAGCAGCGCCGCGAGCTCCTCGGCCAGCAGGGAGCGGACGAGGTCCCTGGTGACGCAGCCGCCGCCGGCGAGCGGGGTGCGGTGGTGCAGCCACTGCCACACCTGGCAGCGGGCGATCTCGGCGGTCGCCGCGTCCTCCATGAGGTTGGACAGCGCGACCGCGCCGGTGCCGCCGAGCCAGGCGTCGACGTACCGCAGCGCCACACCGACATTGGCGCGCAGGCCCTCGGCCGTGACCTGGCCGGGGGTCTTGTCCACGGCGAGCAGGTCGGTGGCGTTGACCTCGACGTCGTCGCGCAGGCGGTCGAGCTGGTTGGGGCGCTCCCCCAGCACCGGGTCGAACGCGTCGCGGCAGGTCCGCACCAGGCCGGGGTGCGCGACCCAGGAGCCGTCGAAGCCGTCGCCGGCCTCGCGGCGCTTGTCGGCGAGGACCTTCTCGGCGGCCGCGGCGTTGACGTCCGGCGAGCGGCTGGGGATGAACGCGGCCATGCCGCCGATCGCGTGCGCACCGCGGCGGTGGCAGGTCGACACCAGCAGCTCGGTGTAGGCGCGCATGAAGGGCACCGTCATCGTGACCTCGGCGCGGTCGGGCAGGACGAAGTCCGACCACTGGCCGAAGTTCTTGATGATGCTGAAGATGTAGTCCCACCGGCCCGCGTTCAGCCCGGCCGAGTGCTCGCGCAGCTCGTAGAGGATCTCCTCCATCTCGAACGCGGCGGTGATCGTCTCGATGAGCACCGTGGCGCGGATGGTGCCCTGCGGCAGGCCGAGGTACTGCTGCGCGAAGACGAACACGTCGTTCCACAGCCGCGCCTCGCGGTGGTCCTCGAGCTTCGGCAGGTAGAAGTACGGGGTGCGGCGCGCGTTGTGGAACAGGTACAGCCCGAAGTCGACGAAGCTCGCCGCGATCGGGCGGCCGTCCACGGCGATCCACTTCTCGACCAGGTGCCAGCCGCGCGGGCGCACGACGATCGTGGCCGCGTCCTCGCCGACGGCGTAGCGCTTGCCGCGCTCGTCGGTGAAGTCGATGCGCCGCTCGTGCGCGTCGATGAGGTTGAGCTGCCCGCCGATGACGTTGGCCCAGGTCGGGGCGGTGGCGTCCTCGAAGTCGGCCATCCACACCCGGGCGCCGGAGTTGAGCGCGTTGACGGTCATGCGCCGCTCGGGCGGGCCGGTGATCTCGACCCGCCGGTCGGTCAGCGCGGGCACGGGCTCGGCCACCCGCCAGCTCGGGTCGGCCCGGATGTGCGCGGTCTCCGGGCGGAAGTCCGGGAACTGGCCGGTGGCGAAGCGGGCGCGGCGCGCGCGGCGGGTGTCCAGCAACGCGACCCGCTGGGCGGCGAAGCGGTCGTCGAGCGCGACCAGGAAGTCCAGCGCCTCGGGGGTGAGGACCTCGTCGAAGCGCTCGAGCATCTCGCCGATGATCTTGTACCTCATGCGAACTGCTCCGTCTCCGTGGAGCCGCGCAGCGCGGTGGTCTCGCCGGCCGGGTTGAGCACCGTGCTGATGAGGTCGAAGTAGCCGGTGCCGACCTCGCGCTGGTGCTTGACCGCGGTGTAGCCGTCGGCCTCGGCGGCGAACTCCCGCTCCTGAAGCGCGACGTAGGCGGGCATGCCCTCGGCGGCGTAGCCGCGGGCCAGGTCGAACATCGAGTAGTTCAGCGCGTGGAAGCCGGCCAGGGTGATGAACTGGAACTTGTACCCCATGTGCCCCAGCTCCCGCTGGAACTTCGCGATCGTCGCCTCGTCGAGGTGCTTGCGCCAGTTGAACGACGGCGAGCAGTTATAGGCGAGCATCTGGTCCGGGTACTGCGCCCTGACCGCGTCGGCGAACCGGCGGGCGACCTCGAGGTCCGGGGTGCTCGTCTCCATCCACAGCAGGTCGGCGTAGGGCGCGTAGGCCAGGCCCCGGGCGATGCACGCGTCCACGCCGTTGCCGAAGCGGTAGAAGCCCTCGGCGGTGCGCTCACCGGTGACGAACGGCCGGTCGCGCTCGTCGACGTCGGTGGTGAGCAGCGTCGCGGCCTGCGCGTCGGTGCGCGCGACGATGAGCGACGGCACGCCGGCGACGTCGGCGGCCAGGCGCGCCGCCTGCAGGGTGCGCACGTGCTGGCCGGTCGGGATGAGCACCTTGCCGCCGAGGTGGCCGCACTTCTTCTCCGAGGCGAGCTGGTCCTCCCAGTGCACCCCGGCGGCGCCGGCCGTGATCATGCCGGTCATCAGCTCGTAGGCGTTGAGCACGCCGCCGAAGCCGGCCTCGGCGTCGGCGACGATCGGGGCGAGCCAGTGCGGTGCCGCCGCGCCCTCGGCCGTGGTGATCTGCCCGGCGCGCAGCAGGGCGTTGTTGATCCGCCGCACGACCGCCGGCACCGAGTTGGCCGGGTAGAGGCTCTGGTCGGGGTACGTGTGGCCGGCGAGGTTGGCGTCGGCGGCGACCTGCCAGCCGGACAGGTAGATGGCCTTGAGCCCGGCCCGGACCATCTGCACGGCCTGGTTGCCGGTGAGCGCGCCGAGGGCGTGGACGTAGTCCTCCTCGTGCAGCAGCCGCCACAGCCGCTGCGCACCCAGGCGCGCCAGGGTGTGCTCCTCCTGCACCACGCCCCGCAGCCGCACGACGTCCTGCGGCGTGTAGTCGCGCCGCACACCGTGCCAACGGGGGTCGGTGTCCCATTCCTGCCGCAAAAGCTCGACTGCGTCCCGCATCACTGGCTCCCTTGATCGCTGTGCCTCCGCCCACGGTCACACGTGCGGCAACGGGCGGTCGAGGTACGGAAAAAGCCAATTCCTGCGAAGTTTTCCAGCCATTTTGCTAACTTGCGAAAACACCAATTGACAATCGTGCTATACAGTCGTCCGATGGCGAAGATATTCTCCGGCGCGCGGCTGCGGCGGCTGCGCGAGGAGCGCGGGCTGAGCCAGACCGACCTCGCCCGCCACCTGAGCATCTCGCCGAGCTACCTCAACCAGATCGAGCACGACGTGCGGCCGCTCACCGCCCAGGTGCTCATCCGGGTCACCGACCTCTTCGGCGTCGACCCCGCCGTCTTCGCGCCGCACGACACCCCGCAGCTGGTCGCCGGGCTGCGCGAGGCCCTCGGCGGCTCCGGCGGCTCCGCGGACCTCGCCGAGCTCGCCTCCCGGCTGCCGGAGCTGGCCGAGGCCGTGATCGACCTGCACCGCCGCTACCGCCTGGTCGCCGACCAGCTCACCGAGCTCGTCGGGGACCGCGGCCCGCTCGGGCGCAGCCCGCACGACCAGGTGACCGAGTTCTTCTACCGGCGGCAGAACTACGTGCCGCACCTCGACGAGGCGGCCGAGGCGCTGTCCGGGCGCATGCGGCTGCGCCGCGGCGCGGTCCGGGCCGGGCTGCAGGGGCGGCTGGCCGAGCGGCACGCCGTGCAGGTCCGCCACGACGACGCCCAGGCGCTCGGCGGCGACCTGCACCGCTACAGCCCGCACACGAAAACCCTGCACCTGTCCACGTCGCTGCGCGCGGGGCAGGAGGCGATGCGGATGGCGGCGCAGCTGGCGCTGCTGGAGTACGCCGACGTGATCGACGAGATCGTCGAGGAGGAGCGCTTCGACGACGTGCAGACGCAGATCCTGACCCGGGTGGGCCTGGCCAACTACTTCGCCGCCGCGCTGATCCTGCCCTACCAGGAGTTCCTGACCGCCGCGGAGGTCCGCCGCTACGACATCGACCTGCTGACCGAGCACTTCGCGATGGGCTGGGAGACGGTGTGCCACCGGCTGAGCACGCTGCAGCGGCCGCGGGCCCGCGGGGTGCCGTTCTCGTTCGTGCGGGTCGACCGGGCCGGCAACATGTCGAAGCGGCAGTCGGCGACCGGGTTCCCGTTCTCGCGCACCGGCGGGACCTGTCCGCTGTGGAACGTCTACGAGGCGTTCAGCTCACCCGGCCGGCCGGTCACGCAGGTCGCGGCGATGCCGGACGGGCAGCGGTACCTGTGGATCGCGCGCACCGTCACCCGCCACCACGGCGGCTACGGCCAGCCCGGCAAGGTCTACGCGATCGGCCTGGGCTGCGAGATCCGCCACGCCGCCCGCCTGGTCTACTCCACCGGCATGGACCTGCACGACGCCGCGGCCGCGATGCCGATCGGGCCGGGCTGCAAGACCTGCGAGCGGGCCAACTGCCCGCAGCGGGCCGCGGCGCCGATCAGCCGCCGGCTCGACCTGGACGAGAACCGCAGCTCGTTCATCCCCTACCCGCTGCAGGGCTAGAGATCGGCGAGGCGGTCGGCGGGCACGACCGCGTACTGCCGCAGGGAGAGGTCGCGGAAGGTCACCGGGCCGCGCGGTCCGGGCACGCGGTCGATGTTGATGCCGGTCTCGGGCACGTTGAGCAGCTTGAAGCCGTCCAGCAGCCGGGTCGTGGCGTTCCAGAAGGCGCCCGTGCCGGCGTAGGCGGACAGGAACTCGCGCGCGGCGGCGGCGTCCTCGGTGACGATCCCGGCGGCCAGGCCCGAGGTCTCGTCGTTGGCAAGGCGGGCGGCGTGCAGCGGGCCGTCGACCGGGGCGAGCGTGATCGTGGCCTCCCGGTCGGAGTCCAGCGCCCACTCGTAGCCCAGCGCGTGCTCGTGCGGCGGCAGGGACAGCGCGATGCGCGGGGCCACCGCCGCCTCGACCCGCGGCAGGAGCGCGTCGAAGTGGTCGCGGTGGATGAGCAGCAGGTTGAGGCGGTTGCACACGCCGAGGCGGTCCAGGCCGGCGGCGACGAGGGCGAACGCCTTGTCGAGGTCGGCGGCGGCGTCGATGTAGAGCACCCCGCCGCCGTCGGCGTGCGCGAGGGTCCGCACGCCCTGCAGGGCGGCCTTCTCGGCCAGGGTGCGGGTGCTCTCGCCGCTGCCGCGCAGGATGACCAGCGGGATCAGGCCGGGCTGGGCGACCAGCGCGTCGGCGGAACCACGGCCGCGGGCCCGGATGAGCTGGATCGCCGCCGGGTCGAGGCCGGCCTCGGCCAGCGCCGGCGCGACGATCTCGTCCATGAGCGCGGTCGCGGAGGCCAGGGCCGCCGAGCCGGTGCGCAGCACGCCGCCGTTCTGCGACTTCACCAGCTGGGAGGCGACGTCGACGGTGACGTTGGGGCGGGCCTCGTAGTTGGCGCCGATGACGCCGACCGGGCGGCGCCACTCCTGCAGCACCAGGCCGCCGCCGAGCTCGCGCACGGTGCGCCGGGCCGGCTCGGGCTCGACGTCGGCGAGGATGTCGATCTGCTCGGCCATGGCGGCGAGGCGGGCCTCGTCGAGGCGGAGCCGGTCGAGCAGGCCGCCGCTCATGCCGCCCGCCTCGGCGGCGGCGACGTCGGCGCGGTTGGCCTCCAGGACCGTCTCCGGGGTGGTGGCGAGGCGCCGGGCCATGCCGCGCAGCGCCTCGTCGATCGTCTTGGCCGGCGCGGCGGCGAGCGAGCCGGACGCGGCGCGCGCGGCGCGGGCCGCGGAGGCGACGATCTCGTTGACGTCCTGCGATCCGGCAGCGGCCATGGCCCGGCTCCCCCTCAGTTCGAACGCTTGCGTGCCTGAAGAGTGTATGTAAGCGGCAGCCGGTCGCCTCGTTCGGCCAGCCGGTACTCCCCCTGCTCGTCGCCGAGCATGAACCCCGGCAGCGGATCCCACGGGACGCTGTCGTGCTCCTGCAGCATCGTGAGCTCCATGCCCTCGCCGAGCAGCGCGGTGACGATCTCGCCGAGGCCGTGGTTCCAGCTGTGCGTGACGTTGTGCGTGAATGCGACGTCGGTCGCCACGTAGGTGGTGGCGTCGTCCCACACGAGGGGGTCGGGCTGCTCGAAGTACGCGAACTGCACCGCGAGCACCCCGTCGCCGCGGGTCTCGTCGATCGTCCACAGCATCGGGTGCCCCTCGCGGATGAACAACCGGCCGCCCGGGCGCAGCAGGCCGGACACGACGGCGGCCCAGCGGCGGATGTCGGGCAGCCAGCACAGCGCGCCGACGCCGGTGTAGACGAGGTCGAACGAGCCGGGCTCGAGCGCGTCGAGGGCGCCGTAGACGTCGGACTCCACGTAGTCGATGTCGGCGCCGGCCCGCCCGGCCAGGGCGCGGGCCTGCGCGAGGGACGCCGGCGAGAAGTCCAGGCCGGTGACGTCGGCGCCGAGGCGGTGCAGCGACAGCGTGTCGGTGCCGATGTGGCACTGCAGGTGCACGGTGCGCAGCCCGCGCACGTCGCCGAGGCGCGGCCGGTCGAAGCGCACGACGTCGCTCAGGAACTCCGGGTCGTCGACGAACCGCGCCACGCCGTAGTCCGGCGAGGCGGCGTGCGCCGGCGCGCGCTCGTCCCACTGCGCGCGGTTCAGGCGGAGGTAGTCGCTCACGCCGTCGCCTCCGCTTCGCTCCGGTGCCGGCTTCTCCGGCTGTGTACATGGTGAACGGCCCCGCCGCTTCGCGCCGGACCGCTCACACGACCATCACATGCCGGTCAAGCGGATATCGCTTCCGTCGGCGCGTGCAACGCGCTGCGGGTCGGCGCCGGCAGCAGAACGGGCGGGACGTGGACCGGCACGTCGACCGCGGCGGAGAGGATCAGCGCCAGCGCCACGCTGGTCGGGCGGGCCTCCGGCAGCTTGTCCAGGCTCGCCTCGCACACCTCGGCAACCTCCGCGGGCAGCCCGTCGATGCGCGGCAGCGGCGCCGGCGGGGCGTACCGGTGCGAGCGCAGCACCTGCTCGTCGGTGTCGGCCGGCCACGGAAGCCGGCCGGTCAGGCACTTGTACAGCAGCACCCCGACGGCGTAGACGTCGATCGGCGGCGCCGCCGCGCCCGGGTCGAGGCGCTCCGGCGCCAGGTATGCGGGCGTGCCCAGCAGCGAACCGTCGGGCATCCGGTCGGGCTGCCCGGCCCGCGCGGCCACGCCGAAGTCGAGGATCTTCGCGCCGGCCGAGGTCAGCACCACGTTGCCCGGCTTGATGTCGCGGTGCACGACGCCGTGGCCGTGCGCTGCGGCGAGGCCGGCGCCGACCTCGGCGCAGATCCGGCCGGCGACGCGCCAGTCGAGCGGTCCGCCCGCCATCGCGGCGTCGAGGAGCTGGCCCTCCACCAGCTCCATGACCAGGTACGCGGTGCCGCGAGCGGCGCGGCGGGAGGTACCGAAGTCATAGACCGCGACCACGTTGGGGTGCGCGAAGCGGGCGCCGCAGCGGGCCTCGTTGCGGGCCCGGTCGAACGCACCCGGGTCCGCGGTGTGCTCGGCCGTCAGCAGCTTCACCGCAACGGCACGGTCCAGCACCTCGTCGTAGGCGCGCCAGACGCTGGCCATGCCGCCCTGCCCGAGCTTGCGCTGCAACCGGTACCTTCCGCCGAACAACCGCACGGAGTCCTCTTTCCCACCGGGAGGGTGGTTCACTCCGTCAATCCGATCGCGCCGGTCGCCTGAGCAATCGTGCGGCGTGGGCGGAGTTTTCAGGACAGGGCGGACAGGTCCGCGCTCGGCTCGATGTCGACGTACACCGAGTCGGCCAGCTCGCCGTGTGCGGTCACCGACAGTCGCGCGATCTGCGTGGGCGGCGTGTGGCGGTCCCAGATCCGCTGGTTGCGGATCGTCGCCGAGATGACCCTGGCGTTGACGGAGATGCCGGCGGCCGGGGTCAGGGAAGTACCATTGCCGCGGATTCTGTTGTTGATGAGAAACGGGTCGATCAATGCGCCGTCGATGCGGATGCCGTCGCCGGCGTTGTCCCAGATGTCGTTGCCGTCGAGGACCATGTCGGCGGCCGGGATGCGGATCGCGCCGGGCAGGTTGTGCTGGCGGTAGCCGTGGCCGCCGTTGCGGCTGATGCGGGTCGCGCTGACCGTGTACCCGCCGGGAGTGTTGCCGATGCTGACGCCGTCGCCGGGGTTGTCGTCGACGACGCAGCCCGTGACGACGCCGTAGCGGCCGGCGACGTGGGTGGTGCCCTGGCCGGAGACGTCGAAGCCCGCGGTGTGGTTGCCGATCATCGTGCAGCCCGAGACGAGCAGGCCGTCGGCGCCCCAGTCGGAGATCCCGTACTTGTTCGCCTCGGCGTGGCAGCCCATGATCCGGATGCCGCGCGGCGGGGTCCACGAGGCGTCCTGCAGCTCGACGAAGATGCCGTTGGTGCCGTTGCGCAGGGTCACGCAGTCGCTGACGGTGAGCCGCTCGACGGCGCCCCAGCCGCCGACGCCGATGCCGATGCCGGCGCCGCCCTTCTCCCAGCCCGAGTCGAGCCGGCCGCAGTGCACCGCGACGACCCGCTCCACGGTGCAGTCCTGCAGGAAGTCGCAGCCGAAGCCGGTGGCGGGGGTGTCGTGGATGTACAGGTCGCGAAACGTCCCGCGCAGCACGTACTGCAGGCCGAGGCCCTTGGCCAGCACGTCGTACCCCGGCAGCGTCATCTGCGAGCCGTCGATCTCGAACCCGGCGAAGGTCACGTCGGCGATCGCGCGGGCGGTGGAGGCGCCGTGCTGCAGCGCCGTCCAGAACGCCAGCGGTACGGGGCTGGCGGGCGCGCCCGGGTTGGCCAGCACGAACCGCGTGGCCGAGGGCCCGTCGCCGATGAGCGACACGCCGGAGCGCCAGACGGTGGCGGCGTCGCGGATCGAATACACGCCGGCGGGGCAGTAGATCACCTGGCCGGGCGGGCAAGCGTCGACGAGCCGCTGCAGGGCCGGCTGGTCGTTGGTGACCCCGTCGCCGGCGAGGCCGTGCTCGCGTGCGTTGATCACGGCCCTTCAGATACCCGCAGCTCTGCGAGTATGCGGGCCAGTTCGGCCCGGTCCCCCGGCGACAGGGCCGCGAAGAAGCGCTCGCCCTGAGCGCCTCGCTCGGCACGGATCTTCTCCGCGACGGTACTTCCAGTGTCCGTCAGCTCCACCAGCGTCGCCCGGCGGTCGGCGGGGTCGGGGAGGCGCTCGACCAGCCCGCGCTCCTCCAGCCCGTCGACCACCTCGGTCGTCGAGCGCGGCGCGATCTTGAGGTGCTCGGAGAGCTCGCTCGGGCGCATGGTGCCGTGCCGGGCCAGCACGCTCAGGGCGCGCGCCTGCCCCGGCGTGATCCCCAAGGGCTGCAGGGTCTCGTGCGACTGGTGGCGCAGCCGGCGCGCCACGCTCCAGAAGAGCTCCGAGAGGCTCTCGTCCTCCACGGGAACACAGTAGCAGGGGTTGGTGTTGGACCCTCATAGTGAGGTAACCTCATCATGTACCCAACAGAAAGGTGTTCCCCTTGGAGCCCAACCACCCCACCCGCGCACGCGGGTCCCGAAAGGTCAGCGCCGCCGAGAAGGCGCAGGCCAAGCAGGTGTCGCTGGCCCGCATCGGCCGGCTGTTCACCGAGCACCGCGGCCCCCTCGCGACCGTCGTGCTCATCATCGTGGCGTCGTCGGTGCTGTCGATGGCGTCGCCGTTCCTGCTCCGCGAGGTCATCGACCGCGCGCTGCCCGCCCGCGACGTGCGGCTGCTCGTCTGGCTCGTGCTCGGCATGGTCGCCGTGGCCGCCGTCACCTCGGCGCTCGGCGTCGTGCAGACCTGGATGTCGACGAAGGTCGGCCAGCTGGTCATGCACCGGCTGCGCACCGACGTGTTCACGCACCTGCAGCGCCAGTCGATCGGCTTCTTCACCCGCACCCGCACCGGCGAGGTGCAGTCCCGCATCACCAACGACATCGGCGGGATGGAGGCGGTCGTCACCAACACCGCCACGTCCATCGCCTCCAACCTGACCACCGCGGTCGCGACCGCCGTCGCCATGGCGGCGCTGTCCTGGCGGCTCTCGCTGGTCTCCCTGGTCGTGCTCCCGCCCGCGATCTACCTGACCCGCAAGGTCGCGAGCATGCGCCGCGAGATCACCGCCCAGCGCCAGCGCGAGCTGGCCGACCTCAACGTGACGATCGAGGAGGGTCTGTCGATCTCGGGCGTGCGCCTGAGCAAGACCATGGGCGCCGGCGACGCCCTCGTCGCCCGCTTCA
Organism: Dactylosporangium darangshiense; assembly: GCF_039537565.1. NCBI lineage: Bacteria > Bacillati > Actinomycetota > Actinomycetes > Micromonosporales > Micromonosporaceae > Dactylosporangium > Dactylosporangium darangshiense. The sequence goes on from NZ_BAABAT010000027.1 coordinate 89,544, forward strand.
CCGCCTCGTCGGAGCGCCTGATCGACCTGGAGCTGCGCTCCGAGCTGGCCGGCCGCTGGCGCATGGCGTCGATGAGCATCATCTTCGCCGCGATCCCGGCGATCATCTACCTCAGCGCCGGCCTGCCCATGACCGCCGGTTCGCTGAGCATCGGCACGCTGGTCGCCTTCACCTCGCTGCAGGCCGGCCTGTTCCGCCCGCTGATGGGCCTGCTCGGCGTCGGCGTGGCGCTGACCAGTTCGCTGGCGTTGTTCGCGCGCATCTTCGAGTACCTCGACCTGCCGATCGAGGTCGCCGAGCCGGCACACCCCGTGCGGCTGCGCGACGCGCAGGGCCACCTGCGCCTGGAGGACGTCACCTTCACCTATCCCGGCAGCGACGCGGCGGCGGTGGCGGGCGTCTCCCTGGACGTGCCGGCCGGCACCTCCCTGGCCCTGGTCGGCGAGACCGGCTCGGGCAAGAGCACGATCGCCGCGCTGATCGCCCGCCTGCACGACCCGACCGCGGGCCGCATCACCATCGACGGCGTCGACCTGCGCGACCTGCGCCTCGACGACCTGGCCTCCGTGGTCGGCGTCGTGAGCCAGGAGACCTACCTGCTGCACACCACGGTCCGCGAGAACCTCCGCTACGCGAAGCCCGGCGCCACCGACGCCGAGCTCGAGTCCGCGGCCCGCGCCGCCCAGATCCACGACCTCATCGCATCGCTGCCCGACGGCTACGACACGGTCGTCGGCTCCCGCGGCCACCGCTTCTCCGGCGGCGAGCAGCAGCGCATCGCCATCGCCCGCACCCTGCTGCGCAACCCGCGCATCCTGGTCCTGGACGAGGCCACGAGCGCCCTGGACACCGAGACCGAGCGACTGGTCCAGCGCGCCTTCGACGACCTGGCCCGCGGCCGCACCACCATCACGATCGCGCACCGCCTCTCGACGGTCCGCGACGCCGATCAGATCGCGGTGATCGACCATGGGCGGGTTGTCGAGCGCGGGACGCACTCGGCGCTGCTGTCGGCCGCCGGGACCTACGCCGCTCTGGCCTCGTAGGCCGGTCGCGGGCTGTCGCGGGCGCTGTAGGGGCCCCGCCCCCGGGGCCGGGGGCCGTGGGCACCCCAGCCCGCTGTCCGCGGTTTGTTGACCTCGTACCGCGCTCCATCGTCCGTCCGTGGGTCGTCGGTGGCCATGGTCCGCGGTTTGTCGGCCGCGCACTGCATCCCGCGATTCGCGGTTGGCCGATCGTCGCCGTCCGCGGGTTGTCTCTCGCTACGGTCCGCGGTTTGTCGGCCGCGCACTGCATCCCGCGATTCGCGGTTGGCGGATCGTCGCCGTCCGCGGTTGGCCGGCCGCGGCGCCCCGCCGCCATCCATGGCCGTCTGCCAGTTAGGCCACCTGGGCGGCCTGCGAGGGGTTTGCCATGATCGCGGAAACATAATGTACCTCCTTGTACGTTTTGTTTCCGCGTTGATGAAAAAGCGGGCTCCGGCGGGCCGGAAATGCATGATCGCGGAAAGAAATGCCGGGCGGAGGGCTGAGGTCGCTGGAAAGAACATCGGCCGTGCCAGATGAGGGCGCGGCGATCCTTTGGGGGCGGCGGGCTCGAGTTGTGGTGGGTGTCAGGCGCCGAGGGCTTGGGTGAGCAGGGGGCGTGGTGGTCGATCACCCTGGAGGTGTGGGTCCGGGAAAGCCCTGATGCCGGGGGTGGCGCGGCGGGAGCATGCTGGATGCATGGGTCGTTTCCTGGTAGGTGCCATCGCGGTCGTTGTCGGCCTGTTCGTGGTCGGTGCGATCGCCAGTTGGCTGTTCCACGCGCTGCTTGGCAGCATCTTTTACCTGATCGTCGGTGCCCTCGTCGTCGGTGGGGCCATCTGGCTCTACGGGCGGGCGAAGCGCAGCCTCGGCAGCACCCGTAACCAGAACCGTATCGAGGCCGCGATGTCGACGTGGCGGCAGCGTAACCGCTGATCGCAGCGTCGATCACAGCGCTCAGCCCCCGACGCTGAGCGGCGACAGTGCGCCCCGGCACTGAGGCGCGACGCTGTCCCCGGCGCTGAGGCGCGACGCTGGGCCCCGGGCGCCGCGGTCCGGGTCGTGCGGATCCCGTCGCCGCGGTGACGTGCCCCGCCGCGCCGCAAGGGAGTGGCCCTGGCTGGCGTGACGGTGCCATCGCGGCGACCGTGCCGCGATGGGGAAGTGCGCCCTCGCGGCACCCCGTGCCGTGGACTCGCCGGGGGCGGGGGGCTGTGGTCAGCGTTCGGTGACCTCGAGGACGCGGGCCGTCGGGGCCGCCGCGCCGTAGCGGGCCCGGATGGCCAGGCGGTCGGGGTCGGACATGAAGGACTCGTAGCCCGCGCGGGTCTTGAAGCTGATGAGCTGGACCTCCGTGTCGCCCGTTGTTAGGCGGCGGTCCAGTGTGCCGCCGTGCCTGGGCAGCAGTGCCAGGACCTCGTCCTCGTAGCGTGCGCCCGCCTCCGCCTCGCCCGGTACCAGGTCGACCAAGGCGACCAGCAGCAGTTCCGCAGATGTCACGAGGGACAGCCAACCATATGCAGTGGTGGGGCTAGCTGACGGACAGCGCCAGCGTGGCCGATGCCAGAGCTAGGAATGTGCAGGCGAGGAAGAACTGCGGGGTGTAGTCCGACACGCGGATGTGCGTGTACAGGGCGCAGACGAAGAACAGGACCAGGCCGAACGACGCGGCGGTTGACAGGGCCGGGAGCCACAGGCCGGCCAGGAGGCCGAACGCGCCGGCCAGTTTCAGGGTGCCGATCGGGAACGTCAGCCAGGACTCCGGGACGCCGGCCTTCGACATGCCGGGCAGGATCGCGCGCAGGTGGAACACCGCGCAGGTGCCGGAGAAGAGGTTTGCGGCGGCGGTGAGCAGGGTCAGCGTCGTGAGTGCGGGGTGCATGTCAGAAACGCTCGCGGTGTTCGGCGACGAAGCGGGCGAAGGGCCTTGCGGGGCGCTTCAGGATCTCCTCGACGACCGTTGTCGGCGGGTGTTGCGGGCCGGCCAGGTGGCGGCGGTACCGCGCCATCAGCGCCTCCACGAACGCGGCCGGCATCCCCCGCTGCGTCATCTGGGCCGCCGCCGCCTCGGGCGGGACCTCCTCGAAGCGCAGCGGGCGGGACAGGACCGCGGCCAGCGTTGCCACCTGCTCGCCGTGGGTCAGGGACTGCGGGCCCGTCAGCTCCAGGATGCCGTCGGCCTCGCCGAGCAGGGCCCGCGCGGCCACCTCGGCCACGTCGCGCTCGTCGATCAGGGATTCTTCGAAACCGCGGAAGGGGTACCGCACGACCTCGCCGAAACGCAGCTGCGGGGCGAAAGCTCGGATCGTGTTGCTGGCGAAGGAGCTGGCGCGCAGGCTGGCCCACTCCAGGCCGCTCGCGGCGGCGGCGCGGTCCAGTTCGCGGTTGCGGTCGCCGGCCAGGCGGGACGGCTGCTCCTCGAGCGGGTCGTCGACGTTCATGGCGGACAGCACGACCGCGCGGCGCACGCCGCGCTCGGCGGCCAGGGCGAGGATCTCGGGTGCCCGCTCCCCCGCGACCCGCGGGTGCAGGAAGAGGGCGTCGATCTCGCCGGGCGCCGCGGAGCGCAGCACGCCCTCGACATCGGGGTGCACGGAGACGCCGTCCACGGCGCCGGCGGTGCGGCTGATGGCGCGGACCGCGGCGCCCTCGGCGTTCAGGGTGGCGACCAGGTGGCGGCCTATGGTGCCGGTGGCGCCTGTAACGAGGATCATGACCATCCCTTTCCCGGGTATTGTGGGGTTCGGCAGCGATATCTTACGAGTTCCATAATATACGGGTCAGGGATCGAGACGATATGAGTTCCGTATCACCTTCGCGGCGGCGCACCACCAACGCGATCAAGGAGTCGCTGCGGGCGCTCAGTACGCAGCTGTCGCTGCTCAACCATCAGGTGGGGGCGCAGCTCGAGCTCAAGGACGTGGACTTCGACTGCCTCGACCTGGTCAACCGGTTCGGGCCGTTGAGCCCCAGTGCCCTGGCGCGGCGCGCGGGGCTGCATCCGGCGACGATGACCGGGATCCTCGACCGGCTCGAGCGGGGCGGGTGGGTCGCCCGCGAGCGCGATCCGTCGGACCGGCGGGCGGTGGTGGTCCGGGCGCTGCGCGACCGCGCCGCCGAGGTGTACCACCTGTTCTCGGGGATGAACGGGCGCATGGACGACCTGTGCGCCGGGTACGACGAGGCGCAGCTGCAGCTGCTGGCCGGCTTCCTCGACCGGGTCACCGAGGCGGGGCGGATCTCGGCCGACGACCTCACCGACGGCTGAGACCCGCACCATCCCCTGTGGACATGACTAGGCGACCGGGCTCAGGGGCCCGGGTCGGGGGCCGTGGTCAGGCGCGCGGCGTGAGCACGAAGAGCGGGATGCTCCGCTCGGTCTTGGTCTGGTACGCGTCGTAGTCGGGCCAGGTCGCCGTGGCGCGCTTCCACCACAGGTCCTTCTCCTCGCCGGTCGCCTCGTGCGCGTCGTAGTCGCGCTTGACCGGGCCGTCCTGCAGCTCGACGTGCGGGTTGGCGACGAGGTTGTAGTACCACACGGGGTGCTTCGGGGCGCCGCCGAGCGAGGCCACCACGGCGTACTCCCCGTCGTGCTCGACCCGCATGAGCGGCGTCTTGCGCAGTTTTCCGCTCTTGGCGCCCTTCGACGTCAGCACGATGATCGGCCGGCCCCGCATGGTGTTGCCCTCGGCGCCGCTGGTGCGCTCGAAGAGCTCGACCTGCTCCCGCGACCAGTCGGTCGGGCTCGGCTCGTACTCACCGGTCAACGGCATAGCTGCTCCTTACGGCTGTTGTCCCTTGATCTCCCCTTCGACGCTACCCTCCCCCGGCCGTCGCGAATCCGCTTCGGCCTCCTCCCGCTCCCGCTCGTCCTCGTCGGTCGGCTCGGTCCCGGGCGGCTCGTGGCCCTCGGCGGGCTCGCCGCGGGGGTGCTCGGCCAGGTACCGCACGGCCGTGTTCCCCATCGCGAGCAGCGGCACGGCGACGAGAGCGCCGATGATGCCCGCGGCCACGACGCCGGTGGCGATGGCGAGGATGACGGCGAGCGGGTGCAGGGAGACGGCACGGCCCATGATGAGCGGTTGCAGGACATGGCCCTCCAGCTGCTGTACCGCGATGACGACCGCGAGCACGAGCAGAGCGCTGATCGGGCCGTTGGTGACGAGCGCGACGAGGACCGCCACGGTGCCGGACAGGGTCGCGCCGACGACGGGGATGAACGCGCCGAGGAACACCAGGGCGCCCAGCTGAAGGGCGAGCGGCACCCGCAGTACCACCAGACCTATGCCGATGCCGAGCGCGTCCACCAACGCGACCAGCACCGTCGCCCGCACGTATGACACGAGGGTGACCCATGAGTAGTACCCGGCCCGGAACACCGGCAGCTCGGCCTGCGCGGGTAGCAGCCGGCACAGGAACGCCCAGATCTGCCCGCCGTCGCGCAGGAAGAAGAACAGTGTGAAGAGCACCAGGAAGAAGCCGGTGAGCACCTCGGCGAGCGTGCCGGCGGTGGTGAGTGCGCCGGAGGTCAGGGCGCCGCGGTTGGCGGTGATCTGGTGCTGCAGGGAGTCGATGGCGTTGTTGAGCTGGCGCTCGGAGATGTGCAGCGGGCCGCGGGCGAGCCAGTGGCGGATCTCGTTCAGGCCGCCGCGGACCTGCCCGGCCAGGTTGTTGAACTGCGCGATGAAGGCGTACACGATGAGGCCGAGGCCGCCGAACACCACGACGAGGCCGCCCACCAGGACGATCGCGGCCGCCAGGGAACGGTGCACACCGCGGTTGCGCAGCGCGCCGGCGACCGGCTCGAGCAGCGCGGCGAGCAGGATCGCGACCACGACCGGGATGACCATCAGGTGCAGCGCGGCGATGACGCGCAGCAGCAGGTACCCGGCGAGGATGAACAGCACGATGCGCCAGGCCCAGGCGCCCGCGACCTTGACACCGGGCGGGATGCCGTCATCCACTGTGGACGCCGGGCGCACCTCGACCGGTCCGGGGAACAGCGGCGCGGCGCGCGCGGTGCTCAGCCGCGTCCGGGCGCGCTCGCCGACCTGCGTGAACCACCTCGTCATGCCATGGCCAGTACCCCCGATCGGGCGATGCCAACCGATCAGGGGTACCGATGCCGGGTCCGGCTCTTCTTACTCCCGGTCGTAGCGGGCGAAGTCGTCGGCGGAGTCCTTCTTGGAGGTGCGCCAGATGTCGCCGTTGCAGGTGTAGGGCATCGGGTCGAGGTTGGGCTGCAGCTCGATGCGGCCCTTGGCGGCGCCGTCGACGCTGATGGTGACGACCGTGGTGGCCTCGCCGCCGGCGAAGGACATGATGCCGTCCTTCGTCGTGATCTTCCACTCGGTGCGGCCTTCCCAGCTGGCGTCGACGCTACGGCCGTCGTCGGTCTTGCCCGTGTACACCGTCTTGGTGTCGTCCTCGACCGCGCTGCCGTCCTCGCGGATCTCCCAGATCTTGCCGCCGCCGGAGAACTTGATCTTGCCGAGCTTCTCGCGCGTGCCGACGTCGGTGGTGGTGAGGTCGACGATGTGCTGGTAGCCGGTCTGCTTCCACTTGCCGACGAGGCACGTGTCGACCGGGCCCTGCGACGCCTGGGTCTGCGGGGTGTCGGAGCCGCGGTTGAGCGCGACGACGACGATCGCGACCACGAGCACGACGAGCACCGCGGCGCTCACGATGAGCGGCGCGAGCCAGCGGTTGCGCCGGCCCGGCGCCTCGGGCGGGCCGACCGGTGCCGGCGGGCCGGACTGGGGCGCCTGGTACGCCGGGGCCGGTGGCGCGCTGTAGGGGGTCGCGTACGGCACGGCCGAGTACTGCTGCGGGACGGGCTGCTGCGGCGGATATTGCTGCTGCGGCGGGTACTGCTGCGGATACTGCGGCTGCGCCGGCTGCTGCGGATACTGCGGCTGGGGTTGCTGAGGGTACTGCGGCGGATACTGAGGCTGTTGCGGCTGACCGTACGGCGGCTGGGGCGGATACCCGCCGGGCGGCGTCTGGCCGTAGCCACCGCTGGGATCGGGCTGCTGCCACTGCCTGCTCGGGTCCACGTTCCATCCTCCCCCATGCCGCCGGTCCGGGCGCGCGGCGACAAGATGCCTCTCAACGTTCACGCGGTCGATCCGCGCCATTCGCCGTTGAGAATGGCATACGCCGAGATTCTTCGCAGGTTGCGCGATCCGACAAAAGCCGCGAAACACCCGGGCGTTGAACTGCTGATTCCAGTTGACGCCAAACTGGCCGACCCACTCGGGGACTTTGTGTGTGACGATCGATCGCAGCGGGTACCCATCGCGCACCGGGCAGGCCCGTCGGAGGAGGTTGGGCGTCATGCTCAGCGAGAGCGAGCAGAAGCGGCTCGCGGACATCGAAGCCGCACTGCGTAACGACACGCGCTTCGTCAACGGATTCAACAGGGCCATGACCCGAAGAATCACGCCCCGCCGCGTGACCTCGGTGATCATTGCCATAGCGGCGATCGTCGGGGCCATCGTCGCTCTGGCCGCCGGCAGCGTCTTCGCGACGGTGCTGGCGATCTGCGGGCTGGGCGTCGCCGGCGGCGTCTGGACGTACCGAACGGCCAACCCCGAACCGCCGGTCCAGCACGACAACCCCTGAGCTGCGCCTCCGCGTTCCCCGGCACCGTACCCCCGGAGCCGGGGAACCGCTCTTTCGCGGGCCCGATCTTGTTCCCGTGCCGTTCGCGCGCAACAGTTGTGGAGTGCTGGCGCCGATCGCCCGGATCAAGGTTGCGCTCAACGGTGGGCGGCACCGGGGCGCGCACCCCGCGCTGCCGTGCACGCCCGCCGAGCTGGCCGGCGCCGCACGGGCCGCCGTCGCCGCCGGGGCCGAGGCCGTGCACCTGCATCCGCGCGCGGCGTCCGGGGCCGAGTCGCTGGACGCCGGCGACGTCGGTGCGGCGGTCGCCGCGGTGCGCGAGGCCTGCCCCGCCACGCCGATCGGCGTCACCACCGGCCTGTGGATCACCGGGCGGGACGTCGAGGCCCGGCGTCGGGCGGTGGGCGGCTGGGGTGGGCTTTCGCCGTACCACATGCCGGATTTCGCCTCGGTGAACGTCTCCGAGCCGGGCTTCACCGGCGTGCTCGAGGCCCTGGGCGAGTTCGGCGTCGCCGTCGAGGCCGGGGTGTGGAGCGTCGCCGACGCGGGCGCACTATCGATGGCCGCCGGCCTGCCCCGGCTGCTCATCGAGATCATGACGCCGGACGAGGATCCCCTGGCGATCCTGGCCCGCCTCGACTCGGCCGGCGTGCCCGGCGCGCGGCTGCTGCACGGCGAGGGCCCGCTGTGCTGGCCGATGGTCGCACTCGCCGGCCGGCTGGGGCTGCCGACCCGCATCGGGCTCGAGGACACGCTGACCGGCCCCGACGGCGAGCCGGTCGCCGACAACGCCTCGCTGGTCCGCCTGGCCCTGTCGGTGTGGTCGGCCGCCGCGTCAGCGTAGGTTCCAGGCCACCGCCGAGAGCACCGACCCGAGCGGCGCGTCCAGCAGGATCGCGGCGAGCGCGTCGCCGCGCGTGGGCCCCTGGTTGACGATCGCGATCGGCAGGCCGAGCTTCGCGGCGCGCACCACGAACCGCCGGCCCGACATGACGGTGAGCGACGAGCCGAGCACCACCAGGGCGGCGGAGCGCGCGACGAGGTCGAAGCAGTGTTGTACGCGCGGGGCCGGGACGTTCTCGCCGAAGAACACCACGTCGGGCTTGAGCATCCCGCCGCAGCCGGTGCAGTCCACGACCACGAAGCCGGCCGCCTGCTCGTCGGTGAGGTCGACGTCCCCGTCCGGGTTGACCCCGCCCGCCTCGGCGTCGTAGCCGGCGTTGGCGGCGGCGAGCCGGCGGTCGAGCTCGACGCGGGCCGACAGCTCGCCGCAGTCGAGGCACACGACCCGGTCGAGGGCCCCGTGCAGCTCGACGACGCCGCCGGCCCCGCCGGCCTGGTGCAGCCCATCGACGTTCTGCGTGATGATGCCGGTGAGCAGCCCGCGCTCCTGCAGCCGCCCGACGGCCGCGTGCCCGGCGTTGGGCGCGGCGCGGGCGATGGTCCGCCAGCCGAGGTGGCTGCGCGCCCAGTAGCGCCGCCGGGCGATCGGGTCGCGCGTGAAGGTCTGGTACGTCATGGGCTGCGCATTGCGCTGCGTCCCGCTCGGCCCGCGGTAGTCCGGGATGCCGGACTCGGTGGAGAGGCCCGCGCCGCTGAGCACCAGCACCCCGCCCTTGCCGACGAGCGCGCTCAGCGCCTCGACACTCTGTTCCACGCCATCAATCCTGCCTCGCCTTCCCCACTACCCCCGCCGGCTGTGGCTTGCACGAAAAGTCCGGCGCCTCCGGCACCGGACTTTTCGGACTTATCACGATTTTATGACGTACACAGGTGTTTCGCAGCGTTCGACGGCACGGGCCCGGCGGCCGGCTCCGTCCGGATGGGGCGGTTCCGCGAGCCTGGCGGTGTGCGACCTTTCGCGCGAAAATGCCACACTTTTGCCCGATTTATAACCCGACGAGCGGAAAATCCGACAAGTCGTGGCGCGGAGCGCCCGACTTGTCGGGAAAACCGGGCCGCGACCGGCAGCCGCGGCATCGACGGAGGCGGCGGGCGTGAAACGTTCATGAACCGAGACCGTGGGCGGTAACGGGGCGCACACCACGGCCGCGCGGCGACGTATCGTGTTCGGCATGGGTTTGGTGAGCAAATTCAACGCGTGGCGCCGCAAGCTGCAGGAGCAGCCGGGCACCACGATCGACCTCGAGCCGATGCGCGCGCTGCTGCCGGAGATCGAGGAGCGCGAGGCCGAGCTGTCCGAGCTCACCGACGACGAGCTGCGCGCCGCCGCTACGGCGCTGCACCAGCGGGAAGACCCGAAGGACTTCGTCGAGGCCTGCGCGCTCGGGCGGGAGGCGGCCAAGCGGGCGCTGGACGAGCGGCCCTACGACGTGCAGCTGCTCGGCGCGCAGGTGCTGCTCGCCGGGCACGTGGTCGAGATGGCCACCGGTGAGGGCAAGACGCTGACGGCCGCCATCGCCGCCGCCGGATACGCGGCGCAGGGGCCGGTGCACGTCATCACGGTCAACGACTACCTGGCCCGCCGCGACGCGGAGTGGATGCGGCCCGTGTACGAGCTGCTCGACCTGACGGTCGGGTGGGTCAACGAGTCGTCGACGCCGGAGGAGCGCCGGGAGGCGTACGCGAAGGACATCACGTACGTGTCGGTGAGCGAGGCCGGGTTCGACCTGCTGCGCGACTCGATCGTCACCGACACCGCGGACCGGGTGCACCGCGAGTTCGGCACGGTCATCATCGACGAGGCGGACTCGATCCTCATCGACGAGGCGCGCGTGCCGCTGGTGCTGGCCGGGTCGACCATCGCGGGCGAGGACGAGCCGATCGCGATCGCCGAGATCATCGGCGGGCTGCACCGCGACCACGACTACGAGGTGGTCGACGAAGGGCGCACGGCGCACCTGACCACGCGCGGGCTGGCGAAGGTCGAGTCGGCGCTGGACGTCGACCTCTACGCCGAGGAGCACGTCGACACGCTGACCACGGTCAACCTGGCGCTGCACGCCGAGGCGCTGCTGGTGCGCGACGTCGACTACATCGTGCGCGACGAGCGGGTCGAGCTCATCGACGAGTTCCGCGGGCGGGTCGCCCAGCGCCGCCGGTGGCCCGACGGGCTGCAGGCCGCGGTCGAGGCGAAGGAGAAGATCCGCAGCAGCGGCGGCGGCACGGTGCTGCAGACCATCACGGTGCAGGCCTTCCTCACGCAGTACAAGAAGATCTGCGGCATGACGGGCACGGCCATGCCGGTCGGGGACCAGCTGCGCGAGTTCTACAAGCTTGAGGTCGCGGTGATCCCGCCGCACCTGCCCAACATCCGCAAGGACTGGCCCGACCGTGTGTACGCCTCCGCCGAGGAGCGCGACATCGCCGTCGTCGCCGAGATCGCCTCGATGCACGCGACCGGGCGGCCGGTGCTGGTCGGCACGCTGAGCGTCGCGGAGTCGGAGCGCCTCGCCGCCACCCTCGCCGAGGAGGGCGTCGAGTGCGTGGTGCTCAACGCCAAGAACGACGAGGCGGAGGCGGCCATCGTCGCCGAGGCCGGCGCGATCGGCGCGGTGACGGTCTCCACGCAGATGACCGGCCGCGGCGTCGACATCCGCCTCGGCGGCAGCGACGAGAAGGAGCGCGAGCGCGTTGCCGACCTCGGCGGCCTGTTCGTCATCGGCACCGCCCGCAACGACTCCCGCCGCATCGACGACCAGCTGCGCGGCCGCGCGGGCCGGCAGGGCGACCCCGGCGAGTCGATGTTCTTCGTGAGCCTCGAGGACGAGCTGATCGAGCGGTACGGGCCGGAGCCGATGCCGATGGGCAAGGCCGACGCCGACGGCGCGATCGAGGACGAGGACGTGCGGTGGGCGATCGGTTCCGCGCAGCGGGTCGCCGAGACCGTCAACCTCGAGATCCACCGCAACACCTGGCGGTACAACTACCTGCTCGACCAGCACCGCCAGCTGCACGGCAAGCGGCGCGAGGAGCTGCTCACCACCGACGCCGCCGGCGAGCTGCTCGCCGAGCGGGCCCCGGACGAGTACAACGAGCTGTCCGAGGAAATCGGCGAGGAGACGGTGCTGCGCATCGCGCGGCAGATCGCGCTGTTCCACGCCGACGCCGCCTGGTCGGAGCACCTGGCCGACATGAGCGAGCTGCGCGAGGGCATCCACCTGCGGGTGCTCGGCTCTCAGGACCCGCTCGACGAGTTCCACCGCGAGGCGATCCCGGCGTTCCGCGGCCTGCTGGCCGAGATCGACAACCGCACGGTGAAGGAGTTCGAGGAGCTGGAGATCGAGGGCCCGGACTGGGAGCCCGCCGACGCGGGGCTGGTCCGGCCGAGCGCCACCTGGACCTACGTGGTGAGCGACAACCCGTTCGGCTCGGAGATGGAGCGGTTCTTCGCCGGCATGGTGAAGCTGTTCCGCTCGGGCAAGGGCGTCAAGAAGAGCTGACCGGTTCGCTGAGGACGGCCGCCGCGCTCCGCGGCGGCCGTTTCCATGTCCGGGCCGCGCTCCCCGCGCGAACGCGCCCGAGCACATCGCCGCGGGGACCAAGCTGGACGCATGACTGACGAAGACCTGACGACCCGACTGCTCGGCCAGCTGACCGCCGGGCTCGAGCTGTTCACCGTGCACGTCGGCCTGCAGCTGGGCCTCTACCGGGTCCTGCACGAGCGCCCGGGCGCCACCGAGGCCGACCTGGCGCGCGAGGCGGGCATCGCGCCCCGCTACGCGCGGGAGTGGCTGGAGCAGCAGACCGCCGCCGGGTACGTGGTGTGCGACGACCCGGACGGGCGCCGCTTCCGGCTGCCGGAGGGCGCCGCCGACGTGCTGCTCGACCCGGCGCATCCCGCGTCCGGGGTAGGGCTGGTGACGGTGTTCGCCGGCGTGGCGCAGGCGGTGCCGGAGCTGGCGGCGGCGTACCGCAGCGGCGGCGGCGTGCCGTATGCCGCCTACGGTCCGCTGACGCGCGACGGCATCGCCGCGATGAACCTGCCCGGCTTCCGCCACGCGCTGGTCGCCGAGTGGCTGCCGGCGCTGCCCGACATCGTGGAGCGGCTGCGCACGGCCGCGGTGCCGCGGATCCTCGACCTCGGCTGCGGCGCGGGCGCGTCGGCCCTGGCGATGGCGGCCGGGTTCCCGCGCGCGGCGGTGCTCGGCGTCGACCTCGACGAGGCTTCGGTGGCCGCGGCGCGCTCGGCGGCGGCGGAGGCGGGGCTCGCCGGCCGGGTCACGTTCGTCCACGCGGACGCGGGTGCGGCCGCCGACGGGCCGTTCGACCTCATCACGATCTTCGAGGCGCTGCACGACATGGGCGACCCGGTCGGCGCGCTGCGGGCCGCGCGGGCGCGGCTGGCGCCGGGCGGGGCGCCGCTGGTCGCCGACGAGAAGGTGGCCGACGCGTTCGCAGGCACGGAGACCGGCGTGGAGGAGCGGCTGCAGTACGCCTTCAGCGTCCTGCACTGCCTGCCGGCGACGATGGCCGAGTCCCCGGCGCACGCGGCCGGCACGGTGCTGCGCGCGCCGACGGTGCACGGGTGGGCGGCCGAGGCCGGCTTCGGCTCGTGCGCGACGCTGCCGATCGAGCACGACTTCTGGCGCTTCTACCGCCTCGCGGCCGCTTAGCGGGGGCGGCGCCGGGCCGGCAAGCAGAAAGGCGACATCCGCCCCGAACGGGGTACGCGACCCCCATTCGCGTCACTGGCGCCGGGTTACGCTTCGCCCAGCAAGCGAGGAGGCGTCGATGGCGAAGCTCCCCGAGCTGAAGGCGGCCGGCTGGGACTCGCACAGCGTCGCGATGGCCAACGTCCGGTTCAGCGCGATGGCGCGCCGCCTGCCGCGGATCATCCGGCAGGCCGTGGCCCTGGCCTGGCAGGCCAGCCGGCGCGACACCCTCTTCGCGCTCGTGCTCAATGTGCACCGCCGTCGCCACGGCCTTCGGGCTGCTGGCGACCAGACGCTGCTGTCGCGCAACTTCCGCGGCGGCCAGGACCTCTCCGGCGGGCAGTGGCAGCGCCTGGCCGCCGCCCGCGCGTTCTACCGCGACGCCCCGGTGCTCATCTGCGACGAGCCGTCGGCGGCGCTGGACGCCCGGGCCGAGCACGCCCTCTTCGCGGCGCTGCGCGCGGGCGCGCCGGAGCGCATCACCGTCCTCATCACGCACCGGCTCGCCAACGTACGCCACGCCGACCACATCTACGTCCTGCGCGACGGCCACATCACCGAGCACGGCACCCACGACGAGCTCATGGCCTCCGGCGGCGGCTACGCGGAGCTGTTCGAGCTGCAGGCGACCGGCTACACCGCCTGACGCCGGCCGCCTGCAGCAACGGGTTACGCGGCGAAGCCGCCGTCGACCGTCAGCGCCGTGCCCGTGACGTAGCGGGCGTCGTCGCCGGCGAGGTAGGACACCGCCGCGGCGATCTCGTCCGGGGTGCCGTAGCGGCCCAGCGCCGTGACGGCGCTGAACGTGGCCGCGGCCGGCCCGTCGGCCGGGTTCATGTCGGTGTCGATCAGGCCGCCGTGCACGAGGGTGGCCGTGATGCCGCGCGGGCCCAGGTCGCGCGCGAGGCCCCGGGTGAGCCCGACGAGGGCCGACTTCGCCATCGCGTACACCGTCATGCCCTCGGCCGGCACGCGCTCGGTCAGCGCGCTGCCGATGGTGACGATGCGCCCGCCGGCGCCCATGTGCCGCGCGGCCGCCTGTGCGGCCAGGAACACGGCGCGCACGTCGACGGCGAGGATGCGCTCGACGTCGGCGAGGGTGACGGCGTCGAGCGGGCCGCCGTGGTACACCCCGGCGTTGTTCACCAGGATGTCGATCCGCCCGTAGGCCTCGACGACGGACTCGACCGCCGCGACGGGCGCGGCCGGGTCGGCGTTGTCGGCCTGCAGGACGAGGGCGTGCCCGCCGTCGGCGCGGATCTTCCCGGCCACCTCCTCCGCCTTCGCCGCGTTGGTCGCGTAGGTGAGCGCGACGGCCGCGCCGTCGCGCGCGAGGCGCCGGGCAACGGCGGCGCCGATGCCGCGGCTGCCGCCGGTCACCAGGGCCACCCGGCCCGCCAGGCCGTTCATCGGGCCGCCTCCGGGCAGTCGTGGTACGCCGCGACGAGCCAGCCGTCGCCGTCCAGGCGCAGCAGCCACGTCGCCAGGGACCAGGCCGACGGCGCCGGCTCGTCCTCGCCGGCGGCGACGGTGGCGCTGCGGGTCACCAGGACGACGGTGTCGGCGCCGTAGCGGCGCTCGGCCAGGATCTCGTGCACGCGGCGGGACCCGCGCAGCGGCCCGGTGAACGCCTCGCCCATGGCCGATTGGATGCCGGCGCGGTCGCGCAGGTGGAAGCCGGGCAGGATCGCGGTGGCGTCCGGCGCGTAGTGTGCGGCGAACGCCTCGGCGTCGCCGTCCGACCAGGCCCTGGCGACCGCCTCGACCAGGCCGGCCGGTGATGGTGCTGACATGCGTTGCTCCTCGCGAACGGGAAGTACCTTCACCGAACCGTCGCGGGCGCACTGCCGTTCTGGACATCATCGTTCTGGACATCATCGTTCTGGACCTCGTTGTAGCGGCGGAGCAGTTCGGCGCGCTCGACCGCGTTGCCGGTCAGCTCGATCGCCCGCCGGTACGCCGCCGCGGCACCGGCGCGGTCGCCCGCCCGGCGCAGCAGTTCGGCGTGCGCGGCGTGCAGCGGCTGGTAGTCCCGCATCGCCGGGGCGGCCAGCAGCGGCTCGAGCAGGGCCAGGCCGGTCGCCGGGCCGTCGGCGAACCCGGCGGCGACGGCGCGGGAGACCTCGGCGACCGGGGACGGCCCGAGCTCGCACAGCCGGTCGTACAGCCCGGCGATCGCGCCCCAGTCGGTGCGCTCGGCGAGGTGGAGCGCGGCGATGGCGGCCTGCAGCTGGTACGGCCCGGGCCGATCGGAGCGGCGCAGCGCCGCCAGGCCCTCGCTGATCCGGGTGCGGTCCCAGCGGCCGCGGTCCTGCCGGTCCAGCGGCACGAAGCGCCCGTCGGTATCGGTCCGGGCGGCGCGGCGGGCGTCGTGCAGCAGCATCAGGGCCAGCAGCGCCCACGCCTCGGTCTCGGCGGGCAGCAGCTCGCACAGCAGCCGGCCGAGGCGGATCGCCTCCGCGCACAGCTCGGCGCGCACGGCCCGGTCGCCGTCGGCGGGGGCGTAGCCGGCGGTGAAGACGACGTAGACGACCCGCAGCACCCCGCGCAGGCGGGCGGGCAGCTCGTCGGCCTCGGGGACGCGGTACCGGATGCCGGCCTCGGCGATCTTGTGCTTCGCCCGCACCAGGCGCTTGCCCATCGTGGGCTCGGCGACGAGGAATGCGCGCGCAATCTCGCCGGTGGTGAGCCCGCCGACGGTACGCAGGGTCAGCGCGACCCGCGCCGGGAGGTCCAGCGCGGGGTGGCAGCAGGTGAAGATGAGCCGCAGCCGGTCGTCGCCGATCGGGTCGGGCTCCTCCGCGGGCGCGTCGGGGTCGAGGGAGGCGGCCAGGCGGGCGGCGCGCTCGTGCTGGGAGCGGGAGCGGCGGGCCAGGTCGATCGCGCGGCGGCGGGCGGCGACGAGCAGCCAGGCGCCGGGCCGGTCGGGCACACCGTCGCGCCGCCACGTGACGAGCGCGGCGGCGAACGCGTCCTGCACCGCGTCCTCGGCCAGGCCGAAGTCGCCGGTCTGGCGGATGAGGGTGGCGAGCACCGACGTCCGCTCCTCACGAAACGCCCGCGCCACCGCCCCCCGCGCATCGTCCTCGGTCACGGGACTTCCGCGATGGGTCGCACCTCGATCGCGCCGTATCGGGCCATGGGCAGCCGGGCCGCGTGGCGCAGGGCCTCGTCCAGGTCGGCGCAGCGCAGCAGGTAGTAGCCGGCCAGGTGCTCCCGGGTCTCGGCGAACGGCCCGTCGGTGAGCTCGACCGCGCCGCCGCGCACCCGCAGGGTGGTGGCGCTGCGGGGCGGGCTCAACGGCCCGTTGGCGATCAGCACCCCGGCGGCGCGGAGGCTCTCCGTCACCTCCAGCCACAGCGGCATCTCGCCCCAGCGCTCCCGCTCGCCGGCTTCGTCGGTCTCGGGGGCGTACAGCAGCAGCATGTAGTCCATATCTCTATGACGCACGAGGTCGCGGCGTTTGGACAAATCCACG
The DNA here is from genome assembly GCF_039537565.1 of Dactylosporangium darangshiense. Classification (NCBI taxonomy): domain Bacteria; kingdom Bacillati; phylum Actinomycetota; class Actinomycetes; order Micromonosporales; family Micromonosporaceae; genus Dactylosporangium; species Dactylosporangium darangshiense. Next base: position 106,286 of record NZ_BAABAT010000027.1, read on the forward strand.
TGCCGATCCCCGGGCCGGCCGGTACGTTCGCGGCCGTGACGATCGACTTCGGAGGCACGACGGCGCGGCGGGCCGGACCGGACGACGCCGAGGAGCTGGTGCGGCTGCGGATCGTGATGCTCGCGGCGATGGACGGCGCGCCGGTGGAGCCCGGGGCGTGGTCCGAGCGGGCGATCGAGTCGCTGCGCCGCCGGCTGACCGGCCCCGACGCCGCCATCGCGGCGTTCGTGGTCGACCGGCCCGGCGGGGCGGGGCTCGCCGCGTGCGCGACCGGCGTCGTCGAGGAGCGGCTCGGGTCGCCGGGCAATCCCGGCGGGCTCTTCGGGTACGTTTTCAACGTGGCGACCGACCCGGACTGCCGGCGGCGCGGCTACTCCAGGGCGTGCCTCACCGCGCTGCTCGGCTGGTTCGGCGAGCAAGGTGTGCCGCGCGTCACGCTGCGTGCCTCCTCGGACGGGCTGCCGCTGTACGAGCGGCTCGGGTTCACGCTGCACGCCGGACCGGTGATGGACCTGGCGGTGCCGGCGGCCGCGGAGCAGGGGCGTGGGGTGTGACGACGAAGGCAGAGGGCTTCGATCGCCTGCTCGAACCGTTCCGCGCGGAGCTTTTGGCGTACTGCTACCGGATGCTCGGCTCGGCTCACGACGCGGAGGACCTGGTCCAGGAGACCTACCTGAGGGCGTGGCGGGCGCGGGAGCAGTACGACGACGCCCGCAGCTCGGTGCGCACCTGGCTCTACCGGATCGCGGCCAACGCCTGCCTGAGCGCCCTGGAGGTCCGCGGCCGCCGCCCGCTGCCGTCGGGGCTGGTCGCCGCGTCGGATCCGCTCGGTCCGCTCGTCCGGGCGGAGCACGCCTGGCTCCAGCCCTTGCCGGACTCGTTGCTGGACGCGGGCGACCCGGCCGGGGTCGTGATCGACCGCAGCAGCCTGCGCCTGGCGTTCGTCTCCGCCCTGCAGCACCTGTCGGCGCGTCAGCGCGGTGCGCTGATCCTGCGTGACGTGCTCAGCTTCTCCGCGTCCGAGACGGCGGAGATCCTCGGCACCACCGTCGTGTCGGTGAACAGTTCCCTGCAGCGGGCGCGCGCCCGCATGCAGGAGGCCGGGGTCCGCCAGGATCGGGTCAGCGAGCCGTCCGCGGCCGAGCAGCGCGCCTGGGTCGAGCGCTACATGAACGCGTTCGAGCTCGCCGACGTCGAGGGCCTCAAGCGGCTGCTCACCGAGGACGTCATCATGGAGATGCCGCCGATGGTCAACTGGTTCGCCGGCCGCGGCAACTACGGCCTGTTCATGGACTGGGTCTTCGGGGCGGCCGGGACGGACTGGCGGCTCGAGCAGGTCGCGGCCAACGGCGGCCAGCCCGGGTTCGCCGCCTATCGGCGCGTCGGTGACGCGTACGAGCTGCACACGCTGCAGATCTTCACCGTCACGGCCGAGGGCATCAGCCGCAACTCGGTGTTCCAGGATGCCGAGGTCTTCGCGAACTTCGCTCTGGCGGCCGCGATGAGTTCCGGCCCCGCCGCCGGTATGTAGTGGCGAGCTCGCCGGAACACCCCGGCGAGCCGCTCACAAGGGAGATCCGATGTCGCACAGTCGTGCGCAGGACGAGGCCGCGATCCAGGCCGTGCTGGTCGATTCCTACAAGGCGTGGGAGGCCGGCGACGCCGACGGCATGGTCGCCGACTACACCGAGGATGCGACCGCCATCATGACCGGCTCGCTCCGCGACAGCCGTGACGTGATCCGCCAGAGCATGGCTCTGGGCTTCGAGGGGCCGCTCAAGGGCAGCTCGACCTACAACAAGCAGCTCGGCATCCGCTTCGTCGGGCGCGACGCCGCGATCGTCATCAGCGAGTCGGCCATCCTGTTCGCCGGGGAGACCGAGGTCCCGGACGACCGGCGCAAGGTCAACGCGACCTGGGTGTTCGAGAAGCGGGACGGGCGGTGGCTGATCGCCGCCTATCACAACAGCCCGGTGCTGGCGCCCTGACCCAGGGCCACGTACTCGCCGTCGTGGTAGACGAGGGGAGTTGCCTCGGCGTCGTCGTGATGGGCCGCGTCGATCGGGGAGGCGACGACGATCGTGTGGTCGCCGGCCTCGAACTGGTTCTCCACCCGGCAGATCAGGATCGCCAGTGCGCCGTCCAGCAGGGGGACGCCGTCGGGTGACTCGTGCCAGGTGCCCAGCGGCTCATGGGCGGCGAACCGGTCGATGCCCGGGGTCGCGAAGATGCGGGCCACGGGCTCCTGGTCTGCCGTCAGGACGTGCACCGCGACCAGCGGGGCGGCGCTGACGGCGGGCCAGGCCGAGCCGGTGCGGGAGACGCAGAAGGAGACCAGCGGCGGGTCCAGCGAGACCGATGTGAACGACGTTGCCGTGAAACCGGCCGGGCCGGGTGCGGTGACGACCACCACGGCGGCGGCGTGCCGGCGGAGGACTCGGCGGAACAGGCCCGAATCTATGGCGGCTAGGGTCACCGGAACCACGCTACCCGCGGGTATGCGGGGTGGCCTCGCCGAAGAGGCGTAGGCGGGACATGCCGCCGTCGGGGTAGATGTCCAGGCGGACGTACGCGGCCTCGGCGGGAGAGTCCAGGCGGAAGCGGTGTCGCGTGTCGGGCTGCAGGCGGGTGTGCGGGAGCAGGTCGAACCACGCCGCGGACGGCGACGCCGGGTCGTCGGTCGTGGCGCGCAGGGAGGCGGCGCCAGGAGCGTTGCCCTTGAAGTGGGTGGTGTCCAGCTCGGCCAGCACGACGCGGCCGGGGGCGGCCAGGCGGATCAGCACCCACTCGTTGCCCTCCCGGCGGCGGCGCGCCGTCTCCCAGCCCTCGCTCATCTGGCGGGCGCGGTCGGGCAGGAGGAGGTTGCCGGGTGAGCCGTAGAACATGTCGCTGCAGTCGACCACCGTCGCGCCGAGCTCCATGGCGGCGAGGTCCGCCGTGAGGCCGTACAGCAGCGCGGGGTCGGGTGCGACGGTGCCGTGCACGCGCAGGCGGGCGACGCCGCCGTCGGGGAAGATGTTCAGCCGCACGTGGGTCACCCGGGACGGGTGGGTGACCTCGAAGGCGGTGCGGGTGTCGCCCTGTACCGCGGACTTCGGCACCAGTTCGGCCCACTCGCCGAGCTCCGACGGGTCCGGGTGCCCGTCGACCGCGCACCCCTCGACGGAGACGAACGGCGGGTAGTTGCCCGTGAAGTGCGCGGTGTCGACGACCACGCCGCGCACGATGCCGGGGGCGCCCAGGCGGACCACCGCCCAGTCGTGGCCGGGCGTGCGACGGCGGCGGGTCTCCCATCCGTCGTACACCTTGCCCTTGGGGCCGTAGGTCCACGTCTCGAACTGGGAAGGCTCCGGGTTGACGAGGTTGTCGCGGGCGGCGAAGAACTCGTCGTTGGCGTCGACGACGCCGCCGCCCAGGGCGCGCGAGGCCAGGTCCGGCAGGTCGGTGAAGGTCACAGCACATCCTCGCGCAGCAGGAGCTCACCCGTCGGCTCGTCCGCGACGACGGTGCCGCGCAACCAGGTGGTGTGGACCACACCCGACAGCTCGCGGGCGGCGTACGGGGTGACGGGGTGGCGGTGGTGCAGGGCCGCCGGGTCGACGACGAACGTTTCGTCGGGCGCGAAGGCGACCAGGTCGGCGTCGGCGCCGGGGGCGATGCGGCCCTTGCGGTGCAGGCCGACCAGATGGGCCGGGCCCGTCGACATCCAGCGCACCACGTCGGCGAGGGTGAAGCCGCGCTCGCGGGCGGCGGTCCACACGGCCGGCAGGCCCAGCTGCAGGGAGGCGATGCCGCCCCAGGCGGCAGCGAAGTCGCCGATGTCGCGGCGCTTGAGCTGCGGGGTCGACGGCGAGTGGTCGGACACGACGATCGCGATGGTGCCGTCGGCGAGGCCGCCCCACAGGCGGTCCTGGTTGCCGGCGTCGCGGATCGGCGGGCAACACTTGAACTCCGTCGCGCCGTCCGGGACGGCGGCGGCGTCCAGCACCAGGTAATGCGGGCAGGTCTCGGCGGTGACGCGCATGCCGTCGGCGCGGGCGCGGCGCAACGCCGGCAGGGCGTCGGCGGCCGACAGGTGCAGGATGTGCAGGCGGGTGCCGCTCTCGCGGGCGACGGCCAGCGCGGTGTCGACGGCCGACACCTCGGCGGCGGGCGGGCGGGAGGCCAGGAACTCGGCGTAGGCCCGCGACGCGCTCAGCGCGCCGAGGCGGGCCGGGTCCTCGGCGTGGACGATGAACAGGGCGTCGACGGCGGCGAACGCCTCGGCCAGGCCGGCGCGGTCCAGGGGCGGGAACTCGGGCACGCCGGAGTCGACGAGGAAGCTCTTGAAGCCGAACACGCCGGCCTCGTGCAGGGCCGGTAGTTCGGCGGCGTTACCGGGCACGGCGCCGCCCCAGAAGCCGACGTCGACGTGGCACTGGCCGCGGGCGGCGGCCTGCTTCTCGCGCAGGGCGGCGACGCTCGTGGTCGGGGGAAGCGAGTTCAGCGGCATGTCCACAATGGACGTGACACCGCCGGCGGCCGCCGCGCGGGTGGCCGTGGCGAAGCCCTCCCATTCGGTACGACCGGGCTCGTTGACGTGCACGTGCGTGTCGACGAGGCCCGGCAGCAGGCTGAGCGGTCCGAGGTCGGTGACCGGGCCCGCAACCGGGGCGTCGTGGTCGGACACGGCGGCGATGCGGCCGCCGTCCACGGTGACGGTCGCGGGGCGCGGGCCGCCGGGCAGGTACACCTGCCGCGAGCGCAGCGAGAACGTCACAGCGCCTCCAGGACCTCGATCGGGTGGCGGACGTCGCCGGGCTGCAGCGCGCCGCAGTACAGGCCGCGCAGCAGGAAGGCGGCCATGGCCCGCGCGGTGGCCGGCTCGTCGAGGTGCCCGCGGACCCGCCGGCCGAGGTAGTGCCCGAGGCGGAGCGTTGCCGCCTCCACGCCGTCGCGGTAGAACTCGAACGTCGCGCCCCAGCGGGTCACCAGGTGCCCGGGGTGCAGGTCCCAGCCCTGGTAGATGCCGCGCTCCAGGCTGCGGCGCACCAGGCGGGCGTGCAGGGCCCAGGCGCGGTGGACATCGTCGGTGGCGCCGTCGGGGATGACGTTGGTGGAGCCGTCGCTGACCGCGACGCCGGTGCCGGCCGCGGCGACCTGCATGACGGCCTTGGCGTGGTCGGCGACCGGGTGCTCGAGGCTCTGGTAGCCGGCGGCGACGCCCATCGCGGCGCTGTAGTCGTAGGTGCCGTAGTGCAGGCCGGTGAGGCGGCCGTGTGCCCTGGCGATCATCTCCGGCAGCGGGCAGCGCCCGTCCGGGCCGAGGATCGCCTGCGGGGTCTCGACCTGCAGCTCGAAGCGCAGCCGGCCCTCGTCGAGGCCGTGCGCGTGCTCCAGCTGCCGGCACAGCAGGACGGCGGCGTCGGCGTACGCGGCCGAGCCCGCCTTCGGGAACGTGATCCGCAGGCCCGCGGGCGGCGGGCCGAGGGCGCCGAGGAAGGCGTCGAGGGTGCGGGCTGCCCGCAGTACCGTCGCCGGCTCGAGGCTTTTCACGCGAAGGCCGAAGAACGGCGGCCGATACTCGCGCAGGGCCGCGCCCGCCGCGGCGGCGTGCGCGTCCTCCTCCTCGTCGGGGCGGGTGCCGTAGCCGTCCTCGAAGTCGACCCGCAGGTCCTCGATCGGCTCGAGGACGAGCTTGGCCAGGACCAGCTCGACGATGTCGTCGGGGAACGGCGGGCGGCCGTGGTCGCGCACCAGGGTCCGCGCGGCCGTCGCCCACTCCCCCGGCGTCTCGGCGGAGAACTTGTCCGCGGGCACGTAGACGGTGTGCACCGGCTGGCGCTGGGGGCGCTCAACAACAAACGGCGCAACGTGCTCCGCGTTGGCCTCCAGCTCCTCGAGGTCGCGTTGGGTCAGTGCCATGCTCAGGTCCCGGTCAGGTGCTCGGGGCGGACCGGGACGCGGCGCAGGTCCACGCCGGTGGCGGCGCGGATCGCGGCCACGATCGCCGGCGTGGAGGAGATGGTGGGCGGCTCGCCGACGCCGCGCAGGCCGTACGGGGCCGAAGGGTCGCCGAGCTCGAGGACGTCGATGTGCATCGGCGGTACGTCGAGAATGGTCGGGATCAGGTAGTCGGTGAACGACGGGTTGCGGATCAGCCCGTCCACGACCTGGATCTCCTCCATGACGGCGAGGCCGAGCCCCTGCGCGGTGCCGCCGGCGATCTGCCCGCGCACCGACTGCGGGTGCAGGGCCCGCCCGACGTCCTGCGCGGTGGCGATCTCGACCACCCGTATCAACCCCAGCTCCACGTCCACGTCGACGGTGGCCCGGTGCGCCGCGAAGGCGTACTGCACGTGCGCGTTCCCCTGCCCGGTGCCCGGGTCGAGCGGGAACGTGGGCTTGTGCCGCCACTCCACAGTCTCGTCGACCGGCCCCTCGCCCAGCACGGTGACGAGGTCGGCGCCCGCGGCCCCGCCGGACCGGCGGTGCAGCTCCCGGCGCACGGCCTCGCAGGCGGCCTTCACCGCGCCGCCGGTGACGTAGGTCTGCCGCGAGGCCGACGACGACCCGGCGCTGCCGATGGTCGTGTCCGCCGTGGCCACCGTCACCCGCTGCACCCCGAGCTCGGTCCGGACGATCTGCGCCATCACCGTCACCAGACCCTGGCCGACCTCGGCGGCGGCGGTGTGCACGACCGCGGCCGGCTCACCGCCGACGACCTCGAGGCGGACCCGGGCGGTGGAGTAGTCGTCGAAGCCCTCGGAGAAGCCGACGTTCTTGATGCCGATGCCGTAGCCGACCCCGCGGCGCACGCCCTCGCCGTGCGTGGTGTTGGCGACGCCGCCGGGCAGCTCCCGCGGGTCCGGGTCTGCCCGCTCGAAGGGCGGCAGATCGCGGACACGGCGCAGCAGCTCGGCGACCGGGGCCGGGCCGTCGACGACCTGCCCGGTCGGCATGGTGTCGCCGGGCTCGAGGGCGTTGCGCACGCGCACCTCGACCGGGTCGAGGCCGACGGCGGCGGCGAGCCGGTCCATCTGGGACTCGTAGGCGAAGCAGGCCTGCACGGCGCCGAAGCCGCGCATCGCGCCGCACGGCGGGTTGTTGGTGTAGACGGCGTAGCCGTCCATGGTGACGGACGGGACGCGGTACGGCCCGATGCCGAGCGTCGTGGCGTTGGCGACGACGGCCATCGAGGTGGACGCGTAGGCGCCGCCGTCGAGCACGATGCGGGCCTTGACGTACAGCAGCCGGCCGTCGGCGTCGGCGCCGTGCTCGTAGCGCAGCCGGGCGGGGTGGCGGTGCACGTGGCCGAAGAACGACTCCTCGCGGGAGTACACCATCTTCACCGGCCGGCCGGTGTGCAGCGCCAGCATGCACGCGTGGACCTGCATGGAGACGTCCTCGCGCCCGCCGAAGGCGCCGCCGACGCCGGCGAGGGTGAGCCGCACCTTCTCCGGCGGCAGGCCGAGGCAGTCGGCGACCTGGCCGAGGTCGCCGTGCAGCCACTGGGTGGCGATGAACAGCTCGACGCCGCCGTCCTCGGCCGGGATCGCGAGGCCGGACTCGGGGCCGAGGAACGCCTGGTCCTGCATGCCGACCTCGTACTCGCCGACGACCACGACCGGCGCGGTGAGGTCCTGCGGGCCCTTGCGGATCGGCACGTGCCGCAGCAGGTTGCCCGCCTCGTGCACCCGCTCGGCGGCCGGGTCGAGCGCCGCCTCGCCGTCCACGACGGGCGGCAGGACCTCGTACTGCACGGCGATGCGGGCGGCGGCGCGGCGGGCGGTCTCGGGGTGGTCGGCGGCGACGATCGCGACCGGCTCGCCGGCGTAGCGGACCTGGCCCATGGCGAGGACCGGCTGGTCGCGGTGCTCGAGACCGTAGTGCTTGGCGCCGGGGACGTCCTCGGCGGTGAGCACGGCGTGCACGCCGGGCAGGGCGAGGGCGGCGGTGAGGTCGATGCCGCTGATGCGGGCCCGCGGGTGCGGGCTCCTCAGCGTGGCGCCCCACAGCATCCGGTCGGCCCACAGGTCGGAGGAGAAGGCGAACTCACCGGTGACCTTCAGGGTGCCGTCGGGGCGCACCGGCGAGGTGCCGATCCCGCCGGTGGTGCCGCTCTTCACTTCGACCGTCATCGCAGCTCCTTTGCCGCGCGGGCCAGCGCGGTGGCGACGCTCTCCTCGTCCACCGTGGACAGTGCGCCCTCCTGCACGACGGCGCGGCCGCCGACGAGCAGCAGCCGCAGCGGCGCGGGCGGGCCGAGCACGAGGGCGGCCACCGGGTCGGCGATGCCGGCGTGGCCGAGGCCGTCGAGGCGCCACAGCGCGATGTCGGCGAGCTTGCCCGGCTCGATCGAGCCGAGCTCGTCCTCGCGGCCGAGGCAGCGGGCGCCGCCCATGGTGCCCAGGGCCAGGGACTCGCGGGCGGTCAGGGCGGCCGGGCCGCCGCGCAGCCGGGCGAGGTAGAGGGCCTGGCGCAGCTCGGCGCCGAGTTGCCCGGCCTCCTGCGAGGCGGCGCCGTCGACGCCGAGGCCGACGGGGACGCGCGCGTCGAGCAGGTCGCGGACCGGGGCGATGCCGGCGCCGAGGCGGCCGTTGGAGCTGGGGCAGTGCGCGACGCCGGTGCCGGTGGCGCCGAGGCGGGCCACGGCGGCCGGGTCGAGGTGCACGGCGTGCGCGAGCCACACGTCGGGGCCGAGCCAGCCGAGCCGCTCGGCGTACTCGACGGGGGTGCAGCCGTGCACCTCGCGGCAGTACTGCTCCTCCTCGACGGTCTCGGCGAGGTGCGTGTGCAGGCGGACGCCCTCGGAACGGGCCAGGTCGGCGGCCTCGCGCATGAGCCGCGGGGTGACCGAGAACGGGCTGCACGGCGCGACCGCGATGCGCACCATCGCGCCCGGCGACGGGTCGTGGAAGCGGTCGATCGCGTCCTTGGTGGCGGCGAGCGCGGCGTCGGTGTCCTCCACGACGGAGTCGGGCGGCAGGCCGCCGTCCTTGACGGAGAGGTCCATCGAGCCGCGGCACGGGTGGAAGCGCAGCCCGACCGCGGCGGCGGCGTCGATCTCGGCGGCGAGCAGGTCGCCGCCGTCGCGCGGGAAGACGTAGTGGTGGTCGGTGCTCGTCGTGCAGCCGGACAGCGCGAGCTGTGCGAGGCCGGCGGAGGCGGCGGCGTGGACGATGCCGGCGTCGATGCGGGCCCAGACGGGGTACAGCTCGGTGAGCCAGCCGAAGAGGATCTCCTGCTGGGCGTAGCCGCGGGTCGCCGACTGGTAGAGGTGGTGGTGGGTGTTGACGAGGCCGGGGGTGGCGAGGCAGCCGCGGCCGTCGACGCGGGTGGCGCTCTGCGCGCCGCGGTAGGGGCCGGCGCCGACGGCGACGATCCGGTCGCCGGAGACGACGACGTGCCCGTCGGCGTGCTCGGTGCCGGCGGCGTCGACGGTGGCGATCGCGCAGCCCTCGATGACGATCATCGCCGGGCCGCCAGCTTCACGGCGGCCACGATGTGCTCGTAGCCGGTGCAGCGGCACAGGTTGCCGGCGAGGGCCTCGCGGATGTCCGCGTCGGCGGGGTCCGGGTGGCGCTCGAGCAGGTCGTGCACCGCGACGATGAGCCCCGGGGTGCAGAAGCCGCATTGCACGGCGCCGGCCTGCAGGAACGCCTGCTGGATGGGGTGCAGCCCGCCGCCGGGTGCGAGCCCCTCGACGGTGCGCACCACGCGGCCCTGTGCCTGTCCGGCCGCGACGAGGCAGGCACACACCGGCGTGCCGTCCAGGTACACCGTGCACGACCCGCACTCGCCCTGCTCGCAGGCGTTCTTGGCGCCGGGCAGGCCGAGCCGCTCGCGCAGCACGTAGAGCAGGCTCTCGCCCTCCCAGACGTCGTCGGCGGACATCGCCTCGCCGTTGACGGTCACGTTCAGCCGCATCGGTACTCCTCCCAGGCCCACCGCAGGGTCCGCGCACCCAGGACGCTCAGGGCGTGCCGGCGGTACGCGGCGCTGCCCCGCACGTCGTCGATCGGGCGGGCCGCCGCGCCGACGAGCTCGCCGAAGCGGCGCAGGGTCGCCTCGGGCAGCGGCGCGCGCTCCTGCCACGGCAGCTCGGCGGCGAACGCCTCGGCCTCGGGGGCGCGCAGCGGGGTCGGCCCGGCCGAGCCGATGCCGGTGCCGGCGGCGCGGCGGTCCGGGTCGAGGGCGATCGCGAACGAGCACACGGCGATGACCATGGCGTTACGGGTGCCGACCTTGGCGAACTGCTGCGCGCCGCGGGCGGGCGGGACGACGAAGGCGGCGATGAGCTCGTCGGGGGCCAGGGCGCTGCGCTTGGGGCCGGTGAAGAAGTCGGCGGCGTCGATGCGGCGCACACCGCGCACGGAGGCGACCTCGACGGCGGCGCCGGCGGCGAGCAGCGGCGGGTGGGCGTCGCCGGCCGGGGAGGCCGAGCCGAGGTTGCCCCCGACGGTGCCGCGGTTGCGGATCTGCGGCGAGCCGACCGTGCGGGCGGCCATCGCCAGGCCCGGGAGCCGGCCGCCGAGCTCGTCGATGATCCGGCGGTACGTCACCCCGGCGCCGATGCGCAGCAGGTCCCCGTCGGCGCCCCACTCGGCGAGGTCCGCGACGCGCGTGAGGTCCAGCAGCGCGCCGGGGCGGCGGCGGTCGAAGTTGAGCTCGACCATGACGTCCGTGCCGCCGGCGATCGGCACCGCCTCCGGGCGCTCGGCCTTGGCGGCCAGGGCCTCGTCCCAGGTGGCCGGGCTCAGAAAGTCCATGCGACCTCCTCCGGGATCGCCACGCCGTCGCGGCGCACGACGCCCTCGATGAGCCCGTAGGGGCGGTCGGCGGCGAAGTACACCTCGTTGGGGTTGTCCAGGCCGAACGGCGCCAGGTCGACGAGGAAGTGGTGGCGGTTGGGCAGCGACAGGCGCACCTCGAGCACCTCGGGGCAGCGCTGCAGCACCCGCGAGCCCATTGCGAACAGCGTCTGCTGCAGGGCGAGGCTGTAGGTGTCGGCGAACGCCTCGACGAGCGCGGCGCGGGCCGCGGCCGGGTCGGGGCGCCCCTGCACCGCGCGCCAGGTGGCGTCGACGGAGGTGGCGAGGATGCGGTCGCGGGTCTCCGGCAGGGTCGTGTAGCGGTCCTGGACGAACCCGTGGAACTCCGAGTCCGTGGTCTTGAGCAGCACCAGGCCGGTGACGCCGGAGACGGTCTGTGTCCCATAGTGTCCATGGTGGACGGTGGCGGTGCGCACCTCGCTGCCGTCGCGGCGGAAGGTGTGCGCGCCGTCGACGTCCTGCCAGGGGTACTGCTGGATGGACACCCGCGCCTCGTGGATGCTCGGCTGCGAGGCGACGAAGTGCTCCGCGAGCCGCTCCGCGAAGGCCTCGATGCCGTCGATGCCGAACTCGCGCGCGAAGGCGTAGACCGTGTTCTTCTGCGTGTCGGTGGGCAGCACGCCGGCGTTGTCGCCGGTGAGGTGGCTGGCGGCGAGGTCGCCGCGCAGGGCGACGCTGACGTTGAGGTCCGTGATCCGGTCGCCCGCGGGCCCGCGCTCCACGCGCACCAGGCGCGTCTCGGCCTTCCCGTACTGGTTGGGCCCCAGCTCAAAGGTTGGCACCGCGCGCTCAGCTCCCCCGGTAGGTCGAGTATCCGAAGGGGCTCAGCAGCAGCGGCACGTGATGGTGGCGCTCGTCGGCCACGGTGAACGCGATCGCGACCTCGGGAAAGAACGCGTCGTCGCCGAGGTAGGCGGCGGTGTCGATGATCATCCGGTACCGCCCGGTGCCCACCTCCTCCCAGCGCAGCCGCCCGTCCAGGTCGGTGACGCCGTCCCCCACGAACAGCCGCTCGGCGGTCTCCAGCCGGATCGGCACCCCGGCCGCCGGGATACCGCGCGCAGTGTCCAGGACATGCGTCGATACGCTCATGCAGCCTCCGCCAGTCTCTCCAGCCGCAGCTCGACGATCTTGCGCAGCTCGCCCCGCACGACGGTGCGCTCCGTCTCCTCGTCGTTGCGCAGCCGGCCCCGCGCCGCGGCGAGGACCTCCTCGGCCGACTTGCCGCTGGCGAAGATCAGGAACAGGTGGCCGAAGCGGCGCTCGTAGGCCTCGTTGACCTCGTCCAGCTCGCTCACCGAGCCCTGCACGCCGGCCTGCTCCCGCCGCGACCAGGAGGCCTCGGCGCCGTCGCCGTCGGGCCGGTGCCCGATGCGGGGGTGCGCCGCGAGCGCCGGGCGCAGATCGGCCCAGGCAAGCTCGTCGAAGGCGCTGACGCCGGCCACGACCAGGTCGGCCTCGGTGACATACGGCCGGCTGGCGGCCACGCGGGCGGCCCAGGCCGGCGCCGCACAGCAGGCGAGCAGGGCCTCCTCGGCGGCCTCGGCAGCGAGGCCGTTGAACCGATCGAGCATGACACCCCTCTCGTATCCCCGGGACAGTACTCCGGGGATGTTTCATGTCCAGCCCTTTGGGATCATGTCCAGTATCCGCGTTTTGTCCGCAACCGCGATGCGAGAGCGCGGAAACAGCGAACGCCCGGCGGTCCGTCGATCGGACCACCGGGCGTCTGCAATTGAGCGGCGTGGATCAGGCGGTGCGCTCCCGCGGCGGGGCGAGGACCAGCACGACGCAGACGATGGTCAGGACCACCGTGACGGCGACGAGAGCCACGACCGGGGCCGGCACGCCGCTGACGAAGAATGCCGGCAGGGCGGTCAGCGCGGACAGGATCCGGGTGCCCGCGACGATCCGGGCCGCGACCCGGCTGGCGGAGCGCCAGGCGAACACGACGGCGACGAGCGTGACCACGCCCAGCACGGCGTCGGCGACGAGGACCGGCATCGGCGGGCCGGCCTGGCCGTCGTCGGCGCCGACCGGGGTGAACGGGCTGCTGAGGTCGCCCAGGCCGAAGAGGGCGGCGAGGACGAGGCCGATCTTGTTGCGGGTGGACGGAGCCCGGGCCGGGACGGTGACGGGGCTGGCCTGTGCGGTCATGGCGTGCTCCTCGGAAGTGTGCGGCGCCGGGCCATCCCCGGCAGACGCCAGCATCGGCGCCGCCGCCGCCCGCGAGCAGGGGGCGCGGTCCCGCGCCGGGCCGGAGTGCTTCCCGGTGCCCCGGGAGAACTGCCCGGCCGCGCCGGGAACGAGGCAGTGCGCGTGGTTTCCCCCGGCGTCCATTATTGAGCCGTGACCGCGCCCCCGTCGATCCGCGTGCTCGTCGCCGACGACCATCTCGTGGTGCGCCGCGGGATCGGGGCGCTGCTGGGCTCCCTCGACGGCGTCGAGGTGGTGGCGGAGGCGACCACGGGGGCCGAGGCGATCCGCGAGGCCCAGCTGACCCGGCCCGACGTGGTCATGATGGACCTGCAGATGCCCGAGATGGACGGCATCGAGGCGACGCGGCGGCTCGCGACCCTGCTGCCGGACGTGGCCGTGCTGGTGCTGACCATGTTCGAGGACGACGAGAGCGTGCTGTCGGCGATGCGGGCCGGCGCCAAGGGGTATCTGCTCAAGGGCGCCGAGCAGCAGGACATGCTCGCCGCGATCCGCTCCGTCGTGGCCGGGCAGCTGGTGATCGGGCCCGGGGTCGCGGCCCGCCTGATCGCGCACCTGAGCGCGCCACCGCCGCCGCGCACGCCGTTCCCGCAGCTCACGCCGCGGGAGCGGGAGGTGCTCGACCGGATCGCGCAGGGGCAGGGCAACGGCGCGATCGCGGCGGCCCTCGGGGTCAGCCCGAAGACGATCGGCAACAACGTCTCGTCGATCTTCGCGAAGCTGCGGGTCGCCGGGCGGCCCGAGGCGATCGTGCGCGCCCGCGAGGAGGGCCTCGGCCGGGGCGCGCCGTGACCCGCGCGTGGGCGACTGTGCCGCTCGCCGCCGCCGCGTTCCTGGCGTCGGTCGCGGGCATCTGGCGGTCGGCGCCGCACGGGGGCGACGTGTGGGCGGTCGTCTGGGAGCTCGTCGGCGGGGCCGGGTTTGCCGCCGCCGGCGTCGTGGTGCTGGCCGAGGGCGGGCGCCGGTCGCCCGGTTGGCTGCTGCTGGGCGGCGGCGTGCTGCTGCTGGCCGGGCCGGCCTCGGCGTCGGGCGCGGTGGCGGGGGCCGGGCTCGTGCTGGTACCGCTGGCGCTGCTTCGGGTTGTCGAACCGCGACCGGCGCCGCGGCTGCTGGCCGGCGCGGACCTCGCCATCGTCGCGGCGGGCGCGGTCGCGGTGACGGCCGGGGCGCTGCGCCGGTTCGAGCTGTGCCTGAGCGCCGTGACCGCGGCCGGCACGGTCGCGCTGTGCGCGGGCTGGCTGCTGTTCGAGCTCACCGCCGGCGAGGACCGGCGCCGGGTGCTGTGGGTGGTGTTCGGCACCTCCGTCACCGGGCCGACCGGCATGCTGCTGCTCGTCGCCCTCGACGAGCCGGGCGTGCACAACGTCGCCGTGGGCGCGGCGACGGCGGCGCTGACCCTCGCCCTGCCGGCGTGCGCGGTGCTCGCGCTGGTGTGGCCGCGGGCGTTCGACGTACGGGCCGTGGCCCGGCGAGCCACGCTGCTGGTGGTCATGTTCGCGCTCGTCGGCGCCGTGTACGTGGGCGTGGAGACCTTCGCCGAGATCGCCACCGGGGATCCGCCCGCGCGGTGGGTGCGGGTGCTCACCGTGTTCGGGATCGCGGCCGGGTTCCGCCCGGCGATGGGATGGATCCGCGGCACCATCGACGAGCTGCTCTTCGGCGCGCCGCCCGACCCCCTCGACACCCTGGCCCGCCTCGGCAGCCACCTCGCGGTCGGCGCGGCGCCGCCGCAGTGGCTGGACACGCTGCGGGCGGCGCTGGGCGTGCCGACGGTCCAGCTGCGCGGCGCCGACGGCGGCGTGGTCGCCCGCGCCGGCACGCACGACGCCGCGGCCGGGGCGGCGACCGCGGTCACCGAGCTGCGCGCCGGCGGCCGGTGCGTCGGCGACCTGGTGGTGACGCTGCCGCCGGACCAGCTGCGGCTGCCGCCGCGCACCGCCGCGGTGCTGGACCTCGTCGCCGCGCCCCTCGCGCAGTCGCTGCACGCGGCCGAGCTCGCCGAGCAGCTGCGCGCCTCCCGCGGGCGGGTCGTCGCGGCGCTGGAGGAGGAGCGCCGCCGGATGCGCCGCGACCTGCACGACGGGCTCGGCCCGACGCTGACCGGCATCGCATACAGCGCCGACGCGTCGGCCAACCTGCTGCGCGCCGACCCGGACGAGGCCGGCCGGCTGCTGCGCCAGCTGCGCGCCGACGCCGGCGACGCGATCGCCGAGGTCCGGCGCATCGTCTACGGCCTGCGCCCGCGCGCCCTCGACGAGCTGGGGCTGGTCGGCGCCGTGCGGCAGCAGGTGTCGCACCTGCGCTGCGCCGACGGCTCGCCCCTGGCGGTGACGATCACCGCGCCGGCCGGGCTGCCGGAGCTGCCGGCGGCGGTGGAGGTGGCCGCGTACCGGGTCGCGGTGGAGGCGGTGACGAACGTCGCCCGGCACGCCGGCGTCGCCGCGGCCGGCGTCGACCTGGCCCTGCTGGGCGACCGGGCGCTGCGCGTGACCGTCCACGACGACGGGCCGGCGACGGGCCCGTGGCGGCCCGGCATCGGCCTGACCTCCATGCGCGAGCGTGTCGAACAGATCGGCGGTAGTCTCACGGTCGACTCGGGGGACGGAGGCTCGACGGTGACCGCCGAGATCCCGCTGGACGTCGCGCCGTGATGCGACGCGCCTGGGCCGCGGTGTGGCGCTTCGTCGAACTGTGGTCCTGGGTGGCCGTCCACAGCTGCAAAGAGCTGTGGCAATGGGCCGTGCCGCGCTGCGCGGCCGCGCTGCGCCGTGCCCGGCTCCGTGCCCCCTTCGCCCCGGCTCTGCGCGAGGCCATACGCTTGCGGTTCGAGGCAACGACGAGGGAGGACCCGCTGACAGGGGCACGGCTGTGGTCGCCGCGTGGCCGGACCCACATATTCGCGATGGCCACCGGGGTGCTCATCACCGTCGTCGCCGCCGCCGTGGTGCTCGCCGTCAGCGCGTTCTCCGGCCCGTCCGGCGACAGCTTGGCCGCGCGCGCCCCGAGCAGCACCGTCGCCACCGTGAGCCCGCCGCCGAACACGATCCTGACCAGCGACTTCGAGGACGGCTCGGCGCAGGACTGGGTGGCCGGGGCCGGTGCGAAGATCAAGGGCACCACCGCCGCCGCGCACACCGGCCGGCACAGCCTGCAGGTCACCCGGCGCGGCAACGGCCAGCAGGGCGCCTGGCACAACCTGCAGGGCAAGCTGAGCCCCGACGCCGGGTACACGCTGACGACGTGGGTGCGCCTGACCGGCAACGGGCCGGCGACCTCGCTGCGCATGACGGTCTCGTGGGGCTGGGCCTCCGCGGTGCAGGACGACGTCGTGGCCACCGTCGAGGCGAACGGCGCGACCTGGGCCCGCCTCGAGGCGCAGTACTCCCCCGTCACCGCCGTCGACCTGCTCAGCGTCCGGGTCGAGCCGGCCGGCGGCGCCGCCGACTTCCTCCTCGACGACTTCACCGTCACCCAGCACGCGCCGCCGCCGCGCTCGGTGCCCGCCCTGCGCGAGATCTTCGCCGGCAGCTTCGACGTCGGCGCCGCCATCAGCACGCAGCAGGCGACCGGGCCCGAGGCCGACCTGGTCAAGCGGCAGTTCGGCTCGGTCACCCCGACCGCGGCGATGAAGTGGACGGCCACCGAGCCCAGGCCGGGCGAGTTCACGTTCGGCGACTCCGACAAGATCGTGAACTTCGCCACGTCCAACGGGATGAAGATCCGCGGCCACACGCTGGTCTGGCACAACCAGACGCCCGACTGGGTCTTCACCGACGACAACGGGCAGCCGATGACCCCGACGCCGCAGAACAAGGCGCTGCTGCTGGCCCGGATGAGCGACCACATCAGGACGCTCGTCGAGCGGTACCGCGGGAAGATCACCGCCTGGGACGTCGTCAACGAGGTCATCAACGACGACGGCACGCTGCGGCAGAGCCGGTGGTACCAGATCGCGGGCCTGGACTACATCAGGACCGCGTTCACCGTCGCGCACGCCGCCGACCCGGCGGCCAAGCTGTGCATCAACGACGTCAACCTCACCGGGCCCAGCCGCCGCGACGCGATGTATGACCTGGTCGCCGACCTGCTCGCGGAGGGCGTCCCGGTGGACTGCATCGGCAGCCAGACGCACGTCAACATCTCGGTGCCGAGCCCGGCGGCGCTCGCCGCGTCGATCGAGAAGTTCGCCAAGCTCGGCGTCGACCAGCAGATCACCGAGATGGACATGAGCGTGTACACCGACAACACCTCGTCCTACCCGACGGTGCCGCCGGGCCTGCTCGCCCAGCAGGCGGCGCAGTACAAGGCGCTGTTCGCGGTGCTCCTGCGCTACCGCGACCAGATCAGCTCGGTCACGTTCTGGGGCGTCGCGGACAACCAGACCTGGCTGAGCACCTACCCGATCCCCAGGGTCGACGCGCCGCTGCTGTTCGGCACCGATCTGGCCCCGAAACCGGCGTTCTGGGCAATCGTCGCCAACCCGGGCTGAGGCATCGCGCCCGCCAATCTGACTACGGATCGTCACGGGGGGATTTCAGCGCCGTTACGCCTAATTCGCACGCATCCGCAACGTGCGGCATTTCACCGTCTTCGTTGCCACTGCCAGGGTCGCAAATGCCCTAGCGATCCGTAATACCGGACAAACCCCCGGCGAACGCCGGGAGCGGCGCAGCGTCGGTTTTGCTAGGCTCATGCGCTGCACGGGGGCGAGCGCTGCGCTTCGCCGTACAGGGAGAACAGCACTTGACCTCCACCACGGTTTACGTTTCACGGGGAAAGCCGGCCAAACCGGGACTCATCGTCACCGGCGCCGATTCCCCCGATGCGCCGTCCCGATTTCGCCCCGACATCGAGGGCATGCGGGCCGTCGCGGTTGTGCTCGTGGTGCTCTATCACGCCGGCGTCACCGTCCTCGGCGGCGGATACGTCGGCGTCGACGTCTTCTTCGTGATCTCGGGCTTCCTCATCACGACGCAGCTCTACGGCGAGCTCCAGGCGCACCACACGATCTCGGTCAGCCGCTTCTATGCCCGCCGCGCCACCCGCCTGCTGCCCGCGTCGATCACCGTGCTCGTCGCCACGCTCGTCGCCGCCTATTTCTGGCTGCCGCCGACCCGCTTCCCCTCGACCGCGCTCGACGCGCTCACCAGCACCTTCTACGGCATCAACTGGCGCCTCGCGGCCGAGGGCGTGGACTACCTCAACGCCGGCGCGCCGCCCTCGCCGCTGCAGCACTTCTGGTCCCTCGCCGTGGAGGAGCAGTTCTACCTGGCCTGGCCGCTGCTGCTGCTCGCCTCGTCCCTGGCCTGGCGGTGGCGGCGCACCAAGCTCAGCCGGACCGCGATCGTGCTCACCCTGCTCGCCGCCGGCGGCCTCTCCTTCTACGCCGGCGTGCAGCAGACCCGCGACGCGGCGCCGTGGGCGTACTTCGGCGCGCACACCCGCGCCTGGGAGCTGGCCCTCGGCGCGCTCGTCGCGATCCTCGCACCGGCCCTCGCCCGGATGCCCAAGGCCCTCGCCGCCGTGCTGACCTGGCTCGGCCTCGCCGCCGTCGTCGCCTCGGCGCTGCTGTTCACCGACAAGACGCCGTTCCCCGGCTACGCCGCCGCGCTGCCCGTCGGCGGCTCCGGCCTGATGATCGCCGGCGGCTGCGCGGCCGCGGCCGGCGGCGTCGTCGCGGTCTTCCGCCTCGCACCGTTGCAATGGCTCGGGAAACTCTCCTACAGCTGGTACCTGTGGCACTGGCCGATCCTCGTCATCGCACCTGCCGCCCTGCACCAGGACGGGAACCTCGGGCTCAACCTCGCCCTCGCCGGCGCCTCCCTCGCCGTCGCCGCCGGCTCGTACTTCCTCATCGAGAACCCGGTCCGCAACCGCAGGACCCTCAAAGCCCGGCCGGTGCGCGGCATCTCCCTCGGCCTCGCGCTGTCGCTGTGCGCCGCCGCCCTCGCCTTCGGCGGCGGCCGGCTCGCACCCGGACCCGGCGCCGGCGGCCACGCCACCGACACCGCCGCCGTCATGGCCACCGCGAGCGACCCCGCCGCGCAGCTGGCGAAGCTCATCGCCGACTCGACCGGCACCGCCGCGCTGCCGGGCAACCTCACGCCGGGCCTGGCCGCCGTGGCCAAGGACAGCCCGGCGATCTACGCCAACGGCTGCCACCTGAGCTTCACCGCGACCAAGAATCCCGAGTGCGCCTACGGCGACACCGCGTCGAAGACCACCGTCGCGCTCGTCGGCGACTCGCACGCCGCACAGTGGTTCCCCGCGTTCGAGCTCATCGCGCAGCAGCGGCACTGGCGGCTCGTCGTGCACACCAAGAGCGCCTGCCCGGCCGCGTCGGTGCTGGTGTACCAGTCGGCGCTGAACCGGGCCTACAACGAGTGCGTGCAGTGGCGCGACCAGACGCTCGACTCGATCAGGGCGGCCAAGCCGGCGATGGTCGTGCTCACCAACAACGGCACCGACACCGGCGGCCTCGTCGACAAGCCCGCCGACCCCGACAAGGCGTGGACCGACGCGTGGGTCGCCTCGCTGCGCAAGGTGAAGCAGGACGGCACGAAGCTCATCGTGCTCAGCGACACCCCCTACCCGAAGTCCAACGTGCCCGACTGCGTCTCGCAGCACGCAGACGACCTCGCCGAGTGCGTCCGCGACGCCGACACCGCCCTCGTGCTGCCGAAGCGGCGGCAGATGATCGCCACCGCGGCCGCCGCCGAGGGCGCCACGGTCATCGACCCCACCGCCTGGTTCTGCACCGCGCGCACCTGCCCGGTCGTCGTCGGCAACATCCTGGTGTACCGCGACGACAGCCACATGACGACGAAGTACGCGACCATGCTGGCACCCGTGCTGGGTGCGCAGCTGCCGTGACCGCCCAACAGCCGGAAATGAGCGCAGTGAGCAGCCCAGACGAGACCCTCATCCTGCCGAGGCAGCGGCCGGCCCTCGACGACGAGCCGCCGGCACCGCCGGTGGCCGACGAGGAGACCGTCGTCGTGCCCGAGCGGGAGCTCGCCGCCGCGCACGAGAAGGCCCGCGTCGCCCAGTGGGACGACGAGCCGCCGGCCCGTGGCGAGGCGGCGATCGAGGGCTCGCCCTTCGCCGCCCACCGGGCCCTGGGCACCCTCGCCTGGGTCGTCACCATGGTCACCACCGCCGCGCTGTCGCTGGTGCGGCTCAACTGGCCCAGCATGCGGGTCTCCGAGCTCGCCGCGTGGAGCTTCACGCTCGTGCCGAAGGCCCGCGTGTTCGACGTGCTGCACGAGGTCAACCCGGCCGAGGCGCCCTACTACCTGCTGCTCAAGGGCTGGGCGAGCGCCTTCGGCCGCACCGACTTCGCCCTGCGGGCGCCGTCCGTCATCGCCATGGCCTGCGCGGCCGCGCTCGTGGCGAAGGTCGGCACCCGCCTGGTCAACCCGCGGGTCGGCCTGCTCGCCGGGCTGCTGGTCGCCACGCTGCCGGTCACCAGCCGCTACGCGCAGGAGGCCGGGCCGCAGGCGTTCACGCTGCTCGGCGCCGCCCTGGCCACCCTCGCCCTCGTCAACTACCTGGACCGCCCGCGCGGCTGGCAGTTCGCCGGCTACGCCGCCGCCGTCGCGCTCACCGGCCTCACCCACCTGACGGGGCTGCTCGTCGTCCTCGCACACGGCGCGGTCGTGGTGGCGATGAAGCGCCGCCTCATCGGCGCCTGGTTCGCCGCGCTGCTCGTCGGCGCGCTGCCCGCCGCCACGCTCGTCGTGCTCTTCGGCGCGCCGCTGCCGGAGACCGGAGCCGTGTTGCCGGGGTTCCCGTCGGTGTCGACGCTCAGCCAGCAGACGTTCGGCTCGGTGCTCGCCGGCGGCGTGCTGCTGGGGCTGGCGATCCTCGCGCTGTCGGTGCACAAGCCCGGCATCGTCTTCACCGCCTGGGCGATCGTGCCGCTGCTCCTGCTGTACCCCGTGATCCGCTTCACCACCATCGACATCGACGAAGTGGCGATCGTGTCGCTGTTCGGCTGGGTCGGGCTCGCCGGCATGTTCCTCGGCCGGGCGCTGGTCGTCCGCGGCCTGGCGATCGTGCTGACCATCGCCGCGATCGGCGTGCCCGAGCAGCTGTCGATCCGCCGCCCCGACGGGCACGGGCAGGCCAGCCACGAGCTCGCCAACGTGCTGTACCGCCAGGGCCAGCCCGGCGACGCGGTCGTCTACGGCCCCGCCGACGGCGACGGCCCGGCCGGGCGGGACATCGTCGAGCGGTACCTCACCGCCGGCCACCGCCCCCGCGACATCCTCGCCCAGTCCAAGCCGCGCGAGAACGGGCACCTCTACGCCAGGGAGTGCCTCGACGCCGACGCCTGCCTCGGGCGCACCGCACGGGTGTGGCTGGTCCGCGTCGGCCCCCTCGACTCGCCGCTGTCCGGGCTCGAGGCCGGCAAGGACGGCGCGCTGCGGGTGCGCTACACAGCGGCGCAGACCTGGAACCTCACCGGGCTGACGCTGACCCTGTTCACCCTCAAGCCGGGCGCGTAGCGGCCGATGCTCGCCTTCCTCCTGCAGATCAACGCCTTCGTCAAGAGCGGGCAGGTCTTCCCGTTCGCGGTGTTCATGCTCTGGGTGTGGATCCTCTGGCTGCTGCGGGTCACCCTCGCCGCGCAGTACCGGCCGTACCAGGCGGCGCACCACGTCAGCACATCGGTCGTGGTGCCGGTCGTCGACGAGCCCGAGGACCTCTTCCGCGAGGTCCTCACCCGCATCCGCGAGCAGCACCCGGACGAGGTCATCGTGGTCATCAACGGGCCGCGCAACGAGATCCTCGAAAAGATCTGCGCCGACCTCGACGTGCGCTGGGTATGGACCGAAATCCCCGGCAAGCGCAACGCCGTGCGGGTCGGCGTCGGCATGTCCAGCAGCGACGTCATCGTCCTCGTCGACTCCGACACCATGTGGACCGGCGGCACGCTGCGGGAGCTGATCAAGCCGTTCCGCGACCCGAAGGTCGGCGGGGTCACCACCCGCCAGCGCATCATCGACCCGACCCGCACCGTGCTCACCCGATGGGCCGACTGGCTGGAGAACGTCCGTAACGAGTACTCGATGCCGGCGATGAGCGTGCTCGGCACCGTCGGCTGCCTGCCCGGCCGCACGATCGCGTTTCGCCGCGAGATCCTGGTGCGCTACATGGAGCGGTTCCTGTCCGAGCGCTTCCTCGGAGTGTTCCTCGAGGTCAGCGACGACCGGACGCTGACCAACTACACACTGCAGGCCGGCTACCGCACCGTCTACCAGTCCACGTCGCTGGTGTTCACCGACGCGCCGACGAAGCTCGGGAAGCTCGCCAAGCAGCAGTACCGGTGGGCGCGCGGGTCGCAGTACAACACCCTGCGGATGCTGCCGTGGATGCTGCGCAAAGCGCCGGTGCTGGCGGTGATGTACCTCTCCGACATCCTCGTGCCGTTCATCCTCGCCGGCTGCTTCATCAACTGGGGCGTGGCGATCGCGACCGGGCGCAAGGCGGAGCTGTACGGCGCGCTGATGCTGCCCGACGTGTCCTGGCAGCGCATCTCGATCATCCTGGGCCTCACCGCGCTGATGACCCTGGCGTCCCTGGCGCTGCGCTTCGGACGGCACTTCGCCTACCGGGCCAACGACATCGCGTTCCTGCCGATCTTCATGATCATCAACACGGTCGTCCTCATGCCGGTGCGCGTGCTCGGCTTCTTCCGCATGGCGCACAACGCGGGCTGGGGCACCCGCGCGGGCGGCTTCGCCGGCGAGCGCAGGCGCAACCCGTTGCTCGTCGTGCCTTACATCCTCGGGGCGATCATGATGTGTGGGGCGGTGCTGATCGGTGGCTAGGCATCAGTACGAGTCGCCGCGGACCTTCCGCGTCTGGATGGCGGCCAACACCGTCGTCGTCGTCGGGCTGGCCGTCTGGATCTTCAGCCCGTCGGCCCAGGACCCGGACACCACGCAGGCCACCGCCAACGCCGTCGTGCAGGCCGAGAACCGCCGCCAGGCCGAGCGGCCCGCCCCGACGAAGGAGGAGATCCTCGCCATCCCGGGCATCCGGTTCGGCGTCAGCACGCCGCAGGCGCCGTGGTCGTCGGCCGAGATCGACAAGGCCGCGAAGGCGGTCGGCGCGCACCCGACGATGGTGCAGTACTTCGTGAAGTGGACCGAGGAGTTCCGGCCCGACTCGGTGCCGCAGACCTACAAGCAGGGCGCCCTGCCGGTCATCTCGTGGGAGCCCTGGGCGGGGGTCAAGAAGGGCCCGAACCAGAGTCTGTACTCCCTCGAGAAGATCATCGGCGGCCAGTACGACTCCTACATCGCCCGCTTCGCCGCCGGCGTGCGCGACCAGCGCTGGCCGGTCGCGATCCGGCTGGCACACGAGATGAACGGCACCTGGTACCCGTGGGCCGAGCGCAACTCCGGCAACCACGCGGGCGACTACGTGAAGATGTGGCGCCACGTCCACGACATCTTCGTCGCGGCCGGCGCGACCAACGTGATCTGGATCTGGAGCCCGAACGTCATCACGCCGATGCCGCAGGTCAAGCTCGATCCGCTGTACCCGGGCGACGACTACGTCGACTGGGTCGGGATGGTCGGCTACGCCATCCAGGAGAGCACCGCCGCCCAGGTGTACCAGTCCACGCTCGACGCCATCCGCAAGTTCACGCAGAAGCCGTTCGTCATCACCGAGACGGCGGTGGAGAAGGGCCCGCGCCAGCTGCCGTGGATCGCCGACTTCTTCAAGTGGATGAGCACCCGCCCGGACATGGCTGGCTTCATCTGGTTCAACTACAGCAAGAGCGAAGGCGGCCGGTCGGACTGGCGCTTCACCGACCACCCGCCGATCGCCGAGGCGGTCGGGCAGGGCCTGAAGTCGGTGAAGCTGGCGCCGCCGCCCCGGCACTGAGTCACGCCACCGGTGTGATGTCCTTGATCAGGGCCTTGATGACCGGCCTGGTCTCGTCGTCGGTCGGCACCTGCCAGCTCAGGTCGCCGACCTGGTCGCCGAGGCTGGCCTGGCCGTGCGACGGCAGCTGCGACAGGATCACGCTGCGGATGTAGTCGGCCTCCGGCGTGCTGAGCCACGTGCGCAGCTCGGTGAAGAACTTGAGCCGCCCTTCGGACGCGCTGTTGACCTCGGCCAGCACGACGCCCTTGCCGAACGTCTCGTGCAGCAGCTTCAGCCGCGGCTTGAAGTCCTTCACGTAGTAGGCCTTCGACCTGCCGAGGTTGATCATCGTGGTGCCGACCTGGTCGACGTACTCCGCGCCCGGCCAGTACTGCTGGACCCCGGCCATCCACGCCGAGTCATCGGCCTGGTAGAGGTTGACGGCCGGCGCGAAGACGAACTTCGCCTTCTTGGCCCCGACCGAGCGGAAGACGTCCACGATGTGCCTCCACGCCTGCGCATAGACGGCGGGGTCGTGGTACCACGGATACCAGTCGCCGTTCATCTCGTGTGCGTAGCGGATGTACACCGTCAGGTCCGACTTCTTCACCGCGGTGGCGAAGTTGCGGATGTAGCCGTCGAGCGACCCGGCGACGATCGCCTGGTTGCTGAACTTCGGCTGCACCGCACTCTGGGCATCCGCGTTTGCCGCCAGGTCCACCGGCGTCCACGGCTCCCAGGTGATCGCGAAGGACTCCATCTTGCCGTCCTTGGCCGCCTGGAAATGCGCGTCGAGGGTCCGGTTGCGGTCCCACGACTCGAACTCCATCACCATCGTCGGCTTCGCTCCGACGGCCTGGCCCCAGTCGGCGGCCTTCCACGGGTCGGAGGCGATGCCGAACTCGCGGACCGGCCGGCCGTTGCCGGCCTCCTTCGACCCGGATGAGCACCCGGCCATCGAGGCAACCCCGGTGGCCAGGCCGGCGAGCAGCAGTTGACGTCTGGTGAGCACGGTCGATCATTGTACTCAGGCCGTGGCAGACTCGTACGCATGGCCGAAATGGGGCTGCGGCCCGCGGTGGAGGTCGTCGACGTCGGCGGGCGCGTCGTGCGGATCGTCGACGGGCATCTCCTGGCGCCCGAGGCCGGTGGACCCCGGCCGATCGGGCACGACCTGCCCAATCGCGGCATCGAACTCGTCGTCGTCGCCGATGGCTACCAGGCCCGCTGGTCCCGGGCGCCGTTCGGGCTGGGCGCGCTCGCCCGCCTCTTCGCCGGCGGTGCGGCCGGCGGAGCACTGTTCCGCCTCCTCGGCCTGCCCGGCGCCGCGCTCGGCACCATCATCGCGGTCGGCCTGGCCCGCGCCGGCCGCCCGGCGCGCCCCGCCGACGTCGAGGACCCGGCCGTGACGGTCCGCGAGGACGGCCCCGACCTGGTGCTCAGCTCGCCGTCGCTGGCCGCGCTCGTCCTGGCCGTCATGCAGGTCACCGGCGCCGCCGGCCCCGTCACCGTCAGCCCCGCCGCGCTGGGCGCCGCCTCCGAGGGGGTGCGCCTCGACGACGTCGGCGGCCTCGAGGACGTCGTCGCCCAGTTCCGCGACGTCGCCGTCTCGTTCCGCCACCCCGACGTCATGGCCCGCTGGGGCGCCACCCGCCCGCAGGGCATCCTGCTCTACGGCCCGCCCGGCACCGGCAAGACGATGCTCGCGCAGGCCCTGGCGAACGAGATCGGCGCCGAGCTGCGCGAGATCCGCACC
The DNA here is from genome assembly GCF_039537565.1 of Dactylosporangium darangshiense. Lineage (NCBI taxonomy): Bacteria > Bacillati > Actinomycetota > Actinomycetes > Micromonosporales > Micromonosporaceae > Dactylosporangium > Dactylosporangium darangshiense. Next base: position 131,957 of record NZ_BAABAT010000027.1, read on the forward strand.
CCGGAGATCCTCGACAAGTGGGTCGGCAACTCGGAGAAGAACATCCAGCGCATCTTCACCGAGGCCCGCGCCCTGCGCTCGCCGGCCATCCTGCTCTTCGACGAGTTCGACTCGATCATCACCTACACCGGCGCCGCGTTCGACGCCGCCGGCCAGATGATCAACGCGGTCGCCGGCATCTTCAAGCAGGAGATGAACACCCTCATCGAGGCCAACCCGAACGTCATCGTCGTGGCCACGACCAACTTCCCCGACCGCGTCGACGCCTCGCTGACCCGCTCCGGCCGCTTCGACCTCAAGCTGGCGGTGCCGCTGCCGGGCCCGCGCGCCCGCGCCGACATCCTGGCCAAGCTCGTCCGCGCCCTGATCGCCCGCCACGAGACGCCCGGCTTCCGCATGTTCGCCGACGACGTCGACACCGAGTCGCTGGGCGCCGCCGCTTCGGGCCTGACCGGCGCCGACCTGAAGGAGGCCCTGCGCCGCGCCCAGCTGGACAAGGCGATGCGCGAGGCCCGCTCCGGCGCCACCTCGGGCCCGATCACCAACGCCGACCTGGCGGCCGCGATCACCCGCCTGCAGCGGGCCTGACGAGCGTCAGCGACTGCAGCCACTGCCGGTCACCGGTCTCGACCCGGTGGAAGTCCACCACGTCGAAGCTCGCGCGGGCGAAGGCCAGCAGCCGCTCGTCGGTGCGGAACGAGAAGAACCGCGGCGGGTCGTGGTCGTCGCCCTCGATCGGCCCTTCGGCGCCGCCCGCGCCGCCCCACACGGCGAGGAACAGCAGCCCGCCGGGCCGCAGCAGGCCGCGGATGGCCGCCAGCACCGCCGGCAGGTCCCGGTCGGGCACGTGCAGGAGGCAGTTCATGGTGTACACCGCGTCGAACGACGATGCCGGGAACTCCAGCCGCAGCAGGTCCATGACGTGCGCCTCGACCCCCTTGGCGCGGCAGCGCTCGACCATCGCGGGCGACAGGTCGGTCGCGACGACGTCGAACCCCTCCCCCAGGAAGTACGCGGCGTCCTGCCCCGTGCCGGCGCCCACCTCGAGCAGCCGCGCGCCAGCCGCGAGCCGCTCCCGGAACGCCCGCCGCTCCGCGACCTTCCACGGCTCCTTGGTGAGCCCGTCGCGCCAATCCGCGCGGGCGTCGTAGGCCCGGCGCAGCGGTCCGAGCACTTCGTCATACCGCGCGATGCCGCTCACCGCCCGATTGTGCCTCGTTCGCTCACGCCGTGCGCTCACGCCGTGGGCGGTGCCGTCGCCTGCCGTGCGGCCGGCCCGTCGAGGAATGTGTTGTCACGGTGCCAGGCGAAGTAGATCTCGGTCGCGGCGTTGTGCGCGGCGGTACGCCGCCGGGCGAGCTGCTCGAGCCGCTGCCCGACGGCCCGCGGGTGCGGCCCGGCGGCGGTGACGATGTGCCCGGAGGCGTCGACGGTGAGGTAGCCGGCCTCGTAGAGCGCGTCACACCCCATGACACACGCGGCCATCGCCACGTTGCCGAGGTCCCGCCGCTCGACCTCGGTGCACGCGGCGCGCTTCTTGATGTGCGCGGCGCGGAGCAGCCCGACCGGGTACACGTCCCCGCACAGCGCGCACAGCGCCTCCCCACGCGTCCCGAACAGCCGCCGCCGTAACACCTGTTCCGCACCGGCGCCGTCGGCGGTCGTCGTTCCGGCAAGGGCACGGCCGTCCAGTTGCTCGTGCAGGGCCGCCCACTCGTCGTCGGTGACGGCGAACAGGTTGCCCGAGCCGGGCTCGCGCAGCACCGCGGCGGCGGCGAAGCGCGGATCGGCGCTCAGCACGTCCCGCGGCAGCGGGTCGTGCAGGAACAGCCGGGTGATGCGGACCGGCAGCACGTAGCGGTCGCGGCCGCGGTCGGCCACGTCCGTCCAGTAGCCGTCGTCGTCCTCGTCGGCCATCTCGGCGGCGGGGACCGCCGTGTCGGTGACCTCGCCCAGGGCGACGACGCCGCCGGGGCGGCCGGTCACCCACAGGGCGAACAGGTCACCCGGGCCGGCCTGCTGGACGTGGCGGGTCACGGTCCACGACGTCAGCTCGTGCCCGGCGGCGAAGAAGTCGTAGATCCGCCATCGCGTCGGGTTGCACTGCAACACCCACTGCGCCACCGTGTCCTCCGCCGCCTCAGACCATCCCCGCGACGATAGGCGCACGGCCGCCGGGGCGGCACCGGGCGAACCGGTGGAACCCGGCACGACGAACGCCGATGGGCAGGCGGCCATATGGCGGTGGTGGCCGAGGTCGGGACCGGGGCAATGCGTGCGGCCGGCGCCGGTGCGTCGTTTTCAGATCGGGTTCTTCGGTGCGGCCGGTTCGAGGGCCGCCGGGACCGTCGAGGAGCTGCTGCCCTCGCCGGTCGAGCGGGGCTGAACGGGCGGCGCGGCGCTCGAGCCCAGGACGCTCAGCAGTGCGGGGGCCAGCAGCGAGCGGACGACGAAGGCGTCCAGGAGCACGCCGGCGGCGAGCGCGAACGCCAGCTCGCGGAACGGGCGCAGCGGGACGATCAGGAGCAGGCCGAAGCTCACCGCCAAGGTGACGGCGGCGGTGCGGATCGCGCGGGCCGAATGCGGCAGCGTCAGGGCGAGGGCCTCGCGCAGGGGCCTCGAACGGGCCTCGCGCCACGCCGGGCCGATGCCGAAGATGTTGTAGTCCGAACCGAGGGCGACGAGCAGTACCGCGGCGGCGAACGGCACATAGAAGGTCAGGCCGTCGCCGCCCAGCCGGTCCTGGAACAGCCACGTCGTCAGGCCCAGCGTCGCGGCGATGGCCAGCACGCTGCACGCCAGCAGGCCGACGGGCGCGACGAGCGCGCGCAGGAACAGCACGAGGAACAGCAGGTTGGCCAGCAGCGCGGCGAGGGCGATGCGGCCCAGGTCGTGCACGGTCTGCTCGACGATGACGCGCGCGACGGCGGTGTCGCCGCCGAGGCCGGCGCGGGCGCCGTCGAGGCCGGCGGCGTGCAGCAGGGCGGGCAGGTCGCGGTCGAGCCGGCCGGCGGTGGCGACCGCGCGGGCGCCGAGCGGCTCGTCGGCCAGGATGATCAGGAAGCGGGCGGCGCCGCCGTCGCGGGCCGCGAAGACGCTGAGGCCGTCGGGCAGACCTTTGGTGCCGGGGCCGATGACCGCGGCGACGCCGGGCTCGCGGGACAGGGCCTGCTGCAGCCGGGCGAGCTCCGCGGTCCGGCCGGCGACGCCGTCGCCCTCGACGAGCAGCTCGGTCGGGGACAGGATGCCGTCGGCGAACCCGGTCTCCGCGGCGGCCGCGGCGGTGCGGGTCGGGTTGCCGGGCGGCAGCGCCTCGACGAACGACACGCCGAGGCGCATGTGCCGCATCGGCAGCGCGGCGACGGCCAGCGCGGCGATGCACAGCAGCATCGGCAGCGCGAACCAGCGCCGGGTGAGCAGCCGGGCCCACCATCGGCCGCCGGCGGGGGCGGGCAACGGCTCGGCGGCGGTGCGGCGGCGCAGCGGCGACCAGAACGCGGCCGGGCCGAGGATCGCCAGCAGCGCGGGCACCAGGGTGAGGGCGACCACCACGCCGATGAGGATGGCCAGCGCCATGCCCGGGCCGAACGCGCGGAAGGTGGGTGCGCCGGCGACGACCAGCGCGCCGGTGCCGGCGGCGGCGGTCGCGCCGGCGGTGGCGATGATGGGCGTGAACCGGGCGGTGGCGTGCCGGGCGGCGGCGAGGCGGGAGTCGCCGGCGGCGAGCCGGCCCCGCGCGGCGGACAGGTAGAACACGACGTAGTCGGTGACGACGCCGAGCAGCAGGGCCACGAGCAGCGGCTGGGTCTCCTGCGGCACCGGCACGCCGAGGCGCAGCGCGAGCGCGCCGCCGACGTGCAGCGTCAGCAGGGTCGCGACGGCGGCGACGACCAGCGCGAGCAGCGAGGCGACCGGTGAGCGGAAGGCGATGGCCACGATCAGGAACACGGCCGCGATCGTGATCACCTCGAGCACCGGCACCGAGGACTGCACGATGCGCGTCTGCTCGACCCGGGCCGGCACCGATCCGGTGATGCCGACGACCGCGTCGGCGGCGTCGTAGTGCCCGGCCACGAATCGCTGCGCCGCGGCGACCTGGTCGGCGAAGCTCACGTCGGGGTCGGTGAACAGCAGCGTGACGATCGTCGTGCCGTCCTCGGCCGAGCCGGGGAACAGCCCGAGGGTGTTCGTCACCGGCACCGCGGCCCGGATCGGCCCGGCGGCGGTGTCCGTGCCGTCGCTGACCGCGCGGGCGCGCTCGACCGCCCGGCGCTGGACCTCCTGCGGCAGGCCGTCGGCGCGGCGCTGCACCACGGCGACGCGGCTCAGCAGCGGGAAGCCGAACCGCGCGTAGGAGCGGACCTCGCTGGCCACGGCGGGGTTCCCGGCCGACACCAGCTGCTCGAGATCGCTGCCGCCCTGCCCGACCGCCGGTAAGTACACCACCGACGCGGCGGCCGCGGCGAGCCAGCCGAGCACGACGGGCCAGCGCAGCAGCACCAGCAGGCGGGCGTATCCGCGCAGCAGCAGGCTCGGCCGCCACCTGCGGGCCGGCTCGACGACATCGGTCACGGATCGCTGGGTACCCGTCCGCCGGGCCCGGAAAACGGCCGATGTCGATCGGGTCAGGCGAGGTCGTAGCGGTCCAGGTTCATGACCTTGTCCCAGGCCGCCACGAAGGCGCGGACGAACGGTTCCCGGCCGTCGGCGCTCGCGTAGACCTCGGCGATGGCGCGCAGCTGGGAGTGGGAGCCGAAGACCAGGTCGGCGGCGGTCGCCGTGTGCAGCAGCTTGCCGGTGGCGGCGTCGCGGCCCTCGTACACGTGCTCGGTCGCCGACGGCTTCCACTCGGTGCCGGAGCGCAGCAGGTGTACGAAGAAGTCGTTCGTCAGCGTCCCGGGGCGGTCGGTGAAGACGCCGTGCGGGGCGCGGCCGGTGTTGGCGCCGAGCGAGCGCAGGCCGCCGACCAGCACGGTCATCTCGGGGGCGCTGAGGTTCAGCATGAAGGCGCGGTCCACCAGCAGCGTCTCCGGCGAGAGCAACTCGTCCGATCCGAGGTAGTTGCGGAAACCGTCGGCGCGCGGCTCGAGCACGGCGAAGGAGTTCACGTCCGTCTCGGCCTGTGACGCATCGGTACGCCCGGGCGCGAACGGCACGGTGACGTCGAAACCGGCGTCCTGGGCCGCCTTCTCGACCGCCGCGCAGCCGCCGAGGACGATCAGGTCGGCGAGCGAGATCTTCCGGCCGGTGGCGTTGAACTCCCGCTGTACCCCTTCGAGCACCGGCAGGACCTTCGCGAGCTCGGCGGGGTCGTTGACCGCCCAGTCCTTCTGCGGCGCGAGGCGCAGGCGCCCGCCGTTGGCGCCGCCGCGCCTGTCGGTGCTGCGGAAGCTCGCGGCGGCCGCCCAGGCCGTGGCGACGAGCTGGGCGACGGACAGGCCGGAGTCGAGCAGCTTCGCCTTCAGGGCGGTCACGTCGCCGGCGGTGACGAGGTCGCGGTCGGCGGCGGGCACCGGGTCCTGCCACAGCTGGGGCTGCGCGACCCACGGGCCGAGGTAGCGCGAGATCGGCCCCATGTCGCGGTGCAGCAGCTTGTACCAGGCCTTGGCGAACGCCTCCGCAAGCTGCTCGGGGTGCTCGTGGAAGCGCCGCGCGATCGGCTCGTAGATCGGGTCGAGGCGCAGCGCGAGGTCGGAGGTCAGCATCATCGGGGCGTGGCGCTTCGACGGGTCGTGCGCGTCGGGCACGGTGCCCTGCGCGTCCGCGTCCTTGGGCGTCCACTGCTTCGCGCCGGCCGGGCTGGTCGTGAGCTCCCAGTCGTACCGGAAGAGGTTGTCCAGGAACCCGTTGTCCCACGTCGTCGGGGCGTTGGTCCACGCGCCCTCGAGGCCGCTGGTCAGCGTGTCGGCGCCCTTGCCGGTGCCGGCGCTGTTCTTCCAGCCGAGGCCCTGCTGCTCGATCGGCGCGCCCTCGGGCTCCGGCCCGAGGTGCTGCGCGTCGACGGCGCCGTGCGCCTTGCCGACGGTGTGCCCGCCGACGATGAGCGCGACGGTCTCCTCGTCATTCATCGCCATCCGCGCGAACGTCTCCCGGACGTCGCGGGCGGAGGCGAGCGGGTCCGGGTTCCCGGAGGGCCCCTCCGGGTTGACGTAGATCAGCCCCATCTGCACGGCGCCGAGCGGGCCGGCGAGCTCGCGGTCGCCGCTGTAGCGCTCGTCGCCGAGCCACGTGTCCTCGGGCCCCCAGAAGACCTCCTCGGGCTCCCAGATGTCCTCGCGGCCGAAGCCGAAGCCGAAGGTCTTGAACCCCATCGACTCGTACGCGCAGTTGCCGGCGAACACGAGCAGGTCCGCCCACGAGATGCTGCGGCCGTACTTCTCCTTGACCGGCCACAGCAGCCGCCGGGCCTTGTCGAGGCTGGCGTTGTCGGGCCAGCTGTTGAGCGGCGCGAACCGCTGCGACCCGCTGCCGCCACCGCCGCGCCCGTCCGCGATCCGGTAGGTCCCGGCCGCGTGCCAGCTCATCCGGATGAACAGCGGCCCGTAGTGCCCGTAGTCGGCCGGCCACCATTCCTGCGAGTCGGTCATCAGCGCGATGACGTCCCGCTTGAGCGCCTCGACGTCGAGCCGGCGGAAGGCCGCCCGGTAGTCGAAGTCCGCGCCGAGCGGGTTGGCCCGCGAGGAGGGCTTGTGCAGCACCGAGAGGTCCACCTGGTTGGGCCACCAGTCGCGGTTGCCGCGCGGCCGGGTCGCCTTCACACTCGGCGCGGGGATCGCCGGGTTCTCGCTCTCGCTGACACTCCGGGTGGCATCTTTGCTGTCCGACACGTCGGTCCTTCTCCCCCTGTTGCGGGCGTCATTCTGGCTGCGGCCCGCATTGCCGTACCCACCCCAGCCCAGGTCAAACGCCCGCCCCGGACCGGCGGATCCGGACCCTGGCACGGGGCGGCGGCCTCTGTCACATGACCGGTCACTCGGGCGGCGGGTCGCCCAAGGCGTCGCGCAGGGCGGCGCGGGAGGTGATGCCGAGCTTCGGGAAGATTTGGTACAGGTGGTAGCCGACCGTCCGCGCGGACAGGAACAGCCGCTCGCCGATCTGCTTGTTCGTCAGGCCCGCGGCGGCCAGCTGCGCGATCTGGCGCTGCTGCGCGGTCAGGCCGGCGGCGAGCTCGACCGGTCGCTCGCGGTGGATGCCGGTCGCGCGCAGCTCGTTCGCGGCCCGGGCCGCCCAGGGGCGGGCGCCGAGCTGCTCGAAGGCGTCCGCGGCGGCCTCGAGGTGCGCGCGGGCCTGCGAGGGCGTCCGGGTGCGCCGCAGCCGCTCGCCGTAGGCCAGGCGGATGCGGGCCAGGTCGAACGGCCACCGGTCGGCGTCGGGGCTGCGCAGCGCGCGCTCGAACAGGGCGGGGTGGTCGCGGTCGGGCGCGGCCATGGCGGCGGCGCCGGCGACGGTGAGGGCCAGGCGGGGCGACAGCTCGCCGATGCGGGCCCGCTTCGCGGCGGCGACGTGCGCGGCGGCCTCCAGGATGCGGCCGGAGCGGGCCGCCGCCTCGACCAGCTCCATGATCAGCCAGAGCGCGTTGGGCACGTGCGAGGCGAAGGCCCCGGCCGGGCTGACGCTGCTCGCGTGGCGGTACGCGGCGTCGAAGTCGCCGCGCGACAGCGCGTCGAAGGTCTTGACGTGCGACACGTACGCCGAGATGACCCCGATGCGCCGCGGCGCCGCCCAGCGGCTCATCTCGCCGGTGAGCGCCCGGCTGGTGGCGTGGTCGCCCCGGCCGGTGGCGACGAGGGCCCGCAGGAACTCGCCGACCCAGCGCAGCAGCGAGTAGTCGTGCGAGCGGCACAGCTCGAGTCCCTCGCCGGTCAGGGTCATCACCTCGTCCCAGCGGCCGGCGAAGTAGGCGTCGTTGCCGAGCAGGAACAGCGCCTCGATCGCGGAGGTGACGGCGCCGCCCTCGCGGCCGTGGCGCACCGCCCGCCACAGCGGCTCGCGGCAACCGGCGAGGCGGTCGAGGTAGCTGCCGGCGATGGCGGTGCGCACGATGCGGGCCGGGCTGGTCTCGGTGCGCAGCCGCTCGATCGCGGCGTCGAGCCGGCCGAGCACCGGGCGGGCCAGGCGCACCGGGTCGCTGAACGTGCCGGCGAGGACCGACAGCAGCTGCGGCGGGCGCGGGCGCAGCCGGGCGACGCCGGCGTGCAACGGCGGCCACAGCTCCTCCCGCCCGCCGAAGAACGCGACCATGAGCAGCGTGTACAGCGCCTCGACGAGCGTCTTGTTCCCGGCGTCCTTCGGCCGGGGCAGCGCCTCGATGGCCCCGGCGAGCAGGCGGTGCGCGCTGTCGACGTCGCCCGCCCCGTTGAGCAGGTGATACGCCCCGGCGACCGCCCCGGCCAGGGACCCACCGTGCCGCGGGTCGGCCCGGCGCGCGGCGTCGAGCAGGGCCGGCACCTCGCGCAGGTCGCCGGTGACGATCGCGCCCAGGTAGGCGGCCTCGGCGAGGCGGCTGGAGCGGTCGGTACCCGCCGGGCTGATGTCGGCGGCCCGCAGCAGCTCGGTGATGGCGCCGACCGAGTCGCCGCGGAACAGGTTGGCGTGCGCGACCTGCTGCAGCAGCGCGGCGACCTCCTCGTCCGGCCCGGTGCACGCCTCGGCGAGGTGCCAGGCGCGGCGGGCGGGCTCGCCGGCGCGCCGCTCGGCGAGGACCTGGTGCGCCGCGCGGCGCTCCTCGGCGGTGGCGAGCTCGACGACGGCGGAGCGGATCAGCGGGTGGCGGAACGTGAGCCGCGCGGCGGCGCCGTCGATGGAGACCACCCGGGTGCGGTCCGCCTCGGCCAGGTCGCCGGCCTCGGAGCCGGGCTGCCCATAGCGCAGCACCCGCAGGTCGCCGGTGCCGTCGAGCACGGCGAGCAGCAGCGCGCGGCGGGTCGCCTCGGGCAGCCCGCGGATGCGGCCGGCGAACACCTCCTGGAGCCGGTGCGTGAGCGGCAACGGCCCGGCGCCCGCCCGGTCGGTGAGCGCGATCGGCAGCTCCAGCAGGGCGAGGGGGTTGCCGCGCGCCTCCTGCAGCAGCCGGCGGCGCGAGCGGACGCCGAGGTCCGGGTACCGGCTGTCGAGGAGCAGCTGCGCGGACACGGCCGACAGCGGCTGCAGCTGGCGCGCGGGGATGCCGGCCCGGTCGAAGCCCCCGTCCTCGCCGGTGCGCGCGGCCGCGAGGAGCCCGACGCCGCTGCCGGCCGCCCGCCGGGCAACGAACCCGAGCACGTGGGCGCTGGCCTGGTCCAGCCACGGCAGGTCGTCCACGACGGCGAGGACCGGCCCGTCCGCGGCGGCCAGGGCCAGCAGCTCCAGGGCCGCGTGCGAGATCGCCATCCGGTCCGGCACCCCGCCCGCGTGCAGCCCCAGGGCGCTGCGCAGCGCCGCGCGGGGCCCGTCGCCGAGCTCGTCGAGGCGCCCCAGCAGCGGGTACAGCAGCTGGTGCAGCCCGGCGAAGCTCAGCTGGGCCTCGAACTGGGTGCCGGTCGCGCGCAGCAGCCGCACGCCCTTCGCCCCGGCGTAGGCGGCGGCGTCCTCGATGAGCGCGGACTTGCCGACGCCGGCGTCGCCGTACACCACGAGCGCACCGCCCTCGGTGGACGCCCGGTCCACGAAGGAGCGCACCGCCGCGACGTCCTCGTCGCGCCCGACGAGCTCCGGGCCGCTCACGGCACGCGCCGCTCGTCGCGCAGGGTGCGCTTGAGCACCTTGCCGGCGGCCGAGGTGGGCAGGGCGGCGACCATCTCGAAGCCGCGCGGCACCTTGTAGCCGGCGAGGCGCTCCCGGCAGTACTCGCCCAGCTCGCCGGCGGTGACCTCCCCGCCGGGAGCAGGCACCACGATCGCGTGCACGCGCTCGCCCCACCGCTCGTCGGGCAGCCCGATGACCGCGCACGCGGCGACGGCGGGGTGCTGGTTGAGGACGGCCTCGACCTCGACGCAGTACACGTTCTCGCCGCCCGAGATGATCATGTCCTTGATGCGGTCGACGATGAAGACGTACCCGTGCTCGTCCATGTAGGCGGCGTCGCCGGTGTGCATCCAGCCGTCCCGCAGTACCGCGGACGTCTCCTGAGGCTGCCCCCAGTAGCCCCGCATCACGTGGTCGCCGCGCACGGCCACCTCTCCGACCGTCCCGCGCGGCGCCTCCCGGCCGTCCTCGCCGACGATGCGCACCTGCGCGTGCGGCGCGGCGCGCCCGGCCGACCCGGCCAGCCCGCCGTGTTCGTGCTCCTCCGGCAGCAGCAGCGTCGCGACCGGCGCCAGCTCCGTCATCCCGTACGCCTGCACGAACCCGGCGAACGGAAAGACCGACCGCGCCCGCTCGAGCAGCGCACCGGGCATCGGCGCCCCGCCGTAGATCAGGTGCGCCAGGCTCGACACGTCGAACTCCCGCACGCCCGGAAACTCGGCCAGCAGCCGGATCATGCTCGGCACCAGGAGCATGTCGGTCACGCGATGCAGCTGTACCGCCGAAAGCACCCCCTCGGGCGTGAACGCGGGCACCATCACGTGCGTGCCGCCGGTGAGCAGCGCCGCGACCCACGTCGCCAGGTCGGCGAGGTGGAACATCGGCGCCGCGTGCAGCAGCCGCCCGCCCGGCGTGACGAACCGCCCGGTGGCGAGGCTCCCCCACGCCGACGCCAGCACGTTGGCGTGCGTGAGCATGGCCCCCTTCGGGCGCCCGGTCGTCCCGCCCGTGTAGAACACGCCGAACAGCTCGTCGCCGCCCCGCCGGCTGTCCGGCATCGGCGCGTGCCGCGCGATCAGCTCCTCGAACGACCCGCCTTCATCGCCCATGACGACCACGGCCGCGAGCGTTCCGGCCTGCCCGCGGACGCCCTCGGCGAGCGCCTCGTCGACGATCAGGGCCGTCGCACCGCAGTCCCGCACCGCGAAGCCGATCTCCGCGGGCGTCCATCGGTGGTTCAGCGGTACCACCACGCCATCGGCCCAGGCGACGCCCAGCAGGCTTTCGTGGAAGCGATCCGAGTTGCCCCCGAGCAGCGCTACGCGGTCCCCACGCGCGACCCCGAGCGCCCGCAGCCCCGCCGCGAGGCGCCCGACCCGGTCGGCCGACTCCGCGACCGACCGAACCCGATCCCCGAAGATCGTCAGCGGCCGGCCCGGGTCCTGCTGCACGGCCGTGTGCAGCGCCTGCGTGAGATGCATCCGGCATTCCACCACGCCACGGCCCCGGCGTGCCATCGGCGGGCGGCCGCCGGCGTGCGGCCACGTGACGGCCACGACAGTGTGGTTCGATCGGCAGATGACCGGTCCTGACGAATCCGAGCGCGTCGTCGCCGCCAGCCGCGACATCGCCGCGCCGGCCGCGGAGATCTTCGAGCTGATCGCCGAACCGTCGCAGCAGCCGCGCTGGGACGGCAACGACAACCTGGCGGAAGCGCCGGGCGGGCAACGGGTCCGCGCCGTCGGCGACGTCTTCGTCATGACGCTCACGGTGGGCAGTGTCCGGGAGAACCATGTCGTCGAGTTCGTCGAGCAGCGACGCATCGCGTGGCGGCCGAGCGAGCCGGGCAAACCGGCGCCTGGGCATCTGTGGCGGTGGGTCCTGGAGCCGATCGACGTGTCGCACACCCGCGTGACGCACACCTACGACTGGACGCACCTGACGGACGAGCAGCGCGTCCCGCGCGCGAGGGCGACGACCGCCGACAAGCTCCGGGCCTCGCTCGACCGGCTCGCGGACCTGGCCGAGCGCGCCTAGCGCACGACCCGCCCGGCAGTCGCCGCGCGGAGCAGCGCGCGCACCACGACGACGATCGCGGCCGCGGGCGCCAGCAGCATGCTCACGTACACCAGGCGCGGATCGAACTGCGCCACGTTGGCGATCTCGTCGAGGACGAACCCGACGACGAGGACGACGACCCCGGCGACGGCCGCGAAGAACGGCAACCCCGCGTCGAAGGCGGTCTGCCCCCGGTCGGGTCGCAGCATCGCCACGGACAACATGGCGGCGACCCAGAAGACCACGGCCCAGAAGAGCGTGCCCACGAGGCCGGCGAGGTACGGCGGCCCCGGCGAGAGGTAGGTGCCCGAGTGCAGATCCCCGTGCTCGACGGCGACGGTCCGGTCCCGGAACCGCCACAATTGCACCTCGCTGCCGACTTCGACGCCGTCGTACATTTCGTGGCTCACGCGCACCCGTTCGCGACTTCCATCGGGCGTGTTCACATCGAGGTAGTAGAGGGTGGAGTCGCTGGATTCGGACTCCACGCGGTCGTGCACGACGGCATCGACGACCTCGACACATTCCCCACCGGCGGCCTGCGGGCAGAACCCCGCGGCGTCATAGGCCACCGCTTCCCGGATGCGGTGGTGGGTATGGATGGTGCCGTACCAGAACAGCCCGGCCATGACCGCGAGCACAGCGGCGAGGCCGGCGACCGTCGCAAGCCGGCCGGTTGGACCCTTCGCGCGGCCCACCATGCCCACGACCGTACAGAGGGCCCGCCACCGTCGCGCGGTCATGTTTCCGGCCGCAAGGCAAGCCGCAGACCTTGAGACAGAGATCAACCTTGCCGCTGACGGCCTGGACCACCGACTGATGACCCGCACGGACCCAGCCGCGGCAGACGGCCTGGAGGAATCACCGTAGGCCAGGTCTGGCCTGGACCACTGTGCCCCGTTGATAAGGGCAGGCCGAAGGCGCCCTCCACCATCGGCCGAGCGTCGGTTGTCAGCCCCTCGTCCTGGTGAACCCGCTCCTGAGCAGGCCGAACCGCTCGCGACCGACAACAGCCCGAGCGAATCCGGTCCGGGTGAGGGCGACGTCTCGACGGACCCGGCACAGCTCTCTGACAGACCCGGGGTGGTCGTCGGGCGCCGGTTCGCGCCCGCCGCCCGACGACCGCCTCGGACCGCCGGCGCGGCGCCGCGGGGATCTGCCGGGCGCCGGAACATACAACCCTCGGCAATTGGCAGACATAAATTAAAAACGGCTCGTGAAGTGTCCGGCGGCCACTATCCGAACGGGCCGCCGATTAATCAGAGCGTGTTTGAGAAGTGGTCCGAATTGTCGTCGGGCCAGCGTCAGCGTTGATGGCGGGTGGCCGCGGCCCCACCTTGCGGGACACCTATTGGGCGATCCGGGCGCCGGCCGGACCGGGCGTGATGTTCGCGGGTCTGGCACTACGCGACCGCGCACGAGTACCGGCCGCCGGCGGAAATCGTCGAGGCGGTGCGGCCAACGCGGAGCGCGATGTCGCTCCGTAGCTCGGCTACGCGTGGATGGTTAGCCTCCTCTGATGACCATGCCGACGCCCGAGGCGCTGAGGGAACTGCTGCTGACGATGCTGCGACTTGCGATCGGCCGGCTCCGCGCTGTCGGCGACGAGCACTGGGCAGAATGGCTTCAGCGTGATCACGACCGGATCGCGGCGGGCGACCTGAGTGGTCTGGCCCACCTCCGGCAGGCGTTTGGTGGGATGGGAAGTATCAACGACCGGTATCCGCAGGATGATCCCGAGATCGGTACCCACGTTGCCGCTGTCTATCGCCTGGCAAGCAAGCTGACATCTCCGCGCGGCTAGGCGTAGATGCCTTCGGAGACCGGTCTCAGGACGCTCGATGAGCGCGCTCGCTGGTGAAATGCTCCTGCGCGTCGAGGACGGCGTCGCCGTAGCGCAATGCCCACTGGCCCATCGCGCGCATCGGCTCCAGGAGTGCGGTGCCGGCCTCGGTGAGCGCGTAGTCGACGCGCGGGGGTGCCTCGCCGTACGCGCGCCGGTGGACCAGGCCGTGGTACTCCAGCCGCCGCAGCGCGTCGTTGAGGACCTTCGGCGCGATGCCGCCGATGCGGGCCGTGAGCGCGTGCGGGCGCATCGGGCCGTAGGCGCCCAGGGTGAACACCACCACGCTGTCCCAGCGGTTCGCCAGGACCTCGAACGCGACTCGGGCCTGGCAATCCGCGGTGAACTCGTCCTCCACACCCCGATTGTGCCCGCCCGATGGACACCGTCCGGTGTGCATCGGGCCGCCTAGCCTCGATCGTCATGCGCATCGGCATTCTCGGTACCGGAAACATGGCCGCAACCCTCGGCGGCGCCTGGCGGCGGGCCGGTCACGACGTCCTCGTCGGCGGCCGCAACCCCGCCTCCGGCGGAGCCACCCTCCGCGACGCCGCGACACACGGCGAGCTCGTGCTCCTCGCGGTCCCCGCCCAGGTCGCCCCGCCACTGGCCGCCGATCTGGCGGACGTGCTCGCCGGGCGGGTCGTCCTCGACTGCACCAACCCGCTCGAGCCCGGCCCGGACGGCCCGATGCTCATGATCCCACCCGGCGAATCGGTCGCCGCGCGGATCGCCGCGGCGGCGCCCGGGGCGGCGGTGGTGAAGGCGTTCAACCTCTGCCACGACAGCATCTGGACGCTCGACCCGCCGCACTTCGAGGGCCTGCCGCTGGCAGTGCCCTACTGTGCCGCCACCCCGGAGGCCGGCGAACGCGTCGCGGCGCTGATCGCGTCGATGGGCTGCACCCCGGCCCCGTGCGGCGGCCTCGCCCGTGCGCCCTACCTCGAGGCGACCGCGGCCCTCGCCATCGGCGTGTGGTTCGCCGGCGGCCGGGCCCGCGCGATCTTCCCCGAGCCGGCGCAAGCGACGTAGCGGCACCGTGCCGCGCGACGACACGCGGATGCCACATGGCCGGGACGACAATCGGGTGATGACCAGGCTCACCATCCGCGGGCGGCTCACGCTGTGGTACGCGGCCGTGTTCGCGGCCACCGGCGCGGCCGTGCTCGCCGCGATGTACGTGCTCGTGCGGCGCGAGTTCTTCACCGCGACCGACGCGGTGCTCGCGAGCGTCACCGCGGCCGAGGGCACGCTCGTGCCGGTGCCCGGCACGATCCTCGAGCCGAGCACGGGGCCGGCGGTCGCGCTGGAGGCGGCGACGACGGTCGCGCGCACGGATGCGCTGCGCACGATCGTGCTCGAGACCGGCGGGGTCTTCGTGGCGCTGGCCGCGGTGTCCCTCGCCCTGTGCTGGCTGGTCGCCGGCAGGGCGTTGCGGCCGCTGCGGAACATCACCGACACCGCCGCCGCGCTGTCGCACGACACCATGGACGCCCGCATCGGGCTGCGCGGTCCGCGCGACGAGGTCCGCACCCTCGCCGACACGTTCGACGCGATGCTCGACCGGCTCGCGCGGGCGTTCCAGGGCCAGCGGCTGTTCGTCGCCAACGCCTCGCACGAGCTGCGCACGCCGCTGACGATCATCCGTACCGCCGCGGAGAAGGCGCTCGCCCGCCCCAGCCGCACCGAGGACGAGTACCGCCGGGCGCTGCAGACGATCGCCGCGGCCGCGGCGCGCAGCGACGCCATGCTGACCAGCCTCCTGCAGCTGGCCCGCACGCAGCGCGGCGCCGCGCTCGAGCCGGTCGACCTGGCCGGCGCGGCGGCCGGCGCGGCGGCGTCCTGGCCGGCCGACGCCCCGCCGCTGCACCGCGACCTCGCCCCCGCACCCTGCGCGGCCGACCCGGCGCAGCTGGACCTGCTGCTGCGCAACCTCCTGGAGAACGCCGCCCGCCACAACGTGCCCGGCGGCGCCGTCTGGCTGGCCACCGGCGGCTCCTGGCTGTGCGTGGAGAACACCGGCCCCGTCGTGGACCCGGCCGACCTGCCGTCGCTGCGCCGCCCGTTCCAGCGCGGCGGCGGGCGCACCGCCGGCTCGTCCGGCGCCGGCCTGGGCCTGGCGATCGCCGAGGCGGTCGTCGCCGCGCACGGCGCCGCCTGGACCCTCGTCCCGCGCGCCGGGGGCGGCCTGTCCGTCACCGTCACGTTCCCGGCCGGGTGAGCGATGCTGCGGGTACTCGTCGTGGAGGACGACCCGGTCCTCGCCGACCTGATCGCCGACGGCCTGCGCGAGCACGACATGGTCGTCGACGTCGTCCATGACGGCGCCGCCGCCGTCGCCCGCGCCGCCGCCCTGGCGCCGGACGTCGTGGTCCTCGACCGCGACCTGCCCGTCCTGCACGGCGACGACGTCACCAGGGCGCTCATCCGGGCCGGCTCGCCGTCGCGCATCCTCATGCTCACCGCGGCCGCGTCGCTGGACAGCCGGGTCGAGGGCCTGCACCTCGGCGCCGACGACTACCTGCCCAAGCCGTTCGCCTTCGCCGAGCTCATCGCCCGGGTGACCGCGCTGGGCCGGCGCGCGCCGGCCCGCATCGCGACGGTCCTGCACCACGGCGACCTCACCGTCGACGTCGGCCGCCACGAGGTGCGCCGCGCCGGCCGCCCGATCACGCTGACCCGCAAGGAGTTCGGCGTGCTCACCGAGCTGCTGCGGGCCGATGGGGAGGTGGTCAGCGCCGAGCGGCTGCTCGACCGCGTCTGGGACGAGCACGCCGACCCGTTCACCACGGCGGTGCGCACCACCCTGAAGACGCTGCGCCAGAAGCTCGGCGACCCGGACCCGATCGCCACCGTCGTCGGCCGCGGCTACCGACTGCGCTGATACACCTCCTCGCGACGGATGTCCGCGCCGATCGCGGTGAACCGGCCGACCAGGTCGGCGTGGCCGCGGTCGATCATGGCGCCGTTGGTGACCACCGTCTCCCCGCCCGCGACCAGCCCGGCCAGCACCAGGCCGATGCCGGTGCGCAGGTCGTGCGCGACAACCTCGGCGCCGCGCAACGGCCGGCCGCCGTGCACGACGGCCAGGTCGGCGTCGACGGCCACCTCCGCGCCGAGCTTCACCAGCTCCCCGACGAGGGAGTAGCGGGCGTCGTGGACTCGCTCGCGGACGTAGCTCGTCCCGGAGGCCTGCGTGGCCAGGGCCATGAGCGGCGGCTGCAGGTCCGTCGCGAAGCCGGGGTGGGGGTCGGTGACGATGTTGATCGGGTTCAGGTCACCGCGGCGGGCGACGGTGGTGACGGCACCGGCGGGCTGCAGCTCGACGCCCATCTGCCGCAGCTTGTGGGCGGCGACCCCGAAATGGTCGAGCACGGCGCCGCCGACCAGGGTGATCGCGCCGCCGGTGATCGCGGCCGCCATGGCGAGGACGCCGGCGTCGATCCGGTCCGGCATCACCGTGTACTCCACCGCGCGGAGCTCGTCGACGCCGTCCACGGTGATGCGCCCGGTGCCGGCGCCGCCGATCCGGGCGCCCATGGCGGTGAGCAGGCCCACGACGTCGAGGACCTCGGGCTCCAGCGCGGCGTTCTCGATGACGGTCCGGCCCGGCGTGACGACGGCGGCCATGACGAGGTTCTCGGTGCCGCTGTGCGAGGGCGTGTCCAGATACAGCTCGGCACCGCGCAGGTCGCCGCCCTTCATCCGGATCGTGGCGCCGTCCTCCTCGACGCGGGCGCCCAGGCGCGCGAACCCCCGGTAATGGAAGTCGAGGGCACTACGTCCCGCACCGGGCAAGGTCGCAAGTCCCGACGTGCCAAACCCCGATGAACCGAGCTACCGCGACGCCCGCCGTGGGCACGGTCCGTGACTCCCGGGCCTCACCCTCCGCGGATAGTCACCCTCCCCCTGGCGGCGCGCCGACCGGCGTTCGCGCGCCCGGGCCCCTGGTCCTGGCGGCACCGGGACCATCCGCCCTGGTTCGGCGGCTTGCCCCGGCGGAGCATCCAACTCGCGGACAACGACTCCGGGGAGGACCGATGGGCATGCTGATATCCGATCGCCGGCTCCGCGCCATGTACACCGGCGGCCGCGCCGGCGCCGCCGCCCGCCGGTTCGCACGCGCGTGGGCGATCGTCTTCGGCCTCGGTCTGGCACCTCGGCGCTGGGTCACGCTCGAGGTGCCCGGACGGCGCACGGGCCGGATCACCCGGTTCCCGCTGGGCCTCGCCGACTTGGACGGCGCGTGGTATCTGGTGCCGATGCTCGGCGCGGACTGCCACTGGGTCCGCAACGTGCGGGCGAACGGCGGCCGGGCCGTGCTGCGCCACGGTCGGGCGCGCGCGTGCCGCCTCGTCGAGCTGCCGGCGGCCGACCGCGCACCGCTGCTGCGCCAGTACCTCCGGCAGGTTCCCGGTGCACGCCCCCACATCCAGGTCGACCGGGACGCACCGCTGGCCGAGTTCGCCGCCATCGCCGAGCGCCACCCGGTCTTCCGCGTCGAACCCGACACCGGCGATGACGTCGCCGCGGATCTCGGCGAACAGGCCCCCGGCGCCATCGCCACCACAGCGGCGCCGCCGGGCGCTGCATCATGAACCTTCGCTATATGCAGGTTCGATCAGCGCTGCGGGGGTCACCCACGCGACGAGTCCGGTAGATGTCTGCCTGGTTCGCCTCGGCACGCCACGGACGGGCGAGATCGAGCGCGATGTGGAACTCGGGAGCGTTTCGGTCCAGGGTGGTGACGGCCAGTTCGGTATCCGCGTCGACGGACGTCAGCTGGCTGCCGTCGGGACCGATGATCGCCGAGGACATCAGGTTGGCGCTCTGCGCGGGGACCGACAGGCTGAGCCAGTAGTTGTTGATCGCGGCGTGGGCCTGGGCCTTGAGGAAGAAGATCGAGTCGACGGGCCACGCCGACAGCAGCAGGCAGTCCACCCCGAGACGGTCGTACTCGGCGAACAGCTGGGGAAAGTTGACCTCGATGCAGATCGCGCAGCCGAACCGGTAGCCGTCGACATCGAACACCACCGGCTCGAAGCCGGGGCTGTAGAAGCGGGTGATCTCGGTGTTCGAGCAGAAGCGCTTGTCGTAGCGCGTGATGATCTGACCCTGGTCGGAGATCACGTAGAGGCTGTTGTGCGGTCGGTGCGGTGCTGTCAGCGGGTGTGCCGACCCGATCACGACCCAGATCCGCAGCTCTGCCGCCAGCTGTGCAATCCTGCCGAGCTCATCACGGACGGCAGTCCAGTCGACCTCGTCCCAGTCGGCGATCTGCTCCTTGGCGTAGCCGGAGAGAAAGCCCTCGGGGAAGTGGATCAGTCTGGCGTGCTGGGCCGCGGCATGGCGCATCAGCGCACGAGCCTTCCCACCGTTGTCCCTGGCGTCAGCGCTTCCCGCCGGCTGCGTGGTGGCGATCCGGAGCGTCATCGCGGCATCCTAATGGGTGGAAGGGGTGCAGGCGGGTCCCGTTCTGCCCGCCCGGCGAGAGCCACGCCATCGTCGATCCGCGGCCGGGCAAGGGCTTCCTGGCCTACCACGAGATCCGGGTGCCGGCCGGGCCGGGCGTGATATTCGCGGCGCCGGCGCTGGTCCGGCGCTACGTGACCGCGCACGAGTACCGGCCGTCGGCGGAGTTCGCCGAGGTGGTGCGGCGCTACGACGCCGGCTGGGCGACTCAGCCAGGCCCTGGATCCCCGCCAACGCGGAGCGCTTTGTCTACGGCGGAGGAACCCAGACCTAGACGCGCTAGCGTGCCGGCGCGCCGGTCTCAGACCGTGCGGGGCAGCACCGCGGCCACCGGCCCCGGCGCGCTTTCTCAAACACGCTCTGAGCAATCGGCGGTCCGTTCGGATAGTTGCCGGCGGACACATTTGCCTCTGACAATTGCCGGCGGTTTTATGTTCCCGCGCCCCGCAGATCCACGCGGCGGCGCGCCGACGGTCCGAGGCGGTCGTCGCGCAGCGGGCGCGAACCGGCGTCCGACGACCACCCCAGGTCGATCAGAGCCCTGCACCCGGTCCGGCGAGACGTCGCCCTCGCCCGGCCCTGGTTCGCTCGGGCTGGTGTCGGTCGCGAGCGGTTCGACCTGCTCAGGCGCAATGGCCGATGGCGCCGGTTCGGGCGCCGAGCCCGTCCGGCAGTCGTCTGCCGGGGCGGCGGCGTGCAGGCGGCGCAGCTTCTCGGCGTGCCGCCTGGCCAGCCCCCAGGCGCAATGCCACGTAGCTTAAGTCGATCTTGTGGGTGTGGTGGGTAGCGGGAAGAGGCGGATGGTGGCGGGTTGGTGGTGGCGGGTGCTGGCTGTTTCGCCGGGTTGTTTGAGGCGGTAGTGGCAGTGT